>JAPLQZ010000060.1 GCA_026399415.1 Rhodocyclales bacterium | reverse complement strand
GTGACAGCAGACGCCCCACACGGAATCCGCTATTCCCTGACGCTCCACGAGCCTTACGGAAAGCGGATTTTGGGATACGACAACGCGCATGCGGTAAAGCCGCCGAAGAAGTTCAAGTATGCCGGGCAGCGCCTGACTTACGATCACAAGCACCGGCATGAGAGCGACAAAGGCGTGCCCTACGAGTTTCAGGATGCACAGCAACTCCTGATCGACTTTTTCAACGAGGTCGACCGGGTTCTGAAGGAGGCAAGACAGAAATGAAAGCCATCGTGATCGGTATCATGCCGCAGGACAAGATTCGGGAGCGGGTCTTGTCGATTGCTCGCGGCGAGCACAAGCCAAAGTCAGGCGAACCGAAAATCTGGTTCACCTCAATGCGCTCTCTCGCCGAGGTGTTGAGCGATGAGAATCGTGCATTGCTTCAGGTGATCAAGGAGACGAATCCGCAGTCCATCACGTCCTTGGCCGAGACGACCGGACGCAAGCCGGGCAACCTCTCGCGGACGCTCAAGACCATGTCGAACTACGGCATCGTCGAGATGAAACGCGAGCGCAACCATGTGCGCCCCGTTGCCAAAGCGACCGAATTCAGGATTGTGGCCTGAACTACATCCTCGTTAAATCACAGGTTGTGGCGTAGACAGTTTGTGTTGGCATATCTTCTGGCCCGCCAGTGAATCAGACAGGATGCTCCTTTCGGGGCGTTTTGTTTTGATACCCATCCTCGGCAGGATACTTGCCGCCGTCCCGCCAGCGCCGACTCTTGGAAACCGGCGAATGTCAGGTCGAAAGCTTGCGACCGAGCTTCTTCTGGACGGAGTCGACCTTGGATGCCATCCGTCCGCCGGGCCCAGCCCGGTAGTCGATCTTGATGTGGGTTCCAATCCTGGGGCAGTCGACCCGCATGGCCTCGAAGCATGAGGTCACGACGGCCATGACCTCGGCCCACTCGCCTTCGATGATGGTGCCCATGGGCGTGAGCTGGTAGGGCAAGCCGCTCTTGTCGATGATGTCGAGGATGCGGGCGACGTAGGGACTCATGCTCTCGCCCCGGGTGGCAGGCGCCATCGAAAATTCGAGCAATACCATCGGAAATCTCCTGCAATCAGTTTGAAAATAGAATTGATGTCGGATCGTAAGGAAGCTCCATGAAACCCATTGTATTCGCCGCCACGGACGGCCGCGCGCTGGCCGCTTACCGTTTCGACGCGGAAGGACCGGTCAAGGGCAACGTGATCATCGCCGCGGCGATGGCCGTGCCGCAATCCTTTTATGCCGCGTTTGCCGGCCATCTTGCTACCTGCGGCTACACGGCGTGGACCTTCGATTACCGGGGCATCGGCGAGTCACTGACGGGCTCGCTGCGTCATGTCAAGGCGGACCTCAGCGACTGGCTGACGAAGGACTACGATGCCCTGCTGCTTCAAATCAGCGAGACCTCGCCGCAACGGCCGGTGTTTGTCGTCGGCCACAGTTTCGGCGGCCAGGTCGCGCCGCTGCTGCCCTCGCGCGAACGCCTCGCCGGTCTGGTCAACATCGCCGTCGGCAGCGGTTCAATGCGCCACATCACGCCGCGCATCCGCCGTTCGGCGCCGCTGATGTGGCACGTGCTGGCGCCCGTGCTTTGCCCGGTTTTCGGCTACTTTCCAGGCGCCCGCCTGGGCGTCATCGGCGATCTTCCGACCGCAGCGATGTTCCAGTGGCGGCGCTGGTGCCTGACGCCGGACTACCTGCTGACCGGCGAACCCGGCGCGCGCGAAGCCTATGCCAGCGCCGACTATCCGGTGCTGGCCCTGACCTTCGCCGATGACGAAATGCTGCTCGAAGACGGCTCGCGCCTGTTGCATGCCGCTTACTTGCGGCGGCCGGTCGATTACCGCGTCCTCGAACCCGCCGAATACGACCTGCCGCGCATCGGCCATTTCGGCTTTTTCAAGCCGCAAAGCGAGGCCGCGCTCTGGCCGCTGGTCACCGATTGGCTGGATCGCGAGGCCTGCCGATAATGCGACCAGAATTTCCGGACCTGCTTGCGACGTCGGTCACCATATTCCCGCGGCGTCAGTTTCCCGGCGCTTTCCGGATGATTTCCCGCAACGTCGCCAGGGCTTCCGGGTAGTCGAAAGCCGCCACCTGCCGTTCCAGCAGCATCGCCTCGGTGCCGAGCGTGGCCAGCAGGAGACGGCGGTTCGCGTCGAACAGATCGCCCACGCGGGTATCGTCGCTGGCCAGCAGGGGTTCCAGTTGTTTCAGCACCGCCATGGCGCGGTCGGGATCTGGCGCCAACGCTTCCGAGGAATCCGGCGCCTGCTGCGGCGTCACTTCACTACTGCTCGCCTTGTCTGCAGGCAGGATGCCGTGAGCACGCTGCAGGCGAGCCGTAAACCAGAACGTGCTGCCGACCTCCGGCGTGCTGACAGCGCCGACTTCTCCGCCCATCAGTTCGGCCAGACGCCGGGTGATGGCGAGGCCGAGGCCGGTGCCGCCATACTTGCGCGTCATCGAATTGTCGGCCTGCTCGAAAGTTCTGAAGAGGCGGGACAGCGTTTCCGGCGGGATGCCGATGCCGGTATCCGTGACTTCGAAGCGCACCAGAATCTCGTCGCCCTTTTCATGCAGCTGGAGAGCGCGCAGGGTGATGGACCCCTGCTCGGTAAACTTGACGGCGTTGCCGGCAAGCTTGAGCAGGGCCTGGCGCAGCCGCGCCGGATCGCCGTGCAGCCACAGGGGCAGGGCATCGGGCTCGACGGCAAGCCGCAGCCCCTTGTCCCGCGCCGCCGGGCCGATCATCGAGGCGACATCGTTGAGGATCGTCGCGACGACAAAGTCCGCGCCTTCGAGTTGCAGTTGGCCGGCCTCGATCTTCGACAGGTCGAGGATGTCGTTGATGATGGCGAGCAGGCGCTGCGCGGAAACCTTGCTCTTGTTGAGCCAGTCGATCTGCCGGGGATCGGTGGCACGGCCCAGCACCAGATCGGTCATGCCCATGATGCCATTCATCGGCGTGCGCAGTTCATGGCTCATGTTGGCAAGAAAACTGCTCTTGGCGCGGTTGGCCGCTTCGGCGGCGTCACGAGCGCGCGCCAGCTCGGCGGTGCGCACGGCAACAATTTCTTCGAGGTGATGGCGGTGCCGGTCGAGTTCCGCTTCGGCCTGCTTGCGCTCGCTGATGTCGGTATGCGTGCCGATCATGCGCAAGGGTTTCCCGTTCGCATCACGTGCCACCACCATGCCGCGCGAGAGTATCCATTTCCAGCTGCCGTCCTTGCAGCGCATGCGCCGCTCGCTGGAATAGGTTGATTTCTCTCCCCTGAAATAAGCTTCCCGATCCGCCTCTACCAGCGCCACGTCATCAGGATGAATGCGTGCATCCCAGGGTTCCTGGTGATTTGCCAGATCATCCTCGGCAAAGCCATAAATCTCCTTGTAACGTCTTGAGAACACGACGTCGCCTGTCTGCAGGTTACGGTCCCAGACGCCGGCACCGGACCCTTCGAGGGCGAACTGCCAGCGTTCCTCGCTCAAACTCAGGGCTTCCTGAGCCGCTTCGCGCTCCTGGTTCTGCCGAAGAATCAGGTTCTGCGCTCTGTTGACGATGGCGAACAGCATCGCAAAGAGCAGGGCCAGCAGGCCGGTCACGGCGAAGATCATGTATCTTTGCCGCCTGCCGATGTCAGCCAGCACGTAGGTGGCATCGCCATAGATCTCGAACACGCCGCTCACCTTGCCCAGGGCAGGGTCATAGCGGGGAACATAGCTCTCGACCAGATCGCGGTTTTGCACCTCGCCCTCGAACGCGCTGAACTGATTCCGATGCACCAGATCTGAACTGCTCAGGCCACGCAAGCCGTCGATCACGCCGGCATTGTTGCTCTTGTCCTCGCCGATCTGCTTGAGTTCGGTCGAGTAGACCGTCATGCCCCTCGGGTCATACACCTTTATCTTGAAGACCTTGGTGCCACTCAGAAGCGTCAAGACTTTCTTGTGTATCGCCGGGATCTGCGGTGCAACCTGGATTTCCACCGCTGACTTGCCTGCCACCGCCAGAACCAGTGGGCCGAAATCCTCTTCCCACATCTCGTTGGCCAGCACCTGGGCAAGATTGACGTGTTCGTTCTCATACCCATTGACTAGCCCGTCGATGGCCAGTGTCCGAAATATGTAGCCCAGCGAAACCGCTACAACCACGAATGCAAGCAGGCTGGCGGTAGTAAAAAACCGCACCAGCTTGAAGTTCGGATTGCCTCTGTTGCCGGCTTTACCGTTCTGGCTAACGTCCTGGGACAATTGGGGCCTCGATTTCCTGAATTCCACCAACAATTAATTTTACCGCCGCTGGAATAAGATCAGGTTTCTTTCCGTTCATGCAGGAGTAGCACCCCAAACCCCAACGGAGATAAAAATGCAAATTCACAAACTCGCGCTCGCCCTGCTTGCATCCGCCTCGCTGGCAGCCTATGCCGCGGCACCGGCCATGGTATCCAATGGCATGGTCACCGGCAGCAACGGCATGACGCTGTACACCTTCGACAAGGACGCCGACGGCAAGAGCGTCTGCAACGGCCCCTGTGCCGCCAACTGGCCGCCGCTGCTGGCAATGGATGGCGATACCGCCAGCGGCGACTACAGCATCATCACCCGCGATGACGGCAAGAAGCAGTGGGCGCTGAAGGGCAAGCCGCTGTATTACTGGGTCAAGGACACGAAACCGGGAGACACGACCGGCGACGGCTTCCTCAACAACGTCTGGCACGTCGCCAAGCCCTGACGCAGGGTGGACAGCAGCGCGATCCTGGCCGAGATTCCCCGCCTGCGCCGTTATGCGCGGGCGATGCTCGGCGATCGCGCGGCAGCCGACGATCTGGTGCAGGACACGCTGGAGCGGGCCTGGTCCCGGCTCTCCCAGTGGCGGGCCGGCAGCGACATGCGTGCCTGGCTGTTCGGCATCATGCACAACCTGAGGATCGATCAATTGCGTCGGCCAAAGCTGCCCACTCATTCCATCGCCGAGGATGATTTCGACGTGCCGACACGCGCCACGCAGACCGACGAGCTGGAGTTGAGAGATATCGAGTCCGCGCTGAGTCACCTTCCCGACGAACAGCGCGAAGTCCTGCTGCTGGTTGCCCTGGAAGAAATGAGCTATGCAGACATTGCCGCAACGCTGGGCATTCCTGCCGGCACGGTCATGTCGCGCCTGTCGCGCGGTCGGGAACGGCTGCGTCTGATCATGAACGGCGAGCAGGCTAGCGCCAGGCTGAGAGTCGTGCGATGAACCCGCTCCCGATCACCGAAGCCGACGTGCAGGCCTACGTCGATGCCGCCCTGCCCGAAGCGCGGCGCAGCGATGTGGAAAGCTACCTGGCGACTCAGCCGGAAGAAGCCGGGCGAGTACGCGCCTATCTGAGCCAGAAGCAGGCCCTCAGGTCCTCGTTCAACCCGATACTCGACGAACCGCTGCCGGCAAATCTGAGCGCGCTGGCATCGGCACCGCCGACGGTCGCGGTCGACAGTCTCCACCGGCCGCTCCTCGCCCGCTGGTCGCTGCAGCGCATCGCCGCGGGCTTCCTCATTGCGCTGGTCAGCGGGTTTGCCGGCTGGCTGGCGCACGACCGCTATCCACCGGCAGAGAGCCTGGCCAAAGCAGCGCCACCCTCACTTTCCCGCCAGGCGGCGGTGGCCCACGTTGTATTCAGCCCCGATGTGCGCCGCCCGGTCGAAGTCAGCGCCGAAAACGAAGACCAACTCGTCGCCTGGCTCTCCAAGCGCCTCGGCACACCGGTGCGGCCGCCCAAGCTCGGCGCGCTCGGCTACGAACTGATCGGCGGCCGCCTGTTGCCCGGCAACGTCGGTCCCGTGGCGCAGTTCATGTACCACGACGCCTCGGGGCAGCGGCTGACGCTTTACGTCTCCACCGAAAACACCGCCAACCAGGACACCGCTTTCCGCTTCGCGCAGGAAGGTCCGGTCAATGTCTTCTACTGGATCGACGGCAAATTCGGCTACGCACTTTCGGCCGGGATCGACAAAGGCAAACTGGCCCGCATCGCGACGGCGGTGTACGACCAGATCGACCACAAATAGCACCCCAACCCCAACACAAGAAGGAATCAAAAATGCATAAATGCACTTTGCCGCGCTTTGCGCTCGCCGGCCTGTTCGCCCTCGGCACCCCGCTGGCCATGGCCGCGGAAAACCAGGTGGCGCCCGACCAGGCGGTCGCTGCCCTCGAGGGCGCCTTTGGCGTGAACCCGGGTCAGCGCCGCAACCACATCAAGGGAAGCTGTGCTGCCGGCGAATTCGTCGGCAGCAAGGATGCCGCGCGCTACACGCGCTCTGCCCTGTTTTCCGGAAAGCCGGTGCCGGTAATCGCCCGTTTCTCGCTCTCCGGCGGCAACCCGAAAGCACCGGATACGGCAAAAAGCGTTCGCGGAATGGCGCTGCAATTCAAGCTGCCGGGCGGCGCACTGCACAACATGGCCATGCTCAACACGCCGATCTTCGGCGCCGCCAACCCCCAGACCTTCCTCGACCTGATGCTGGCGCTACAGCCCGACGCCGCTACCGGCAAGCCCGATCCGGAAAAGATGAAGGCCTTCAAGGCCAGCCATCCGGACAACCTCGCCCAGGCCGAATATCTGGCCACCAACAACCCGCCCGCCAGTTACGCCAACAGCGGCTACTGGGGCATCCATACCTTCAAGTTCATCAACAGGAAGAAACAGACCACGCTGGTGCGTTGGCGTTTCGTGCCGCAGGATGGTGAAAAGCGTCTTTCCGACGACGAACTCAAGACCGCCGGCGCCAACTTTCTCGAGCAGGCTCTGATCAATCGCACCCAGCAAGGCCCGGTCCGCTGGGACATGATGCTGACCATCGGCGCTGCCGGCGATGCCGAAGACAATCCGACACTGGCCTGGCCGGAAGATCGCAAGCAGCTGAAGGTGGGCACGCTGACGATCAAGACCGCGATGCCGCAAAAAGGCGCCGCGTGCGAAGCCATCAACTTCGATCCACTCGTCATGGCCGATGGTGTCGCCCCAAGCAATGATCCGGTGCTTCAGTTCCGCTCGCCGGCGTATGCGGTATCGTTTGCCAAGCGACTCGGAGGAATGTAACGAGTCTGCATTTGATGCCAACCTGAATCGATAGCGTCAGCCGCCCTGCGCGGCGGCTGACCGCTCGCGGTCCATATTCACCTGGCCGACGCCCCGGCTGCTGCTGCCTGCTTGGCCGCCT
The DNA here is from genome assembly GCA_026399415.1 of Rhodocyclales bacterium. Lineage (GTDB taxonomy): Bacteria > Pseudomonadota > Gammaproteobacteria > Burkholderiales > Rhodocyclaceae > Sulfuritalea. The sequence goes on along the minus strand of JAPLQZ010000060.1, from coordinate 10,767 downwards.
CCTCGGCCTCCCGCCTTTTCAGCACCTCGGCATAACTCCGCGCGCGCTCATCGATCTTCTTCACCCGATCGGCATGCTGCTGTTCCCGTTCGGCTCGCTTCCTGGCATTCTCCGGCGCTTTTTCTGCCAGCTTCGCATCCTCCTGGCGTCGCTCTGCAAGCTTCTTTTGCTGGGCCGCCCGCTCGGTCGCCAGCTTGCTGCGACGCTGCTCAAGCTTGGCTGACTCCTCGACCCGGCTGCGCTCGCGCTCGGCGGCTCTTTTTTCTTCCTTCTCGCGATAGCGTTCGACATCCGCCTGCTGCCTGGCTTCCTGAGCGGGTGCCTCGATCGCACGCTTCGCCGCCTTGACTTCGACCTCCAGCCGGTGGATTTCGCGTTCGGCTTTGTGGCCCTCGCGCTCCATCGTTTCGCCGCGCCTGACCGCTTCAATACGCTTTTCTTTCGCCGAGCTCATGCAGCTGATGGCGATGGCCTTGCTTTGACATGCCACCCGCTCTGCTTCGTAGGTCTTCTGCGCCTCGTCTTTCATTGCCTTGCCTCTGACGCGCTGGGCGCGGGCGTCATCGAGCGAGAGTGAAGTTGGCGCATCCGCTGTTTGCGCCGAGGCAAATGCATGGGCAAACATGAGAGCGAAGGCCAGCAAGGTTCCAATGGGCATCGAGTTCTCCATTCAATAGGCAGCTTAGCGGGTTCCATTGAGGTTTGCCATTTCCCGATCCGGAAGATCGATGTCATGGCGCCGTGCCGTCAGCGCCGACTCCTGGTCGCAGCCGCCGCGAGCCCGCCCGTCGGCACGATTCGGCGCGGCATGATTTCGGGCTAAACTCGGGAAACAAAAAATGAGGAGATGAGACCGTGAGCGAAGTCATCATCATCGGCGGCGGCATTGCGGGCATCTGCGCCGCGCTGGAGCTTCTCGACGCCGGACGCAGCGTGCTGCTGCTGGAACGCGATACGGCCGACAACTTCGGCGGTCTGGCAAAGGAGAGTTTCGGCGGCATCTTTCTGGTCGGAACAAAGGAGCAGCGGCGCGCCGGCATTCGCGATACGCCCGAACTGGCGCTGGCCGACTGGCATGCCTTCGGCGAACTCGACAAGACCGATCGCTGGCCCTGCGCTTGGGCGGAAGCTTATGTGCATCGCTGCCACGACGACGTCGGCGTCTGGCTGCGAGAGCGCGGCATCGGCTTTATTCCCGCTCCGCACTGGGTCGAACGCGGCCTGTTCACTCCCGGCAATTCCGTACCTCGTTTCCATATCGTCTGGGGCACCGGACGCGAGCTGGCGTTGCGCCTGATCGACCAACTGGATCATCACCCGCAGCGGGCGCGCCTGGAACTGCGCTTCGGTCATCGCGTGGAAAACCTGCTGAGTTCGGATGGCGCGGTAACCGGCTGCAGTGGCGTAACCGAGGGCGATCAGCGACCCTTCGAACTCCATGCCGGCAGCATCATCGTTGCCGCCGGAGGTTTCAACGGCAACATCGAACGGGTGAAGCAACACTGGCACCGCGACTGGTCTTCGCCGCCGCCGGTCATCCTCAATGGTTCCCATCCCTATGCCGACGGCCGGCTGCACGACGCCGTAAGCGTCGTCGGCGGCCAGCTGACCCATCTCGACTCGATGTGGAACTATGCCGCCGGAGTACATCATCCGCGGCCGCGCAAGCCGGGACACGGCCTGTCGCTGGTGCCGCCGCGCTCGGCGCTGTGGCTCGACTGGCGCGGCCGGCGCATCGGCCCGATGCCGCTGGTGACCGGCTTCGACACCCGCGATCTGGTCGCCCAGGTGTGCGCCCAGGAACGGCAGTACTCCTGGCAGCTGATGAACAAGCGCATTGCGCTCAAGGAACTCGCGGTCTCGGGCGCCGAGTTCAATCCGTCGATTCGCGACAAGAAGAAGCTCGCCTTCCTGCGCGACCTGCTGTTCGGCAATCGCTGGCTTTATGACGAAATGACCGGTTCCTGCGAGGACTTCGTGGTCGGCCGCGATTTGCCGGAACTGGTGGCGAAAATGAATGCGCTACAAGGGGACGATGCGGTGAGCCTCGATGCGATGCGTCTGGCAACCGAAAGCTACGATGCGCAGATCGACCGCGGCCAGTACCTGCACAACGACGAGCAGCTGCGCCGCATCGCCTATGTGCGGCACTGGAAGGGCGATCGGATCCGCACCTGCAAGTTCCAGAAGATCCTCGATCCGAAAGCCGGGCCGCTGATCGCGGTGCGCGAATTCATCATCAGCCGCAAGAGCCTCGGCGGCATCCAGACCGATCTGCAAAGCCGCGTGCTCGACCACGCCGGCGAAGCCATACCCGGACTTTATGCCGCGGGTGAAGCCGCTGGCTTTGGCGGCGGCGGCATGCACGGCTTGCGCGCGCTGGAAGGCAGCTTCCTCGGCGGCTGCATCCTCACCGGCAGGATAGCCGGCCAGGCCGCCGCCGCGGCAACGTAATACAGAGCATGACCTGGGAGCAAACCACATGAAACGAACCGGCGCCTGGATCGCGGTACGGGCACTCGAAGCCCTCGGCATCAAATATACTTTCGGCATTCCCGGGGTGCACAACACGGAGTTGTACGACGAGCTCAACAGCTCGGAACACATCACGCCGGTACTGGTGACTCACGAGGGGGGCGCCGCCTTCATGGCCGACGGCATGAGCCGCACTTCCGACCTGACCGGAGCGCTGGTGATCGTCCCTGCTGCGGGTGCCACGCACGCCGCCAGCGGCATAGGCGAGGCCTTCCTCGACGGCATCCCGATGCTGGTGATCTGCGGTGGCATCCGCACCGATCTGGCCAAGCGCTACCAGCTTCACGAACTGGACCAGCACGCCTTCCTCAAGCCGCTGACCAAGGCGACCTTTCTCGTCACCAGCCATGCGGATATTGTTTCTACGCTGTTCAAGGCCTGGGAGATCGCCCACTCCGGCGAACCCGGTCCGGTCTTCGTCGAGATTCCGGTGAACCTGCAGATGTTCCCCGGCGAAGTGAGCGAGATGCCCGGTCGGCCGGTCATTCCCAGGCCGCAGCGCGCGGCCGCGAGCGAGATCCGGCGCGCGGCGGAAATGCTGCTGGCCGCAAAACATCCGGCCCTGTTCGTCGGCTGGGGCGCGCGCGATGCCTGCGAGCAAACACGCGCCATCGCCGACTTCCTGCAAGCGCCGGTGGCGACCACCCTGCAGGGCCTGTCGGTATTTTCCGCCGCCCATCCGCTGCACACCGGCTTCGGCTTCGGCGCCGCGGCGGTGCCTGCGGCACGCAATGCCTTTGCCGACTGCGACTGCATGCTGGCGGTCGGCACGCGCTTTGCGGAGATCGCCACCGGCAGCTTCGGCGTCACTGTGCCGCCAAACCTGATTCACGCCGATATCAATCCCGCGGTATTCAGCGCCAACTACCCCGCGGCAGTGGCCCTCGAAGGCGACGCGGCCGTAGTGCTGGCCGCGCTGCTGGAGGAACTGCAAAGAGTCGGCGCTGGCCGCACGGCGAATACCGAACTGCACGCCCGCATCCAGCGCGACAAGGCTGCCTACAATGATGAATGGCTGCGCCATAACAGCGGCGGCAAGGTCAACCCGGCAGTGTTCTTCAACGCGCTGCGCGCCGCCGTACCCGACGATGCGATCACCGTGGTCGACGACGGCAACCACACCTATCTGACGGCTGAACTGTTTCCGGTGCGGCAGTCCAAGGCGCTGATTGTCCCCACTGACTTCAACAGCATGGGCTACGCGGTGCCGGCCGCGATCGGCGCCAAGCTGGCCAATCCGGAGCGGGAAGTGTTCGCCATCGTCGGTGACGGCGCCTTCACCATGACCTGCATGGAAATCGTTTCCGCCACGCGACTGGGCCTGGGACTGGTGTTCTATGTGTTCCATGACGGCGAGCTGTCGCAAATCGCCCAGGCGCAGGAGATTCCGTTCAATCGCAAACCTTGCACGGCGCTGGGCGCCATCGACTTCAGCGGCGTCGCCATCGCCACCGGCGCCGAGTACATCCGGGTGGCGTCAAATGCCGAAGTGCCGCAGGCCATCGCCCGCGCCCGCGAATTCGCCGTCGGCGGACGCGCCGTGATCGTCGACCTGATAATGGACTACTCGAAGCGCACGGCATTCACGCAAGGCGCCGTGAAGACCAATTTCAAGCGCCTCCCCCTCGCTCAGCGCCTGCGCATGGTGACCCGCGCGGTCAAGCGGAAAATTACCGGATAAGGGGCGCGGCGCTTCAGTCCGTAACGGCTTCGGTATCGGTGCGGCGCGACAGCGCGGTGGCGAGGACGCCGCTGGCGACGATCAGGATCACGCCCAGCCAACCGGCCCATGGCAACGTCTCGCCCCACAACAACATTGCGAAGGCGCTGGAAAACACGACGGTGCTGTAAGCAAGACTGGCGGTGACCAGCGTCTTGCCGCGCTTGTAGGCTGCTGTCATGCAGAGCTGTGCCAGCACGCCAAAGCCGCCGACCCCCAGCAGCAGCAGCCAGCCACGCCCATCGATCGCGTGGAAGGGACTGGCAGTCAGGAACCAGGGCAAACCACCCAATGCCGAAAGAGCGGAAAAATAGAATACCGTGCGCCACTCGGGCTCGCCCAGTTCGCCCAGCCGTCGCACATTGAGGTAGGCAATGCTGGAAATGATTCCCGAGCCGAGGCCGAACACCGCTCCCAGCCACTGGTCGCCGCTCAGCGTAGGTTGCAGCAGGAATATCACGCCGATGAATCCGGCCGTCAGCGTTCCATGGAATCCGCGTCGCACCGGCTCCTTCAGCCAGAGCACCAGCAACAGCGCCAGAAACAGCGGCGATGTGTAGTTCAGCGTCACCGCCGCCGCCAACGGAATCAGGCTGATGGCATAAAAGTACATCACCAGCGAGACGAAACCCGCCAAACCGCGCACGACGTGGGTTCGCGCATGCGGCGTGGCCAGCGGAAGCCGGCGCACCAGAACGTAGGAACCAAGGATCAAGGTCGCGATAAAACCGCGCCAGAAGACCAGTTCCGCGGCCGAGAACTGCGCCGAGCCAAGCTTCACGCAAACGCCCATGCAGGCGAACAGCAGGCTTGCCGCGATCATCCAGAGTGACTGCATTACCCCGATCAGATATGTCCGGCCATCACGCGCCGATAGAACTCATGGAAGTGCTGCATGCCGTCTTCCATGGGTGACTGATAGGGACCGACCTCGCTGCGCCCCTGCTTCATCAGGGCACGGCGGCCACGGTCCATGCGCTCGCCGATGTCATCGTCCTCGATCGCCGTTTCCATGTAGGCGGCCTGCTCGGCCTTGATGAATTCCGGCTCGAACAGGGCTATGTCTTCTGGATAATAAAACTCGACGACATTCAGGGTCTTGTCCACGTCCTGCGGCACCAGCGTGGACACCACCAGGACATGGGGATACCACTCGACCATGATGTTCGGAAAATAGGTCAGCCAGATCGCGCCGTGCTTCGGCAATTCGCCGTTGTAATACTCCAGCACTGCCTTGTGCCAGCGCTGATAAGTCGCGGTACCCGGCTTTGCCAGCGAGGTGACGCCGACGCGCTGCACCGAATACCAGTCGCCGAACTGCCAGGTCAGGTCATCGCAGGTGACGAAGCCACCAAGTCCCGGGTGATAGGGCACGACGTGGTAGTCCTCGAGATACACCTCGATGAAGGTTTTCCAGTTGTAGTTGCACTGGTGCAGTTCGACGTGATCGAGCTTGTAACCGGTAAAACTGAGTTCGCTCGCGACCTTCATGCCGACGAGGTCTGCGTTGGCCGAGCGCGGACCCTTGAACAGCAGTCCCTGCCAGTTCTCGAGTTTCTGCCTGGCCAGGTTGAGGCAGGGATTGGCCGGAAAATGCGGCGCGCCGATCAGGTCGCCGGCGGCATCGTAGGTCCAGCGATGGATCGGACAGACAATGTTTTTGGCATTGCCGGCGCCCTGCAGCATGATCGCCTGCCGATGACGACAAACATTGGACATCTCGTAGCAACCGTCCGCCTGGCGCACGACCATTCGTGCATGGTCGTGCCATTCCTGAGAACGATAGTCGTACAACTCGGGAACCATCAACTCGTGGCCGACATAGCCCGGGCCGGCATCGAAGATCAGCTTCCTCTCGCGTTCGAAGAGCTTTTCATCGAAATACCACTCCACCGGAAGCTGCGACGCTCCCGGAGAGAGCAGTGCGCGGGCGCCGACATCAGACATGATTCCGAACCTCCAAGAGGGCTTACCCGGAAACCGGAAACGGTCGAAAAGACCCGTCAGGACAGGGAAACAGCCGGTGTTTACCGACCGCGCAATTGTAGCCAATTTGACCAGAGGGCGCACCTTAGGCTATTTTTACGGTTTTCCCTTGCCGCTGGTCACCGCTCCCGGCCAAGGCTTCACTCATGGCCACTATCCAGAACACTGCTCCAAACACCGATTCAGCGACCGCAACAGCCCCGTCGTTCGAAAGCGCTCTCAGCGAACTGGAGAGCATAGTCGCTGCAATGGAGGCGGGTCAGATGCCATTGCAGGATGCGCTCGACGCCTACCAGCGCGGCATCGCGCTGTTGCGCCAGTGTCAGGACACCCTGACCGCCGCCGAGCAGCAGATACGCATCCTCGACGCCAATGGATTGCACGACTTCGATCCGGGGACCGGCGGCGAACAGGAAAGCTGAGACATTCATGAATTTTCCTTCCTGGATGTCCGACATCCAGCAACGCACCGAAGCGGCCCTGGAAGCCGCCTTGCCGCCGTCCGAACTCGCCCCGGCGCGCCTGCATGAAGCGATGCGCTATGCCGTGCTGGGCGGCGGCAAGCGCGTCCGTCCGCTGCTATGCCATGCGGCCGGCTCGATCTTTGGCGCTGACAGTCCGCTGCTCGACGCCCCTGCCGTTGCCGTCGAACTGATCCACGCCTATTCGCTGGTACACGACGACCTGCCCTGCATGGACAACGACGTCCTGCGCCGCGGCAAGCCGACCTGCCATGTCGAGTTCGACGAGGCGACGGCACTTCTGGTCGGCGATGCCCTGCAAACCCAGGCTTTTCAGACTCTTTCGAACCGGTTCGCCGGCATCTCGGCAGCCAGGCAACTCGATATGCTGCATCTGCTGGCGACCGCCTCCGGATCGCGCGGCATGGCAGGCGGCCAGGCCATAGATCTCGCCGCCGTCGGCCAGCAACTGACCATCAGCGAACTGGAATACATGCATATTCACAAGACCGGGGCGCTTATTCGCGCCGCAGTGCTGCTCGGCGCCCATTGCGGCGAAGCCACACCTGACGCGCTGGAGCGTCTCGGGCGTTTCGCCAACCGGATCGGGCTGCTGTTTCAGGTGGTCGACGATATCCTCGACACTGAAGCAAGCACAGCAACACTGGGCAAGACCGCCGGCAAGGACGCCGCGCAGAACAAACCAACCTATGTCAACATTCTCGGCGCGAGCGAAGCCAAATCGATGGCAGGCAAATTGAGACGGGACGCGCACGAAGCGCTGGCTCCATTCGGCACGTCCGCCCTTCGCCTGCACGAACTTACCGACTTCATCGTCGAGCGGACTTTCTGATGAACCATCCCTTGCTCGACACCATTTCCTCTCCGGCTGATCTGCGCGCGCTGGAGCGCGACCAACTGCCCCAGGTGGCTGACGAACTGCGAGCGTTCCTGCTCGAATCAGTATCGAAAACCGGCGGACATCTGTCTTCCAACCTCGGCACCGTCGAACTGACCGTCGCGCTGCATTATGTGTTCGACACTCCCGAAGATCGCCTGGTGTGGGATGTGGGTCATCAAACCTATCCGCACAAGGCGCTGACCGGCCGACGCGCCGGCATGGAGCGCCTGCGCATGAAGGACGGCGTGTCGGGCTTCCCGCGCCGCACCGAGAGCGAATACGACACCTTCGGCGTCGGCCATTCATCGACCTCGATCTCTGCCGCACTGGGCATGGCCGTCGCCGCGCGCAACAGGGGTGAGGAACGGCGGGTCGCCGCCATCATCGGCGACGGCGCAATGTCGGCCGGCCAGGCCTTCGAGGCCCTCAACAATGCGGGGGTGATCGATGCCAACCTGCTCGTCATCCTCAACGACAACGACATGTCGATCTCGCCGCCGGTAGGCGCGCTCAACAAGTATCTGGCACGTTTGCTGTCGGGCGGTACCTTCAATGCCGCGCGTCGCGCCGGAGAAAAGGTGCTGGCCTCGATGCCGAATGTGCTGGAGTTTGCCAATCGCGTCGAAGAGCACGTCAAGGGCATGATCTCGCCGGGCACCTTGTTCGAGGAACTGGGCTTCAACTACATCGGCCCCATCGATGGCCATGACCTCGATGCACTGATCCCCACGCTGCAAAATTTGCGCAAACTGAAGGGTCCGCAGTTCCTTCATGTCATCACCAGAAAAGGCCAAGGCTACAAACTGGCCGAAGCGGACCCGATCCTCTACCACGGCGTCGGCAAGTTCGACGCCGCCAACGGCATCGAGCAGGGCAAGGCGCCGGGCCGGCCAACCTACACCCAGGTATTCGGCGACTGGCTGTGCGATCAGGCTCAGGCCGACCCCCGTCTGATCGGAATCACCCCGGCAATGCGTGAGGGTTCAGGCATGGTGCGCTTCGCGCAGGAATTTCCCCAGCGTTTTTTCGATGTCGGCATCGCCGAACAGCACGCGGTGACCTTTGCCGGCGGTCTGGCCTGCGAAGGCATGAGGCCGGTGGTGGCGATCTACTCGACGTTTCTCCAGCGCGCCTATGACCAGTTGATTCACGACATCGCCTTGCAGAATCTGCCGGTTGTGTTCGCCATAGACCGCGGTGGTCTGGTCGGCGCCGACGGCGCAACGCATAACGGTGCGTTCGATCTGTCCTACCTCACCTGCATTCCCAACATGGTGGTGATGACCCCGAGCGACGAGAACGAATGTCGCCAGATGCTCTCCACCGCCTTCACTCTGGATAGCCCTAGCGCGGTGCGCTACCCGCGCGGCAGCGGACCCGGGGCAGCCATGGAACCCGGGCTTGCAACCTTGCCTGTGGGCCGGGGCGAACTACGGCGAAACGGCAAGCGGGTGGCCCTGCTGGCGTTCGGCGCGATGCTGACGCCCGCGCTCAAGGCAGCCGAAACGCTCGACGCCACAGTCGCCAACATGCGCTTCGTCAAGCCGCTCGACACCGGACTGGTCCGTCAACTCGCCGCCAGCCACGACCTGCTGGTGACCATCGAGGAAAACGCCCTTATCGGCGGCGCGGGTGCTGAAGTGGCGCGCGCACTGGAATTGTCCGGCCTGCGCACTCCGCTGCTGCGTCTTGGCCTGCCGGACCGGTTCATCGACCATGGCGATTCGGCATTGCTGCTGGCAGAAGTCGGCCTTGACGATGCCGGTATAGTACGCAGCGTGGCAGAGAAACTTGCCGCGGGAAATAATAGTCGAGTAAATCTGTCGGATAATGCTATAGTTGGCTGCACGTCTTCGTGCAACCCCCGAGAAATGACATGAATTGCAGAGATCCCATGGCTCCACCCAAACCATCCGCCATTGCAGACGTCCAGAACAGCGCGGATTCGCGCCAGTTACCAATCAACAAAGTCGGCATCAAGGCCATTCGCCACCCGTTCAAGGTGCTGGACAAGAGCGGTGGCGTGCGCCACACAATTGCCACATTCAACATGTATGTCGGGCTGCCCCACAACTTCAAAGGCACCCACATGTCTCGCTTCGTCGAGATTCTCAACGCTCACGAGGAGGAAATATCAGTCGAGAGTTTCGAGACGATGTTGCGCGAGATGGTCTCCCGCCTGGAGGCCGAAACCGGCCATCTGGAGATGAGCTTCCCCTATTTCATCAACAAGGTTGCGCCTGTTTCCAAGGTCAAGAGCCTGATGGATTACGAGGTAACTTTCATCGGCGAAATTATCGAGGGAGGACGTTACCGGCAGACCATCAAGGTCGTGGTTCCGGTCACCAGCCTGTGTCCCTGCTCGAAGAAAATATCCGATCGCGGCGCACACAACCAGCGCTCACACGTCACCATCACCGCCACTACGAACCAGCTGGTGTGGATCGAAGACATCGTCCGCATGGCCGAAACCCAGGCATCGTGCGAGCTTTACGGGCTGTTGAAGCGCCCCGACGAGAAATACGTCACCGAACTGGCCTATGACAATCCGAAGTTCGTCGAAGACCTGGTGCGCGACGTTGCCGGTGCGCTCAATGCCGATCCGCGTATCGATGCCTATGTGGTCGAAAGCGAAAATTTCGAATCGATCCACAACCACTCGGCCTACGCGCTGATCGAGAACAACAAGAAGCGCTATTGACAGGCGCGCCGCCCCAGCGAAAAGGGCCGCCCGGCATGCCGGGCGGCCCTTTTCGTTGTCTCCGAATGACGCCGGATCAAGCCTTGCGGGTAAGTTTTTCCTTGATGCGCGCCGACTTGCCGGAACGATCACGCAGGTAATACAGCTTGGCGCGACGGACGTCACCGCGACGTTTGACTTCGACGCTCGCAATCAGCGGCGAGTATGTCTGGAAGGTGCGCTCGACGCCCTCACCGGACGAAATCTTGCGAACGATAAAGTTCGAGTTGAGGCCACGATTGCGCCTGGAGATGACCACGCCTTCGAAAGCCTGGATGCGCTTGCGGTCGCCTTCGACCACATTCACATTGACGATCACGGTGTCGCCGGGAGCGAACGCGGGTATTGTCTTGCCCAAACGCTCAATTTCTTCTTTTTCCATCTGCTGGATCAGGTTCATGCATTTCTCCATCAAGTTATGGCT
>JAPLQZ010000175.1 GCA_026399415.1 Rhodocyclales bacterium | reverse complement strand
TTTTCGTCCGTACCCGGACGGAACTTCACTTCCTTTACCACCACCTGCTTCTGCTTCAGCTTGGCCTCGTGCTGACGCTTGGCCTCCTGATACTTGAACTTGCCGATGTCCATGATCTTGCAGACGGGTGGCACGGCCGTGGGCGCGATTTCCACCAGATCCACGCCAGCCTCTTCGGCCAGCGCCAGCGCCTGACGAATCGGGACGATGCCCAGTTGCTCTCCGTCTTCCCCGACCAGTCGAACCTCGGGGGTGGTGATCTCTTCGTTGAGACGCTGCGATTTTTCCTGAGCGATGGTTCAAATCTCCAAAAAATTAAAAATCAGACCGCCACGCTTCTGCTGCATTTTTCATGCAACAGACGCTCGATCAAGGCCTGGGGGGACATCTGCCCGAGATCCTGATTGCCGCGGGCACGTAAAGCGACCAATCCTGCGGCCTTTTCCCTGTCACCCACAACAACGATATAAGGCCGCTTCAACAAGCTATGTTCGCGTATTTTATAGTTTATTTTCTCTCCGCGCAAATCGCTCGCGACACGCAGGCCGGCGTCGCGCAGCATTTTCGCCACATCTTCGGCGTAATCCATCTGCGCTTCAGAGATATTCATGACTACCACCTGCACCGGCGCCAGCCAAAGCGGGAAAGCGCCGGCGTGATTTTCGACCAGAATGCCGATGAATCGCTCCAGCGAACCGAGGATCGCCCGATGCAGCATCACCGGCGTGTGACGGCTGTTGTCTTCGCCGACATATTCGGCGCCGAGGCGCCCGGGCATGGAGAAGTCCACCTGCACCGTGCCGCATTGCCAGGAGCGGCCGATGGCATCCTTGATGTGGAATTCGATCTTCGGTCCGTAGAAAGCCCCTTCGCCGGGAAGTTCTTCCCACGTCAAGCCACTGGCCGTCAGCGCCGCGCGCAGCGCACTTTCGGCCTTGTCCCACAGGTGATCCTCGCCCACCCGCCCGTCGGGGCGCAGGGCCAGCTTGACGGCAACATCGTGAAAGCCGAAGTCGCCATACACCTTGCGCAACAGGTCGTTGAAGGCCGTAACCTCCGATTGAATCTGGTCTTCGGTGCAAAAAATATGGCCATCGTCCTGGGTAAAGGCACGCACCCGCATCACGCCGTGCAGCGCCCCTGAGGGTTCGTTGCGGTGGCAGGAACCGAACTCGCCGTAACGCAGAGGCAGTTCGCGATAGGAACGCACATCGGTATTGAAAATCTGCACATGCCCCGGACAGTTCATCGGCTTCACGGCGTAATCGCGATTCTCCGACTCGGTAGCAAACATGTTGTGCTTGAAATGTTCCCAATGGCCCGAGCGTTCCCACAAACTGCGATCGAGAATCTGCGGGCAGCGCACTTCCTGATAACCGTTGTCGCGATAGACGCGGCGCATGTACTGCTCCACCTCCTGCCACACGGTCCAGCCATGTGGATGCCAGAACACCATTCCCGGCGCTTCTTCCTGCAGATGGAACAGGTCGAGCTGCCGGCCGAGCTTGCGATGATCGCGCTTCTCGGCCTCTTCCAGCATGTGCAGGTGCGCGTCGAGCTCGTCCTTCTTCGCCCAGGCGGTGCCATAGATGCGCTGCAACTGCGCGTTTTTCTGGTCGCCACGCCAGTAGGCGCCGGCCACTTTCATCAGCTTGAACACCTTGAGCTTGCCGGTAGACGGCACGTGCGGGCCGCGGCAAAGGTCTATGAAGTCGCCCTCGCGATACAGCGACACATCCTCGCCCTGCGGAATCGCTGAAATCAGTTCGGCCTTGTAGTGCTCGCCGATGGACTTGAAAAACTCCACCGCCTTGTCGCGTGACCAGACTTCGCGGGTGACCGGAAAGTCCTTCTTCGCCAACTCGATCATGCGCTTCTCGATGGTCTCCAGGTCTTCCGGCGTGAAGGGGCGCTGGCAGGCAAAGTCGTAGTAGAAGCCGTTTTCGATCACCGGGCCGATGGTCACCTGTGCCTCGGGGAACAGTTCCTTGACCGCGTAGGCCATCAGGTGCGAAGTCGAATGGCGAATGATGTCGAGGCCGTCGGCCTCCTTGTCGGTGACGATGGCAAGCTGTGCGTCATGCTCGATCAGGAAGGAGGTATCGACCAGCGCGCCATCGACACGACCGGCCAGCGCGGCCTTGGCCAGACCGGCGCCAATCGATGCGGCGACCTCAGCCACCGTCAGCGCTTGCGCGTATTCGCGTTTCGATCCATCAGGCAGGGTGATCACCGGCATCTTGGCTTGCTCCAGAAAAGCAACAGGGCGCACGGTCCACGCGGAAATCACGCGGTGCGCCCTGCACATCAGTTTGGCAAAATTTTATCACAGCGTCCCACTGCCTTGCGGCATCATTCGGCTCTCATCACAAGAGGAGGCAGGCTGTGAATATCGACGGATTCATGGAGAGCTACAAGCGCGCCTGGGAAACCAGCGACGAAAACCTGCTGGCATCGCTGTTCACGCCTGATGCCACCTATCGCAACACTCCCTTCGCGGTCCAGCAGGGGCATGAAGCCATCAAACAGTACTGGCAGCGCACCAAGCTGCAGACTGACATCCGACTCACCTATGAGGTGCTGCAGCGGCACGCCACAGGCGGCATTGCGCACTGGCACACCACCTATCAGGTGACCTCGGAGGACATGTTCAAGATGTGGGCAGCATCGACCGGCACCAACATGCTCGCGCGCAAACCCGGCGACCCCCTGCCACGCCTGGCACTGGACGGCATCGCCATCGTCGAGTTCGACAGCAGTGGCCTGTGCCGCGATTTCCAGCTTTGGTGGCATAGCCGGATTGACGGCTGACGACACTACCAAAAGAAACGGCCGCAGGACAAATCCTGCGGCCGTTGCCTGGTGTTGGTAGGCGCGATTGGACTCGAACCAACGACCCCCACCATGTCAAGGTGGTGCTCTAACCAGCTGAGCTACGCGCCTGCTTCTAAGGGGCCGGATTCTAGCCGAAGCGGAAGTACCGCGCAACATCCAGACAGGGAGTGTTGCGAGTTAATGAGTTGCCCGGTTCCGCCGCTCGGCCGCAACGTAATCAGCCGGTTGGCGAAGAAAACCGGCGTCTCTACCAGGCACCGAACGGCATCGCTTTCGAATAATATGGATAACTTCGACTTCCATATTTCACTCCATGCTTGGCGATTTCAGCCTTGGATTGATACTCGGTTACCTCGGCATTGTCCTGACCTTGCTCAGCACCTTCATGAAAAGCATGGAGCCGCTGCGCACGGTTGCCCTGCTCGGCAATCTTGTCGGCATGAGCTACGGCTATCTTGAAGCAGTCTGGCCAACCTTCTTCGGCAACCTGCTGCTGTTGCCGTTAAACGGAATTCGCCTGTGGGAAATCCGCAAGCTGATGCGCGATATGGAGAGCGCCCGCAGGGACACCTCGATTGCCGAAGTCCTGCTGCCGCACATGAAACTGCGGCGGATCAAGTCCGGCACAACCCTGTTCCACGCGGGCGACATTGCCGACGAAATGCTCTATCTCGGCAGCGGCGAAATCCGTCTGCTGGAGATTGACAAGGCGCTGCACGCCGGTACCCTGTTCGGCGAGGTCGGCTTGTTCTCTCGCGACAGCCGCCGCACTCAGACAGCCGTCTGCATATCCGATTGCGAACTCTACGGCATGACGCGGGAGCAGCTCTACGCGCTTTACTACCAGAATCCGAAAATCGGCTTCAACCTGATGGGACTACTGGTCGAAAACCTGTTGCCAGGAAAAGTCCCGACGACCCCCACGGGCACAGCGCCCGACGCGGCACCACGGAAAACCTGAGCAATGAGGCTCTTGCAAGGGAACGGATCGCCAGCTTCGGTTCCGGCGTACTAAATGCCTGTATCGTTGGGACTGCGAAACAGTTCCTTGAGCATGCCACTCATCGGGATTTGCAGATTGATGTTCTTTGGCGGAATCGGCGACATGAACCACTTGTTGTAGATGCGTTCCATCTCGCCGCTCTTCATCATTCCGCTGAGCGTGTCATCAATCAGTTTCTTGAAATCCGGATCGTCCTTGCGCAAGGCAATGCCGTAAGGCTCGAAACCGAAATTTTCTTCCAGCAGCTTCAACTTGGGTCGATCGGGCGAGCTTGCCAGAAATCCCGACAGAATGGCGTCGTCCATCACAAAGGCATCTGCCTGCCGCGACAGCACCATGGAAAATGCTTCCTGGGTCGGTGCGCTCTTGGCGCGTATCGTAATCCCGCGGACCGTCATCACGGAGTTCACCAGACGGTCCGTCGTGGTTCCCACGGTCGTTACAACCACCTTGCCCGCCAGATCAGGGATGCGGTCGATGCCGACATCCGTGCGCACCATCGCCTTGACACCGGAAACGAAGGTCGTGAAGCTGAATGCCACCATCTGCTGGCGGATCTTGGTGTTGGTTGTCACGCCGCATTCGAGATCGATGGCGCCCGTCAGCAGCATCAGCATGCGTGAAGAACCAGTGACCGGCACCCGCACCACCTTCAGGGTCGGGATCGCACTTTTCTCCCTGACGGCATCGACGATCCGGTCGCACAGGTCCATCGTATAACCCACCACGTCATTCCCGATCATGTAGGAAAACGGGATCGCCGTTTCGCGATGGCCAACGTAGATTGCGCCGTGCTCCCGAATTCTGTCGAGCGTCGACTTGGTAACGCCCTGCGCCTGCACCGCCGGCAGCGAGGCCAATAGCGCGAGTAGGAGCGAAAGCAACCGCCACCTGGCGAAGATGTTCATTCGTCGACCTTTCGCCGCGCCGGAACACTGCCGGCTATGGGCCGGGCCGTCTCGCGCTCGATCAGCCATTGCCCGTCCGCCTTGACCCACCGCAGCATCTTCAGCGTCCTGTCGCTGTGACTGTCAGAGCTGTAATGCTGTTCGAATTCGGTGACAAAAATATCCTTTGCCACTTCGTTGACGCTTAAGTTGATCACCTCAACCTGAATCCGCGTCGGCTTGGCAAGCCGCTGCTCTCGCTGTTTCGCCCAGCTACTCCGGCTTGAGCCGTCAGCAGGTACGAATGAAGACGCATAAAAACCGGCATACGCAGCATAGGCCTTGCCCGACCAGGCGGCGGCCCAGGCATTCACCCGTTCGGTGACCATCTTGTCTTGCGCTTGCGGAGGCGCAACCGGCAACGCTGTCTTCGCCGCGTCTGCAACAGGCGCTACCGTCCCGGTGGCGGCAAGCCGGGTTTGTGCCGCACCGGCCACTGGTAAGGTGGGCGCCACTGATGCCGCCGCCCCCAATGCCTGCGACGTCGGCATGGGAGGCGGATAGGACAAGGGAGTGGAAGCCGGTGGATTCTGCGGCGGCGCAAGAGGAAGCGGCGTCAGCGGATTGCCGGCCGGCGCTGGCGGCCTGGCGGCCTCCAGCTGCGCCAGCGCCCTTGCGATCAGCGCCTCAAGATCCACCAGATAGTTATTGGGCGCATCCGGCGGACAAATTTCGGATTCGACAACCGTCGCCAGTTCGCCGGGATCGGGCTTTTCCTGATCGTCGATCCGCTTCAAGCCGAGAAACTCCAGCAGGCGGCCGATTCCGGCCTGGGTGCGCAAATAGGCAATCCCCAGGTCCATATCCGTATTGACCGCCGTGCGGCGGGCGTTGAGCAGTTCGTTCTCGGTATCCAGCAGATCGAGCAGCGAACGCTGGCCGATATTGAATTGAGCCTTGTAGGCGTCGCGGGTCTTTTCGATTGAACTGACCTGAAGGTCGAGGTTGGACAACTGCGCTCTCAATCGCAGCACGTCGTTATAGGCAATCGAAAGGGTTTGCCGTATGTCGCGACAGGACTTGTCGCGCAAATCCAGCGCTAGGCCCTTGCGGTCGGCGTAAATGCGTTGCCGGGCAAGGTCGGCGCCGCCATTGAACAGGTTGTAGCTGAATATGACTTCCGCGACATTGTTCTGGCGGGTACCGGTCACCCCCTGATAGTTGCCGGTGTTTTCGTTGCGCAGGCGCAGATCCAGCTTGGGATGAAATGCGCTGCGCCGCACTTCGATATCGTGCTGGGCGGATTCGACGTTTTCCACCGAGGCCAGCAGCGCCGGATTGTGCCGGAACGCCATTTTCAGGGCTTCCGGTTCGCTGCCGGGATAATCCTCATTCAGGCGCGCCGGCCCGAACATCACCGGCGGCGGCCTGTCGCCGACAAGGCGTATGAAACGCGCCATGACGTCATGCAGATTGGCGGCCTCGGTATTCAGATTCAATTCGGCCAGTGCCAGACGACTCGCGGCGTGTTCCACATCCACCCGCCGCCCGGCTCCGGCCTGCGCGCGGCGCTGCAACTGCTCGTAACTGGCGCGGTGTTCGACGTAGTTGTTCTCGGCCAGAAACATCAGCATGCGATAGCGAATTACGTCGTAGTAGACGCGCCCGGCCTCCAGCGCCGCACTTTCCGCCGCATCGAGCAACTCGAAATAGCGCGTCAGACGTGCCTTGTCGAGACGCTTGACGTCGCTTGCCGTGGCGAAGCCGTCGTACAACATCTGGTTCAGGGTGAGGGTGTAGCCGTTGCGGGTGTAGTCGCGGTCGGCGACCCCGGGCTGCCTGAGGGTTTCCTTGCCGACGCCGGTGGTGTAATCGACACGAGGAAAAAATCCGGCCCGTGCCACATCGACATCGCCACCCGCGGCCTTGAACGCATGCCACTTCGACAGCACTTCCGGATTGGTCAGCACAACCTTCTGCGCGACCTCTTTCAAAGTCAGATGGGCAGCGGCGATGGCTTCGCTGCCCTGAAAGGCGAACAAAGCGATTCCCAACAAAAACGATAGCCGCGACACCCCCATCCTGGTAATTTCAATCCAAACGTGTGGCTAAAGACGTGCGATTATAGGGGTTATTGCTTCTTTCTCACTGCCGAGATCATCGCCAACAATCCCGCCCACTTCCTTATTCCTGGTCAATTTAGTGCTTGAGCCCCGGGATAACGTTTTCCGACAGCGAACACAATCGATGAGCAGGCCACCGCAACTGCAGCAGTTCAGCGCCAGCTACGTTTCCGAGCAGGACCGGCTGTTGCTGCGCGTTCGCAGCAGCGACGATGCCGAATTCCGTTTCTGGATTACGCGCCGCTACCTCGCGCTGCTCTGGCCCATGCTGATGAAAATGGCCGATGCCTTCAGCGACCGCAAGGCGCCGGGCGATCCGCTGACACGCAACGCACTGGCCGAACTAGCGCATGGCGAAGCGGTTGGCAAAGCGGATTTTGGCAGCGCCTACCAGGATGGATCGCTGTTTCCCTTGGGCGAAAAACCCATCCTCCTCGCCCGTATCACGGTGAAACCATTGGAAGGTAACACCCAGACCCTGAGCCTTCTGCCGCAGCAGGGTCAGGGCATCAATCTTGAACTGGATGAAAAGCTGGTGCACGTGCTGGCGCGCCTGCTGCAGGAAGCCGCCACTGCCGCCGAATGGGGGCTCGGCCTGCGTGTCACCCCCGGCAGCGGCGCCACCCCCGAGGGCTCGGTGGCGACCGCAGTCCGGTTGCTGCACTAAATCGCCGTCCCGCCAGCGCCGACTCTTGAGGGTCAGCGCCGGCATCCGGCGTCAGTCGGTGATCAGCTTGCCCTTGGTCAGCAGGTCCTGAATGATCTGCTGGTCGGTGGCATTGACGCCGATGGATGCAGTCAGATCGACACCCTGCAGCACCACGGTTTGATCCTCCGCGCCAGAGTTGAATCCGCCGCCAAAGCCGCCGCTGGAACTGATATGGACCTTGGTATCGCCCCCCACCTTCTCGAAATGCAGGAAGTTGGCCAGATTGCCGGTGCCGGTGGCATGGTTCTCGCCGGATAACAGATCGCGCAGATCCAGCACATCGCCACCCGAGGGGGCGGCCGCCGTGTTGAAGTCGGTAATCGTATCCACGGCCGGCGTTCCCTTGGCGCCGGCGTCGGCCAGCGTCCACTCGAAGGTGTCCGACAACAGGCCGCCGGTCAGGGTATCGTTGCCCGCGCCGCCGCTTAGCGTATCCGCTCCGTCGCCGCCAGTCAGGCTGTCATTGCCGGCGCCGCCCTCGAGCCGGTCGCTGCCGAGTCCGCCGTCCAGCGTATCGTTACCATCCCCGCCACGCAAGACGTCGTTGCCGGCATCGCCATAAATCAGGTCGTCCCCGGCACCACCGGCGAGAACGTCGTCGCCAGCATTGCCGTGAATCGTATCGTTACCGTCACCGCCTTCTATGATGTCGTTGCCGAGCCCGCCTGACAGCACATCGTTTCCGCCCAGGCCGACGATACGGTCATTGCCATCGGTACCCGTGATGGTATTGACGGAACTGTCCCCGTAATAGTTGTTGGTGATAATGTTCATCGACAAGGTGGCGCTCGACTGATCGCCGTTGCTGTCGGTCAACGTGTAACCCAGGGTTTCCGTCGGAATCGCGGTTGCTGCGGCGTTGTTCTGCACCCCGGAGAAGGTAAGGCTCTGAACAGAGGCGTACGCGTCGCCGGCGGCCTCGATGACGACCGAGCCGATGCCGCTGTAGGTACTCGGTACGCTTACCGTGTTTTCCTGATCGCTGCTGAACTGGCCGAGATAGCTGCCATCGACACCGTAAAGCTTGTAGGTCAGGGCGGGATCGGTGCCCCCTCCGGGCGGGCCGAGATTGCTGGCCCCGGCATTGATGACGAAGGAAAGATTTTCCACGCCCTGGGCATAGGTCGCTTGGTTAAACGCTATCTTCATCCACTCCAGGCCATCGACCGTGCTGTTGCCCCCACCCGTCGCACCGGTGCCCGTAACCCCCGCACCCGTCGCAGAATAAGTCACTGTGGCATTGGCGGTGGAACTGGTCGGCGACATTCCTGACAGCGCGAGGTCGGCGGCGGCCACCGGATCGACCCACGTGGAATCAGTGCAGGTCACATTCGTCACCCGGATGACGGACGTCGTGGCCTGGATGCTCACTGAACCGACATTCGAATACCCGGTTAGATTCAATGTCGCCGCTGCAGCAACCGTAGTCGGCCCGCCAATCAGTGTGCCGCTGGTGTTGTAGACCTGGTACACCAGGTTGCCGGCGGTATTTACGTTAAGGGCAAAAGAGGGATTGCTGACTCCCTGCGCGAAAGTCCCCGTACTGAAGTTCACGATCAACTTCTCGTTCATGTCAAACCGAGTCGTATTGTCCGTCCCGCTTGAACCGGAATTGAGACCGACACCACTGGTTGTGTTATAGGCAAGCTGCGCCTGGGTATAGGTCGCCGTGCCATTGACATCCACCCCGCTCAGGCTGACTCCAGTTCCGGCAGCCGGTCCGCCGGCAACGTTGAAGGCAACAACACTCGTGCCGCCGGTGAGACTGACTGTCAGATCGGTGGGGTTGGTCGACAGATTGGGCACATCCGCAGTGGGCGGCGTGTACTTGTAGTAGCCGGTCGAATCGAAAATCAGATGGCTGCCGGTAGTGGGGTTATCCCAGGTCAATACACCCAACTTGGTCGTTGCATTGTAGACAACCGAATAGGTGCCTCCGGCCAGTGCCGTGCTGCTGACATTGGCATTAAGCGGAATGCCGGCCAAGCCCTTGAAGTCGATCGACGTGACTGTCGCATTATCGGCGATGGTGTCGACGCCGGAAGCTTGCACCGTAAAGGGCGTGACCTGCGAGCCGAGGGCAATGCCTGCATCGGTGCCGACACCAGTCACCACGTTGCCTTCCAGATATGTCGATCGGGCCGACAGAGTGTCAGTATCGTCGTTCGCCACCGGCTTGCCGTCTATCACGGAAATGGTCTGCACCGAACTGGCCAGGTCTCCGTCGTTATCCGAGACGGTCGACT
>JAPLQZ010000265.1 GCA_026399415.1 Rhodocyclales bacterium | reverse complement strand
CCGGTGCGCCCCTGCCAGGCGTCCTGCGCCGTCGCCTCGGACAGCACCGGAATGTAGCGGATGCGGTCGTGGGTCGCGGCCCATTGTTGCGGCAGTTGCGGCAGGTACAAACCGGCACGATTGCGCGCACCCCAGTAGATTTCCAGCGGCCGCGCGATGTGCTTGTGAATGGCATGCTCGACCAGCGCCTTGATCGGGGCAAAGCCCGTGCCGCCGGCGACCAGTATCACCGGCTTGGCCGATTCCTCGCGCAGGAAGAAACTGCCGTAAGGGCCCTGGAATCTCAGAATGTCCTTTTCCTTCATGCCGGCAAACACGTGGCCGGTGAACTCGCCCCCTTCAATCAGGCGGATATGCAGTTGCAGGAAACCATCGTCGTGCGGCGCGTTGGCGATGGAAAAGGCACGGCGCTTGCCGTCCTTGAGGAGAAACTCGACGTACTGGCCGGCAAGAAATTGCAAACGCTCGTTGACCGGCAATTTGAGGCTCAACACAATCACGTCGTCAGCCACGCGCTCGATCTTCTGTACCCGGCAGGGCATGATCTTGACCGGGATGTCCTTGGCGGTGCCCACCTCGCGGGATTCGAGCACCAGGTCGGAAAGCGGCTTTGCGCAACAGAACAATGCCAATCCGCTGGCGCGGTCCGCTGTCGACAGGGCCTGCTCCTCTGCCGCGCCGTGATCCACCAGGCCGTCGAGCACCTTGCCCTTGCATGTACCGCAAGCGCCATTGCGGCAGCCATAGGGAAGCGTCAGGCCGACGTCGAGGGCCGCCTGCAACACGGAATCACGGCCGTCGGTGGTGAAGCTGTGCCCGCTGGGCAGGAGGGTGACGCGAAATGAGGCGGCTGGGGCCATGCGATAATTATCCGATGCGTAGATTGCTGATCATTGGTTGCGGTGACGTCATGCGCCGCGCGCTGCCCCAACTCGTGCTGCGCTGGCACGTGCTGGCGCTGGTGCGCAGCCGCGACCCGCAACTGACAGCATTGGGCGTCACGCAGATCGAGGGTGACCTGGACCTGCCCGAAACGCTGCAGCGACTGGCCGGCATCTCGGATGCGGTGATCCACAGCGCACCACCTCCCTCGCAAGGCACAGGCGACACACGCACACGAAATCTGCTTGCGATTCTGCGACGCGGAAAAAGTCTACCACGACAGTTGGTCTACATCAGCACCAGTGGCGTTTATGGCGATTGTGGCAGCGCCTGGGTAAGCGAGACGCGGATGCCCGCAGCACAGTCGGCGCGCGCGGCACGGCGGGTGGATGCCGAGAGGCGCCTGCGTCAATTCGGCCGTCAGCGGGGACGCCATTGTTGCGTCAGCATCCTGCGCGCACCCGGCATCTATGCCGCCGATCGCTTGCCGCTGGCGCGGCTGCAGCAGCGCCTGCCGCTAATGCTTGCCGCCGAGGACAGCCACACCAATCACATCCACGCCGACGACCTTGCTCGTGCCTGCGTCGCGGCGCTGGAGCGTGGACGGACCAATCGCGTGTACAACGTCAATGACGACTCGTCGCTGGCGATGGGCGAATGGTTCGATGCGCTGGCCGACGCCTTCGAACTTCCTCGCGCGCCACGCCTGCCGCGCGAGGAAGTTCGCCGCACCGTACCGCCGCTGCAGTGGTCCTTCATGTGCGAGTCGCGCCGACTGGACAACACGCGAATGAAACAGGAATTGCGACTGCGCCTGCGCTACCCGACCGTGGCGGCTGGAATTTCGGCGGCAGTCAGAGGGAAAACACCGTCATGCTCTGGATAAAGGCCTTTCACCTCGTCTTTGTCGTGAGTTGGTTCGCCGGCCTGTTCTACCTGCCGCGAATTTTTGTGAACCTCGCCATGGTGCCGGCCGACAGCCACGCCGAACGTGAACGCCTGCTCCTGATGGCGAAGAAGCTCTATCGTTTCGTCACACCGATCGGCGTGCTGGCGGTGGCACTCGGCCTGTGGCTTTGGTTCGGTTTCGGCTTCACGGGAGGCTGGCTGCATGCCAAGACCGCGCTGGTCATCGGCCTCATCGCCTATCACCTCTGGTGCGGCAGGCTGCTCGCCGGCTTCGCCAGCGGCGGCCCGGCAAAGACTCACGTGTGGTTTCGTTTCTTCAACGAAGTGCCGGTGCTGGCGCTAATCGCGATCTGCATACTTGCGGTGGTGAAGCCGTTTTAGGGACGGCTGCCGCATGCAGCAAACCATTCCCTGCACGCGGCGCCCTCCCTGGTATTGCCGTGTCGCCATTCGCCCCGGCGGAAATTCCCGCGTGATTACAATGGATATTTGTTAGGATTGCCAGATTCGCGCAAGGGCAGGACGGATAGAGGAAAATCACGTTCGTGAAGCTCAAAGACAAGATCCTGGTGTTCTCTGCCAGTGTCACGACCGTACTGGTCGTGGCGCTGGTGGTGTTTTCCGCGGTCGGCTTTCGCTGGTTCGCGATCCATCACACCGAACGTCATGTGCGATCGCTGGCCGATACGGTCAAGGTCGGCCTGACCGAAAGCATGGTCCACGGCACCATCCCCAAGCGCCAGCAGTTTCTTGCGCGACTTGCTTCGGTTCCCGGCGTACGGCAGGTGCGGGTGGTGCGCGGGCCGGCGGTGATCAGTCAGTTCGGTCCGGGCTTCCCGGCCGAAAGCTCGCGCAGCGAAACCATCGAGCAGGTACTGGCGACGGGCAAGGAGGTTTTCGAGGTCCTCGAAGTCGATGG
This sequence comes from Rhodocyclales bacterium, assembly GCA_026399415.1. Classification (GTDB taxonomy): domain Bacteria; phylum Pseudomonadota; class Gammaproteobacteria; order Burkholderiales; family Rhodocyclaceae; genus Sulfuritalea. The sequence continues at coordinate 1,446 of JAPLQZ010000265.1, read as the reverse complement.
CGAAGTGACGGTCCGCGGAGTGGTTCCCTATATCGCCGACGACCAGGGTGTTCCCGACTGCCTGAACCAATGCCACCAGGTGAAGTTCGGCACGGTACTGGGTGTGGTAAGCATCGACGTTTCGCTTGCGGAAGTGCGTCGTCAGGGCATTATCGGGGTCGGGGTCGTGGGCCTGGCGGTGCTGGCGGCCGCCATGCTCGCTTTGCTGCTGTTGCGCCGCATGATGAATCCGCTTTCGGAATCCGCGCTGGCCGTGCAGGCCGTCACCTCGCAGGCGATCGGGGGAAATTTCGCCGGCCGCATCAACCAGCGCAGCACCGACGAGGTGGGCGATATCGCGCTCAATATCAACCGCCTCATGGAGTTTCTCGAACGCGAGGTGACCACCATCCGCACCCGGGTTGGCCAGTTGATCGGCCATCAGGTGAAGTTGGGCCATCGGGCGAACGAAGACGGCAACCAGTTGGTGCTCACCACCGAGATGGTCGAAAGCCTGGTCGAGGCTTCGGAGTTCAAACAGGCCATCGAGGAAGACCAGACCAAGCTCGATATTTTCCGGCGGCTTGCCGATGTGCTGCAGCGAAAATACGACTTCAATCGCTTCTCCATTTACGAAGTCTCCTCAAGCAAGAACCGCATGACCCCCATCGTGATCGATGGCGAATTCGGCGCCGCCTGCCGCTATTGCGACCCGCAAGTGACGCTCGATGCGAGCTTCTGTCGCGCCCGCCGCACCGGTCACGAAGTAAATGCCGTGGGCTTCCCGGGGCTATGCACCATGTTCCACCCTGGCGCCGCGGACGATACCCACATCTGTTTGCCGATCACCCAGTCCGGTTCGGCTGGCTGCGTGGTGCAGATTGTGGTTGCCGCCGACGAAGCGCCTCTGGCCCGCCTGATGGTGCCGTTTGTCGCGGTCTATCTGCGTGAAGCCGCCCCCGTGCTGGAAGCCAAGCGCCTCATGGAACACCTGCGTGAAAACGCCCTGCGCGACCCCATGACCGGCATGTATAACCGCCGCTTCCTCGAAGAGTACGTCGGCACCATGGTAGCCGGCAGCCAGCGGCGCAAGAGCGCCTTCTCGGTGCTGATGCTCGACCTCGATTTCTTCAAACAGGTAAACGACACCCATGGCCACGAGGTGGGCGACAAGGTGCTCAAGGTCCTGGCCGAACTCCTGATGCGCAATGTGCGCAGCTCGGACATGGCCGTGCGTTACGGCGGTGAGGAATTTCTGCTGGTGCTGATGGATACCGGCGCCGACGCCGCGATGAAGGTGGCCGAAAAAATCCGCAGCGAAGTCGAAGCAACCAAGATTCCTCTGCCCGGCGGCGTACTGCAAAAAACCATATCCATTGGCGTCGCCGAATATCCGAAAGACTCCGACACGTTCTGGCAGGTGGTCAAGTTCGCCGACGTCGCCATGTACGCGGCCAAAAACGGTGG
>JAPLQZ010000289.1 GCA_026399415.1 Rhodocyclales bacterium | reverse complement strand
TTGCGAAGCAAGAACCTCATGATTGAGGGGTGTGCCGGTTTATTGGCACACCCCTCAATCATGAGGTTGTAGCTCCCTCTCTCACCCCGGATAGCTACAATGCTTCGGCGCCGCGCTGATGGTGGCGACGGGGTTGTAGCTCCCTCTCTCACCCCGGATAGCTACAATGACCATAGACGCTCTCAACCTTGGCAAGAATGTTGTAGCTCCCTCTCTCACCCCGGATAGCTACAATGGACAACCTCAAGAGCCTGCTCACCTGCTGCGTTGTAGCTCCCTCTCTCACCCCGGATAGCTACAATGCGTTTCCTTGTTCACGCGCTTGATGTTCGCGTTGTAGCTCCCTCTCTCACCCCGGATAGCTACAATGTTCCAGCGTCGGCTAGAGCGGCAGAAGACTGTTGTAGCTCCCTCTCTCACCCCGGATAGCTACAATGTAGTGGATGCGTCTGCACTGACGAGCGGGTGTTGTAGCTCCCTCTCTCACCCCGGATAGCTACAATGACACCAGTCGCGATAAGCGGTGCGCAGCGCGTTGTAGCTCCCTCTCTCACCCCGGATAGCTACAATGCCTGCACTCGCGCTTATCCCAAACCTCGTTGTTGTAGCTCCCTCTCTCACCCCGGATAGCTACAATGTTCCAGCGTCGGCTAGAGCGGCAGAAGACTGTTGTAGCTCCCTCTCTCACCCCGGATAGCTACAATGGACGTCCGCTATAACCTGAGCGGATCGAATGTTGTAGCTCCCTCTCTCACCCCGGATAGCTACAATGCCGGACTACGGGAAGCTGGACGGAAGCGGTGTTGTAGCTCCCTCTCTCACCCCGGATAGCTACAATGACGCTGGAAAACCCAGTGCGCATTATTAACGTTGTAGCTCCCTCTCTCACCCCGGATAGATAGCTACAATGACGCTGGAAAACCCAGTGCGCATTATTAACGTTGTAGCTCCCTCTCTCACCCCGGATAGCTACAATGGCTTGTCGCTTCTGGGGTAACATTCTCCCCGTTGTAGCTCCCTCTCTCACCCCGGATAGCTACAATGCGCTTTGCGTTTGGGTGTTCCGTCCGCATTGTTGTAGCTCCCTCTCTCACCCCGGATAGCTACAATGGGGCCGGGCAGCGTCAGCACCCAGCAATTCGTGCTACAATGGGGGTATTCTATGATTAACGAAAAAGATCAGTTGTAGCTCCCTCTCTCACCCCGGATAGCTACAATGTATAGAAAAAATCAAACTTCCCGCCATTGTGTTGTAGCTCCCTCTCTCACCCCGGATAGCTACAATGCAGAAGCTCGACCAGGCCGCCGCCGAAGCTGTTGTAGCTCCCTCTCTCACCCCGGATAGCTACAATGTCGGCCATGTACGCTTTCATGCGCTCCACGGTTGTAGCTCCCTCTCTCACCCCGGATAGCTACAATGCGCTCGAATGTAGCGCTTCGTGTATATCGCGTTGTAGCTCCCTCTCTCACCCCGGATAGCTACAATGCCTCACATTGCGTTTACAATGCGGAAACGGGTTGTAGCTCCCTCTCTCACCCCGGATAGCTACAATGCCAGGCCGCGCTCTTTGAACAACCGGACGAGTTGTAGCTCCCTCTCTCACCCCGGATAGCTACAATGGTTAATGCCCTCTGCCCGGACGCAATGTAGGTTGTAGCTCCCTCTCTCACCCCGGATAGCTACAATGTATATCTCAGCGCCATGCTCACCATCAACAGTTGTAGCTCCCTCTCTCACCCCGGATAGCTACAATGCTGATCGATGAAAGCCTGGTACGGATCGACGTTGTAGCTCCCTCTCTCACCCCGGATAGCTACAATGTGGCGCAACTCAAATCCCCGCCCAGCCTCGGCTGGACGGGGATTTTTCTTCCGATTTCCGGTCTTAGAAGAGCAGCATCTGGGCGACGCCGACCTTTTTTTCCTGAAATAGCGGCATGCCGACGAGCAGGTGCATGCCCGCAAATTGCTTCTCGGTGACGGTCATGCAACGCACCGAACCTGCGGGCGGCAGGTTGTCCGCTAACCGCCGCAGGTGTTTGGTTTCGGCATCGTTGCCGTTGAGAATCCGACCGTAGACCGACCACTGGATCATGTCGAAGCCGTCGTTGAGAAGGAAGCGGCGAAACTGGACATAGGCCCGCTTTTCGGCCTTGGTGACCATCGGCAGATCGAAGAAGACGAGCAATCGCATATATCGCCGCGTCTCGACGCCCACGCCTCAACACTCCAACCGATGCGGCTGCAAGCCAATAAGCGCGGGCAGTTCCATGTTGTTGCTGTCTTCCTCGAATACGCGGACGAGGCTTTCCACTGCGTACTCGATGGCGGATAGAGCAGACATCCGGCCTTGCGGCATGGCGACATCGACGTTGAGCAAAGCCACCAGCGCGGCCTTGTCCGCCGGCGAAAGATCGCCTTCGGTATTCGCCGGGTGTTTGCCGACATGCAAGTCGACGAGAGGGCGAAAGGGTTCGATTAGGTCGTCGGCGAGATTGAAGGCGTTCTGCTCGCTGTCGTGGAACAGGCCGACGGTAGGGTGCAAACCGTGGGCCACCAGTCCCCGCGCGATGGCGCCGCGCAGTACCGCATAGCCATAGTCCAGCGCGCTGTTGGTCCAACGCTCCTGACCGCGATGAAAGCCCTGACCGAACATTTGCGTGAAATAGAAGGCGGCGGCCTGTCCTTCCAGCATGTCGGGATCGCCCGAGCGCACGCGCCTGGCGTAGGACTCCAGACGATCCACGCCTTCCCGTCCGCAGAGCTTGAGGCATGCGGCCTGATTCTCGATCTTGCGACGGACGATGCTCGCCCAAACCTGCTTGGCGAGCGGTCGGGCGATGTCGAGTTGCTTGCGCATCATGCGCGTGGTGCGCGAATGCGGGAGGAAGGGCAGGAATACTCCGGATGGTTGATGGTTACTGCCCGTCGCGTAAAGCCCAATGCCATATTCGGCACAGGCGGACAGCACCGGATGGGTAAGCGTGATTTCGCGGTGATTGAGGACGATGACGGCGATGTCCTCGAAAGGGACAAAGGCTGTTTGCTCCTGCTCTATGGCAAGCGAGTAATGCTCCCGCCGCAGTTTGGCGGGGCGGGAGATCATTACGCTACGCCAGACCAAGGCGCGGCTCCGGCGGGGCAGGGTAGATATTGCCGAGAACGTCGACGTGGAACTTCTCAAAGTTAAGCGCTGTCTTTACGCCGACTGCCTCCATCAATCCAAGTTTGTCGTTAGGGATAGGCTTGTTCGGTTCTTTCTGATAGAGAGCCAAGCTTGTTGTCCGTGGGCCATAGGCGTATCGATCATGCAGGGCAACGCTTATTGCACCTGTTCCGCTATGGCAACTGCGGTAATAGCCGAATACTGCTTCGCCGCCCTTTTGCGTTACCTTAATCAGATCATTCGGATACAGCGAGAAGCACCATTCGAAGGTGTCGTCGATTAAGGTCCACTCGCCCTCATCCCTACCCTGAACAATCGCCCGATTCGGCAATGTCTTCGCTACCGCGTGATGCACATACACCGGTACCAGATGGAACTTGCCCGCCTTGGTGAACACGTCCACCCGCAACATGCTGTCGTTCTTGGCGATGCCGCCGCGCACGGGGATGCCGGACAGCTTGTCGATCACCATCGTGACGGTTCGCACGATAGGACCGGTCGGATTGCCTTCGCGGTCTGGTTTGCATAACGGATTGCCCGGGGGAAACGCCTTGTCGCCCTTTCCGCCGTGGGCTTCCAGCCTCGCGCGGACGGCGGCATAGAGCTTTTCATTGCGATGCGGGTCGATCAGCTTGTCCAAGTCATTCAAGCTCAGACCAGAGAGCGGAACCTTCTGCGTTACGCCGCCTTGCGCCTTCAAGCGCTCCGGCTGGCCGTAGATGGTGTCCTTGTGGGCGGCGCCGCTGTTGCGCCGTTGCGGAGCACGCGAAACGAACAGTGGCCCTAGCGCTTCCAGCGTCTCAGGCGGATAGGTGCCAAGCCGCCCAATTTCCTCTCGCAGCGCGGCTCGGTCGTCGATTTTCAGGCGAGCTTCCAGTTCGGCTCGGAAATGCGGCCAAGGTTCGGGAAAGTGTTGCCGTAGTTGCTGGAACATGGCTGGATCGACGATCTCGCCGGTTTCCATGTCGACGAATCCAGTGCGCACGTTCCTCAGTTCTTCGCGTCGGGCATAGTCGGCGAGCCGCTTGATCATGCCGTGGCTGCACGCCGCTACCACGGCGGCATCAAGGGCATGGTGGCGGTCATTGTCGGCACGTACCTTGATGAGTCCCCAGCGGGCCCGTAGGAAGGCAGTGGTCTGGCCACTGAGTACCACGCAGCGCTTCGCCGCCGTCTCGCCAGCGCCGACTTTCAGTTGCAGGTAGCGTTCGACATAGTTCTTGAAGAAGCGGCAGATGTAGCGCGTGTCGTTCAGGTTGCGTTCGCGGAATTCCTTGGCCTCGTCGTTGCCGAAATTCTTGCGCAGCAGTCGGCTGCGCTTGGCGAGGCGGTAGGCCTTGTTGCCTTCGACGAAGGCGGCGAACGTTTGCCAGCGAGGACTTTCCTCGGCGCCGCCGAGATATTCGTAGGGCGTGCGGTTGCCCTTGTTGCGGTTTTCTGCGGCGAGTACCAGCACCTTGTTGTTCTTGCTCTCATCGAAGCTGCGGGATTTAGGCAGGGCGTGATCGACTTCGACGTAGCCCGGCTCCAGCAAGCGATGGAGGTCCAGCGGCTCGATGGAGTAGGCGCATTTCCCTTGTTGTTCGCGGTATAGGCACCACTTCTCGAATTCGTTGCGTTGGGGTGGCTGGCCGAACTGCTCGGCGAACATGGCCTTGTCCTTGTCATTTCTGTCGCGATACTCGGCCTGGTCCTTTTCGATCTTCCGACGTTCGTCGATGGGCCGCGATAAATCCCGTGCCATTTCGATATGCACGGCGGACGGCGAGCCGTAACGGCGGATCAGTGCATTGGCTACCTTGCGCGCCTGATTGAGGGCGCGCAGCACGACGGGATTGCGCGGTACGTCCATGTCCTCGCTGAACACCATGCGGCCATCCTTTTCGCGGCCGGAGTAGAACGGCGGCAGATACTTGTGTTCGCCTTCGCCGACTTTGTGAAGCTGGCTGTGGTGCCCGTAGTCGGGGATCGCAGCAACCGCTTCGTCATAGCGTAGGCCGGTTTCCATCAGCGGCACGATCCGCCGCAGCGCCTTGAGCGAGAGCGCGTGGAATTTGTCGAAGCGGATGTCCAACAGCGTATCGATCATCTTCTCCGCGCTGGGCAGGGGCAGCTTGCGTAGCTCTGCTGCCGCTTCCTCGTCATCCTTGAAAACGCTCAATACCCGCGCGATGTTGTCCAACAGTTCCGGCCGGCCATCCGTGGCGGCGCCGGCCATGCCTTGCCATTCGGTTTCCAGGCCGGCCTTTTTCAGCGTCAGTCGTAATTCCTGCCAGGCGGGAAGCTTTACCAGCACGGCCGTTTCTGGGTCTTTCGCCTTGCCATCGGGCTGTTGGGCATAGGAGAAACTGGCGAAGCGGAATGCATCGGGCAAGGCGCCCCCTTTTACCAGCGCGTTGCGAAGTTGCTTGTAGGTAAAGTCGCCGGCTTGGCTGTAAGGCAGGGGCAGGGCGATTCTCCGCTCCAGTTCGTTCAGGCCGCGCGTGGTGCCCTCAACGACGATCCGAAGATTGTTGAGTCGCGTCAGCCAGACATGGCGTTCGGCTGTAAAGCTGGCCTTGGGTGCCCGGCATTCCTCTTTCTCAAAGGTGCATTTGCCGAGCATTTTCAACAGGTCGCTCCCTGCCAGCGGCGGTTTCTGCGTCCAGAACAAGCCGCTCTTGCGGTCGCCGCTCCCGAGAATCGCCGTCTCCAGTTTCTGGGTCGCATGAGGGTTGCCCAGCTCACGCTGTCGCTGGAATAGCAGGGACAATTCCTCGCCCAACAGCACACGGGAGAGCACCTTGCCGTAGTCGCCCTGCTTGTTTCGCTGCGCCTCGGGGAATTCGGCCAGCACCATTTCGGCGGCGCTGCGATAGCCTTTCTCCTTCATTAGCTTGGTGGTGCCGGCAAGACCTTGCTTGACCTTGCCGCCTTCGCCCTTGGTATCCGCGTCCGCCTGCTTTTCCTCCGCACGACTGATCCAATGGAAGCCACGGTGCTTGCAAAGGTGGTAGATCACTTGCGCCCATTCTGCGCTGTCCAGCCGTCGGTCCAGGCTGTCGACGCGCAGTTGCCACGGCGATTGTGGGAACGCTTGCTGGTTCTTGAACAACATGGCATCGGCAATCAATCCTTCGCGTTTCAGCAGGCGTGCCAGCTTGGTCAATCGCCAGGCGCGGCGGCGCAGGCGGCGGCGCATGAGGCGGGCCGTGCGGCGCACAAGGTTGAGCGAATCCCCTTCCTTGGCTGTCTCGGCCTTGTCGAAGCAGCGCACGCCGAGATCGACGATCCGGTCTTCTCCGAGTACGCACCACCCGACAGAAGCTATGCCGATGTCGAAGCCGAAAGTAAGTGCGCCAAGGGTCTTGTCAGCCATGGTTTCCTCCCGCATAATCGGCTCCATTGTTGCTATCCGGGGTGAGAGCCGTTGCTACAATAAGGTTCAGTCGAAAGACTGAGTCCGTATCCAAAAGCCCGACGGGGAAACCCGCCGGGCTTTTTCATTCTATGCTTAATGAATGGACTTGTGCTGAGCCTGCCGCAGCGCGACCCACAGAACATTCTGCGGGCGACGACGACAGGCGGTCTTGGCAACGACGAGATCGCTGCAAGAGTCGGCGCTGGCGGCACGGCGAAGAAGGCGCGGCATGAGGACAGAGGCTGAATTCCGGCGTCCCTGGTCCTTCGTTGCGGAATACAGGAAAATAGAATTTGACCGGGGTATGCAGGTGACGGATACTCGCAGTCCGGCTTTGAGATGCATTTCCTTACGAGTTGCCGCGGCTGGAGTATTTTGCGGCTGCGGCGCACACAATGAAAATCGTTTGATCACCATGGTCCGTTCAAGCAACCAGCGCCCGCTGGTCGTGGCCTTGGGCATTTTTTTGCTGGCCACGATAGTCGCGGCGAGCCTGATCTGGGAATCCGAGCAGCATCACGTGCAGGAAACCCGCGCGCGTTTCGCCGGTCTGGCCAAGGACCATGCGCGTGCGCTCGAAACCACCATCGAACGGGCCTTGTCCGCCACCTACGCCCTCGCTGCACTGGTTCGCCAGGGAAACGGCAAGATCGCCAACTTCGATGCCGTGGCAAACCAGATGCTGCGGCTTTATCCGGGTGTATCTGCGCTGGAACTGTCGCCGGGAGGCGTCATTCGACAGGCCGTGCCGCTGGCCGGCAACGAAAAGGCGATCGGCTTCGACCAGTTGCGGAGTCCGGGGCAGCGCAAGGAGGCCATGATCGCCCGGGACACCGGAAAGCTGACACTGGCTGGGCCGATGAATCTGGTTCAGGGCGGCTTGGGTGCCGTCGGACGCTTGCCGGTGTTTCTTGAAGATGCAAGCGGCAAGCCCTACTTCTGGGGATTCACCAACGTCGTGATCCGTTTTCCCGAGGCGCTCGTCGGCGCCCGATTGCCGCAGTTGGTAGAGCAGGGCGTCGATTACGAACTCTGGCGCATTCAACCGGACAACGGACAAAAACAGATCATTGCGGCGTCAAAATCCAGTGCCCTGATCGCGCCCGTGGAACAGAATCTGAATCTGGCTTACGGCAACTGGACCCTGAGTGTCGCCCCCGTCAAGGGCTGGTGGGGCAACCCGGTTGAGTTTTGGTTCAAGGCCATCCTCGGTCTGATATTCAGCCTGCTGCTGAGCTATGTGGCGCTACTGGTAATGAAGCTGCAGGCTCATCAAGGCGAGCTCGAACAGAAGGTCGCCGAACGCACGCAGGCACTGGCACGGGCAAACGAGGATCTGGCGGGACGCGAAGCTTTGCTCAAGCAAATCCTCGATACGTCCAGTGTGGGGATATTTCTGGTCGATATGACAGGACGCATCACGCAAGCCAACCAGCGCATGGCCGAAATGTTCGGCTGGCCGCCCGATGAACTGGTGGGCAACGAGTATGTGGCCCTGGTTCATCCGGAAGAGCGCGAGACTGGGCGACAGAAGATGCTTGAGCTGCTGGCCAGCGCAATTCCCTCGGTCGATGTCGACCGCCTGTATTGGCGCGCCGACCACACGGCATTCTGGGGCCATCTGACGGGCAAGCGTTTCTATGACGCCAGCGGTGAGAAGCGCGGCCTTATCGGCGTGGTCGTCGACATCACCGAACGCAAGCGAACCGAGAAAATCCTGAAGGAATCCGAGAAACATATACGGCTCCTGTTCAACAGCGGCAACGATCCCATCTTCGTCTATGAGGCCGACTCCATCTCCGGCTCGCCCGTCGGACACTTCGTCGAGGTGAACGACATGGCCTGCTACCGTCTTGGCTACAGCCGCGAGGAGCTGCTACAGATGCGGCCCGAGGACATCATCGCTGCCGAGGCGGCGGCGCACCCGGCACCCAACATCAAGCTGGCGTTCCGCCGCGAGGCGGTCTACGAGAGCTTCCACCGCACTCGCGACGGCAGGGTCATTCCGGTAGAAGTCAACGCGCACATCTTCGAACTCTATGACAAGGCTTTGGTGTTTGCCATGGCCCGCGACATCACCGAACGCAAGCAGATGGAAGAGCAGGTGCGCGAACTGGCTTTCTACGATGCGCTGACCAAGCTGGCGAACCGGCGCCTGCTCAACGACCGCCTGAGCCAGACCATGGCGTTCAGCAAGCGCAGCGGTTGCCACGGCGCGTTGATGTTCCTCGATCTGGACAATTTCAAGCCGCTCAATGACACGCACGGGCATGCGATTGGCGATTTGCTGTTGATCGAAGTGGCGCAGCGGCTGAAAAGTTGTGTACGCGAAACGGACACGGTGGCGCGCTTCGGCGGCGATGAATTTGTGGTCATGCTAAGGGATTTGAATGCGAGCAAGGCCGAGTCGATTTCCAACGCCGAGATCGTTGCGGAAAAAATCCGCATCAGGATATCGGGCCCCTATGTGCTGACCGTCACACGCGACGGGGAAGCCGCGACCAGCGTCGAGCATCATTGCACGGCGAGCGTCGGTGTGGCCTTGTTTCTCGGTCACGAAGCCAGCCAGGACGATGTGCTGAAATGGGCCGATGCGGCGATGTATCAGGCCAAGGAGGCAGGCCGCAACTTGATACGGTTTTATGCCGCGAAAGCTTGACAGGTCATAACCATGATCGGTGTCCGGGAATATAATTGGCCTTCGGAGCCTGTGGTAGCCTGATCCTGGGCGTGAAAGGGACGCGTTGCAGCCGTCCGCCGCATGACCTCTTTGAACAGGGAGCGGCACCTGATGGAAACCTTTATTTGGGACCAGCATTTCACCACCGGGCTGGAACGGGTGGACGCGCAGCATCACCATCTGGTGGATTTGATCAATCAACTCGGCGAGTCCCTGATTGCGGGAGAAGTCGAGGAGCCTGAAGCCTTGCAGGAAATCTTCGGCCAGCTCGCGGACTACGCCCAGTATCACTTTGCGGAAGAGGAACGCCTCATGGAGGAAACCGGCGTTGACTCCCGGCATCGGGATCCGCATCACCGGCACCATGCTGAATTTGTCGAACAGGTATCGACAATGTGGAACTCGCGCAACTCCATGGCCAGCGCGGCGGAAACCCTGCATGGTTTTCTTCGTTCCTGGCTGGGCTTTCATATTCTGGGGGAGGATCAGGCAATGGCCCGGCAGATCGCTCTCATCCGTATCGGGAAATCCCCGGACCAAGCCTACGAAATGGATTCGGCGCAGATAGACAACGCCACTTCCGCCTTGTTGCAGGCGCTGCAGAATCTTTACCAGGTGCTTTCCGGGCAGAACCGCGATCTGGCTGCGGCCAATTTTCGTCTTGAGGAAAGGGTGGCCGAACGCACCAGCGAATTGGCACAGGCCAATCAGGCTTTGACCGGCCTCAACCACAGGCTGGAAGCGCTTTCCAACAGCGATGGCCTGCTGGGAATTGCCAACCGCAGGTATTTCGACGCCAGGCTGGATGAGGAATGGCGCAGGGCAGTTCGGGAACATCAGTCCTTGTCCCTGCTGATGATCGATGTCGACTACTTCAAGCGCTACAACGACACCTATGGTCATCAGGAGGGGGATCGGTGTCTGCAATCCGTGGTTCAGGCCGCGCTATCGGCATTCAAGCGCCCCGGCGACCTGCTGGCCCGCTATGGAGGCGAGGAACTGGTCGTCATTCTGCCGAACACCGAGCTGAACGGCGCGATTCTGGTGGCGCAGGCTATCCAGCATGAACTTGCAGCGCTGCATATTCCTCATGCGGACTCAGCGGTCGCGGATGTGGTCACGGTCAGCATCGGCGCTGCAACGATGAGACCTGACCAGCAGAAAACTTCCGCCATGTTGGTCGCTGTCGCTGATCGCGGTTTGTATTCGGCGAAGGAAAGCGGCCGGAACCGCGTTTGTTCCGGAGAGTGATTCGACCTCTGCCCGTGCTGTCCTCTGATCAGTCACGCCGCCGTACCGCCAGCGCCGACTCCTGCGCAACGTGATTCAGTTGCTGAAGAAATCCTTGACCCGATCCAGCCAGCTTTGTGCGCGCGGGCTGTGTCGTTGTGCGTTGCCCTGACTGATGATTTCAAATTCCTGCAGCAGTTCCTTCTGCCGGTCGGTGAGGCTGACCGGGGTTTCCAGCACGACATGGCAGAGCAGGTCGCCCCGGCTGGCTGAACGGACACCCTTGACGCCTTTGCCGCGCAGGCGGAAGACCTTGCCGGTCTGCGTTTCGGCGGGCACCTTGAGCTTGGCGACGCCGTCGAGGGTGGGAATCTCGATTTCGCCGCCGAGCGCCGCCGTGGCGAAACTGAGGGGCATCTCGCAATGCAGGTCGTCGTGGTCGCGCTGGAACACCGCGTGGGCCTTGAGGTGGATCTGGACGTAGAGGTCGCCCGGCGGGCCGCCATTGACGCCGGGCTCGCCCTCGCCGGTGAGACGAATCCGATCGCCTTCGTCGATCCCCGACGGAATCTTGACTGACAGGGTCTTGTGCTGCTTGATGCGGCCGGCGCCGTGGCAGGTACCGCAGGGGTCGGGGATGTAGCGGCCGGTACCGTGGCACTTGGGGCAGGTTTGCTGGATCGAGAAGAAACCCTGCTGCATGCGTACCTGGCCGTGGCCGCCGCAGGTGGGACAGGTCTTGGGTTCGGTGCCTTTCTTGGCGCCGCTGCCGCTGCAGGTTTCGCATTCCGCCATGGTGGGGATGCGGATGCGGGTTTCGCTGCCTCGCGCGGCGTCTTCCAGGGTGACTTCGAGGTTGTAGCGCAAGTCGGCGCCGCGATAGACATTGGAGCGTCCGCCGCCGCGCGCGCCGCCGGCGCCGAAGATGTCGCCGAAGATGTCCGAAAAGGCATCGGCGAAGCCGCCCATGCCGGCACCCCCCGCGGCTTGCTGATCGATGCCGGCATGGCCGTACTGATCATAGGCCGCACGCTTCTGTGCATCGGAAAGAATCTCGTAGGCCTGCTTGGCTTCCTTGAAGTGATCCTCGGATTTCGGGTTGTCCGGATTGCGGTCGGGATGGTGCTTCATGGCCAGCTTGCGGTAGGCCTTCTTGATGTCCTCGTCGGAAGCGTCGCGGTTGACGCCGAGGATTTCGTAGTAGTCGCGTTTTGCCATGTCAGTCGGTCCAGGCTACTTCAGTGCAAAGGCCGAGTTAAGGGGCGACGAAGTCGCCCGCTTCAACTCGGCCAGTTAGAACGGCGCGCCAGCGCCCGGTCTAACCCTTCTTGTCTTTCACTTCGGTGAACTCTGCATCGACGACATCGCTGTCATCCTTCTTTGCCTCGCCGCCGCCGGCACCTGCCGCGCCGCCCGCTCCGGCGGCACCTGCCGCACCCTGCGCGTCACCGTAAATCTTTTCGCCGAGTTTCTGCGAGGCCTTGGACAGCGCTTCGGTCCTGGCTTCGATGGCGGCCTTGTCGCCTTCCTTCAGTACGGCTTCAGCCTCCGTGATCGCAGTTTCGATCTTGGCCTTTTCGTCGGCGTCCAGCTTGTCGCCGTGTTCGCCGAGTGCCTTCTTGATCGAATGCACCATGGCATCGCACTGGTTGCGCGCGTCGACCAGTTCGCGGGCCTTGTGGTCTTCCTCGGCGTGGGCAGCGGCGTCCTGCACCATGCTCTGGATCTCGGCTTCGGAAAGCCCGGAGTTGGCCTTGATGGTGATCTTGTTTTCCTTGCCGGTGCCCTTGTCCTTGGCCGAGACATGCAGGATGCCGTTGGCATCGATGTCGAAGGTGACCTCGATCTGCGGCATGCCGCGCGGCGACGGCGGGATGTCGGTCAGGTTGAACTGGCCAAGGCTCTTGTTGCCGCTGGCCATTTCGCGCTCGCCCTGCATGACGTGAATGGTCACGGCATTCTGGTTGTCGTCGGCGGTGGAGAAGGTCTGGCTGGTCTTGGTCGGGATGGTGGTGTTCTTGGTGATCAGCTTGGTCATGACGCCACCCAGGGTCTCGATACCCAGCGAGAGCGGGCAGACGTCGAGCAGCAGCACGTCCTTGACTTCGCCTTGCAGCACGCCGCCCTGGATCGAGGCGCCGACCGCGACGGCTTCGTCGGGATTGACGTCGCGACGGGGCTCCTTGCCGAAGAATTCCTTGACCTTCTCCTGCACCTTGGGCATGCGCGTCATGCCGCCGACCAGGATCACGTCGGTGATGTCCGAGTTCTTGACGCCGGCATCCTTCATCGCGATGCGGCAGGGCTCGATGGTGCGGGCGATCAGGTCTTCCACCAGCGCTTCGTATTTGGCGCGGGTCAGCTTCATCGCCAGATGCTTCGGGCCGCTGGCATCCGCCGTGATGTAGGGCAGGTTGAATTCCGTCTGCTGGCTGGAGGACAGTTCGATCTTGGCCTTTTCCGCGGATTCCTTGAGGCGCTGCAGGGCCAGTACGTCGTTCTTCAGATCGACGCCCTGTTCCTTCTTGAACTCGGTCACCACATAGTCGATCAGGCGCTGGTCGAAGTCTTCGCCGCCGAGGAAGGTGTCGCCGTTGGTGGACAACACTTCGAACTGGTGCTCGCCGTCGAGTTCGGCGATCTCGATGATGGAGATATCGAAAGTACCGCCGCCGAGGTCATACACGGCAATCTTGCGGTCGCCTTCCTGCTTGTCCATGCCGAAAGCCAGCGCCGCCGCGGTCGGCTCGTTGATGATGCGCTTGACATCGAGGCCGGCAATCCGCCCGGCATCCTTGGTGGCCTGGCGCTGGCTGTCGTTGAAGTAGGCAGGCACGGTAATCACCGCCTCGGTGACTTCCTCGCCGAGGTAGTCTTCGGCGGTTTTCTTCATCTTGCGCAGCACTTCGGCGGTCACCTGCGGCGGCGCCATCTTGTTGCCGCGCGCTTCGACCCAGGCGTCGCCGTTGTCGGCCTTGACGATCTTGAAGGGCATCAGACTGATGTCCTTTTGCACTTCCTTCTCTTCGAAGCGGCGGCCGATCAGGCGCTTGACCGCATACAGGGTGTTCTTGGCGTTGGTGACGGCCTGGCGCTTGGCCGACGCACCGCAGAGAATCTCGCCGTCTTCCGCGTAGGCGACGATGGACGGCGTGGTGCGCGCGCCTTCCGCGTTTTCGATGACCTTGGGCTTGCCGCCTTCCATGATGGCGACGCAGCTGTTGGTGGTGCCGAGGTCGATGCCGATGATCTTGCCCATGGTGATGTCCTTGTTGGTAATGTCAGGGAATACTGAGTTGTTCGGAATATGGGGTTATTCGCCGGCCGTTCAAGCCTTTGCCCTGGAAACCACCACCAGGGCGGGGCGGATCACGCGCCCATGCAGGGCATAACCCTTCTGCAGCACGGTGAGCACGGTATTGGCTTCGGTCGCATCGTCCGGCGCCTCGACCTGGCTGATGGCCTGGTGCAGGTGCGGATCGAACTTTTCGCCGAGCGGGTTGATCTCCGTCAGGCCGGATTTTTCGAAAGCCGCAATCAACTGCTTGAGGGTCACTTCGACGCCGGCCTTGAGGTGTTCAGCGCTCTGGTTGTCGCTGGCCAGCGCGGCTTCGAGGCTGTCCTTGACGGCCAGCATTTCACCGGAGAACTTCTCGACGGCGAATTTTCCAGCCTTGCCGATGTCTTCCTGCGCGCGGCGTCGCACGTTTTCGGTCTCGGCCTTGGCGCGCAGCCAGGCGTCGTGGTGCTCGGCGGCCTTGAGTTCGGCGGTCTGGAGCATCTCTTCGAGGCTCGGCATGACTGTGCCTTCCGGCGCAGTCTCAAGAGTCGGCGCTGGCGGTACGGCGGCCGGGTCGGGCTGGCCTGATTCCGGCGCGGCTTCGGCGTCTGGTTTGGCGCGGTGGGTGTGTGGCTTGTGCTGCATGGGTCGGGCTCCGGAAGAAACCCGACCTAAATGAGGGTGAATGCGGGGGCTTCAAGCCCCGCCGCCAACAATTATTCGGAAAACGTTCGTTTCCGGATCTTTTGAGGCCTGCTACCACAAGCGGGGGTGTCGAAGCCTCAGTGGGTCACGGGTTCCGAAGCCATCGACTTCGCCGCCATGCGCTTGAGTTCCGGCAGGCAGGAGCCACAATTGCTGCCGCACTTGTGCTTTGCCTGCAGCGTCGCGAGATCGACGCCGGCGGCCAGGTCAGCACGGATATCGTTTTCAGAAACATCGAAACAGTTGCAGACGATGCGGCCGCGCGGCGGCCCGGAGGTTGGTGGCGCGGCAAGCGGGGCGAACAGCCATTTGCGCAGCTCGGCTGTGCTGCCGCCGCGCGCGATCAAATCGAGCAGCCAGTCGGTGGCGCGGGTTTCGTTACACAGCAGGGCCCCGGCAAGGCGGTCGTCTTCGATCAGGGCGCGCTTGACGATGCCGCGCCGAGTATCGCTGAAGGCCAGCGCCGCCGGCGCGTCGAGGCCCATCGCGGCGGCGAGTTCGGCCAGCATTTCAGGTGACGGCAAGGCGGTGTCGGCGCTACCCCAGACGCGCAGAGCGACCACCGTCGATTCGCGACCCGCAAGGGTCAGCGTGGCATGGTCGAAGCGGGCCAGCCATGGCTGCAGGGCCGCGTGCAGGCTACCCTGGTCGTCGCGGCGCAGGGCGACCAGTTGCCAGCCGGTATTGAATTTCTCCACCTGTACGGCAGCGTGCTTGAGCTCGGGCTGGCGCGAGACGGGATCGGTGACCGGCAGCGTCAGGGTGTTGATGCCGAGGCCGCTCATGAAACGCCCGCCCCAGTGCATCGGCATATAGGTTTGCGCCGGACGCAGCGCGGTCGAGGCGGCCGCGCGCAGCAGCAGGGTGCCGCGCTTGCCCTTGACCCGCACCAGATCACCGTCGGTGATGCCGCGTCGTTCCATGTCGCGGGCGTTCATTTCGATGACCGGTTCCGGGGCATGGGCGAATAGTCGGGGGACTGTGCCGGTGCGGCTCATGCCATGCCACTGGTCGCGCAGGCGGCCGGTGTTGAGATGCAGCGGATGGCGCGGATCGGTGGCTTCGGCGGTTGGCTGATGCTGCACTTCCTTGAAGCGGGCGCGGCCATTTGCGGTGGGGAACACGCCGTCGCCATAGAGGCGCGGCGTACCGGCCGTGGCGCCTACGCGCAGCGGCCATTGCTGAGGGCCAGCCTGTTCCAGCAGCGCATAGGAAACACCGCCGATATCCAGATCGCGGCCGAGGGTGCTGGCGCGGTGCTCGTCAAAAATTTCCTCAATGTTCTCGTAAGGGAACAGCGTATCGCCGTCTCGCGAGCGCCGACTCTCAAGCCGACTTTCCAGCCGCCGCGCGAAGTCCGTCACGATGCGCCAATCCGCCCGTGCCTCGCCCGGCGCCGGCACCGCCGCCTTGACGCGGGTGATGCGGCGCTCGGAGTTGGTCACCGTGCCTTCCTTCTCGCCCCAGCCAGCGGCCGGCAGCAGCAGATCGGCAAAGGCTGCCGTGTCGGTGTCGGTGCTGACTTCCTGCAGCACGACGAACGGGCACTTGGCCAGCGCCTCATACACTTGCGTCAGGTCAGGCAGCGACTGCGCCGGGTTGGTGCAGGCGATCCACAGCGCCTTGATCTCGCCGCGATGCACGGCCTCGAACAGTTCCACTGCGGTAAGACCGGGCGTGGCCGGTACGTCCGCCACGCCCCACAAGCGCGCGACTTCGGCGCGATGTTCCGGGTTGGCCATATCGCGATGCGCGGAAAGCAGGTTGGACAGGCCGCCGACTTCGCGCCCGCCCATGGCATTGGGCTGGCCGGTCAGCGAGAAAGGGCCGCAGCCGGGCTTGCCGATCTTGCCGGTGGCCAGATGCAGATGAATGATGGCGGCATTGTTGTCGGTGCCGTGGCTGGACTGGTTGAGGCCCTGGCAGTAAAGCGACAGCGCCGCCGGCGCCTGGCCGAACCAGCGCGCGGCGGTGACGATGTCTTCTGCTTTCACACCGCAGATGTCCGCCGCCATGGCCGGCGTGTAGTCGCGCACCAGGGCCTTCAGCGCATCGAAGCCCTCGGTGTGGGCGCGAATGTAATCGAGATCGACCAGGTCTTCCCACAGCAGCACGTGCAGCATCGCGTTGTAGAGCGCAATGTCGGTGCCGGGCAGGATCGCCAGGTGCAGGTCGGCGGCCTCGGCCGTGTCGGTGCGACGCGGGTCGACCACGATCAGCTTCATCTGCGGATTGGCCGCGCGCGCGTCCTCGATGCGGCGGAACAACACCGGATGCGCCCATGCCATGTTGGCGCCGGCGATCAGCAGGCAGTCGGCGTGGTCGATGTCCTCGTAGGAACACGGCGGCGCGTCGGCGCCCAGCGTGGCCTTGTAGCCGGCCACGGCCGAGCTCATGCACAGGCGCGAGTTGGTGTCGACGTTGTTGGTGCCGATCAGGCCCTTGGCCAGCTTGTTGAAGACGTAGTAGTCCTCGGTCATCAGTTGCCCGCTGATGTAGAAGGCGACGCTGTCCGGGCCGTGCTCGCTGATGGCGCGGGCGAACTGCTCGGCGGCGTGATCGAGGGCAACGTTCCAGCGGAACGGCTTTGTCGCGGCGCAGTTGCGGCTGCATCAAACGTTGCGCCATCACCTGTGGCGTCATGGTCAGGTGCAGCGTGCCGCCCTTGGTGCATAGCCGGCCGAAGTTCGCCGGATGCTCCGGATCGCCGCGCACGCCCGTGATCTGCGTTTCATCGTGCTCGATAATTACGCCGCAGCCGACGCCACAGTAAGGGCAGGTGGATCGGGTCTCGCTCATGGCAGTTGGGGACTAGCTGCGGCGGAACCCCCCGCCCGGCGGGGGGACGAAAGGGGGGTGCCCATTCTTGCCGCACGCGGCCCGCGCGTTGTATGCGGGCCACACCACAGCCGACGCCGCAGTAAGGGCAGGTGGATTTGGTTTCCATGGCGAGTGAAGAGTCGGCGCTGGTGATACGGCGCTCAGGTGAGTTGCAGCCACACCGCGCCGCCGTCGAGCTTCACCTCGAAGCGCCGCGCGCAGCCCTTGTCCGGCGCCACGGCCTCGCCGTCCTTGAGGCCGATCTTGAAACCGTGCAATGGACAGGTGACGGTATCACCATGCACGATGCCCTGCGACAGCGGTCCCCCTTTGTGCGGACATTTGTCGTGGAGGCCGAATACCCGGTCGTCGGCAGTGCGGAAGAGCGCGATATCGCCCTGGGATGAGGCGACCACGCGGCTGCCCTGCGGCGCAATCTCGTCGAGCGCGCAAACCTTGATCCAGCCGCTCATGGCATCACCTCGGCCGTCAGTTCCTTGATCTTGATGATTTCGTATTCACGGCGCACGGCAGGCTTCGCTACCGCGGCTTGCCATGGATCCTCGTAGTCCTGCAGGGCGAACATGAGGCGTTCATAAAGCTCCTTGCGCTTCAGCGGATCATTCACCACCGCCGCCTTGACATGGTCGAGGCCGACGCGGGCGACGTAATGACAGGTGCGCTCAAGGTAGTAGCCTTCCTCGCGGTAGAGCTGCAGAAACGCGCCGGAATATTCCATCACCTCCTCGTCCGACTTCACCTTGCACAGGAACTGTGCGACTTCGGTCTTGATCCCGCCGTTGCCCGCCACATACAGTTCATAGCCGGAGTCTACGCCGATCACGCCGATGTCCTTGATGCCCGCCTCGGCGCAGTTGCGCGGACAACCGCTGACCGCCAGCTTGACCTTGTGCGGCGCGCCCATGCCGAACAGCATGCGCTCCAGCTTGACGCCCATCGCCATCGAGCGCTGCGTGCCGAAGCGGCAGTGCTCGGCGCCGACGCAGGTCTTCACGGTGCGGATGCTCTTGCCGTAGGCGTGGCCCGAGACCATGCCCGCAGCGCCGAGGTCGGCCCAGACCTTGGGCAGGTCTTCCTTCCTGATGCCGAGCAGGTCGATGCGCGCACCGCCGGTCATCTTCACCGTCGGCACCTGGTACTTCTCGGCGACGTCGGCGATCGTGCGCAGTTCGGCCGGCGTCGTCAGCCCGCCCCACATGCGCGGCACCACCGAATATGGCATGCGCGCGCTCGTTGATGAAACGCGACTGCGGATCGTCCTTCGCCTCGCCCGGCCAGGTCGAGATCAGGTAGTAGTTGAGCGCCGGACGGCAGGAGGCGCAGCCGCTCGGCGTCTTCCATTCCATGTAGCGCATCGCATCGGGAATCGTGATCAGGTGCCGCTCGCGAATGGTCTGCCGCACCACGCCGTGCGAATGGTCGGTGCAGCCGCACATCGGCTTGTCCTTCGATTCCGACGGCGTATAGGCGCCGCCAACGGTCGAGGCCAGAATCTGTTCGACCAGGCCGGTGCAGGAGCCGCAGGAACTGGAGGCCTTGGTGTGCTTGCGCACGTCCTCCAATGTGAACAGGCCGTGGCCCTTGATCGCCTTGACGATGTCGCCCTTGCAGACGCCGTTGCAACCGCAGACCTGGGCATCATCGGACATGGTGGCCGCTTTCGACACACCGGCATGGCCGACGTCGCCGACGTGGTTCTGGCCGAACATCAGGTGATCGCGAATCTGGTGAATGTTCCGGCCTTCCTTGACCAACTGGAAATACCAGGCGCCGTCGGCCGTGTCGCCGTACCTTGAGCTTGGTCGAGGTCACCGACCCGGTGTAGCGCGCGATGCCGAAGTTCGCCAGATGGTTGGCGCAGACCTTGGCCTGCTCGAACAGCGGCGCCACCAGGCCGTAGGCAATACCGCGGTGCGCCACGCATTCGCCCACCGCGTAGATGCGCGGGTCGTAGGTCTGCATGGTGTCATTGACCACGATGCCGCGGTTGCAGTAAATCCGCGCCGACTCGGCCAGCGCCGTATTGGGGCGAATACCGGCTGCCATCACCACCAGGTCGGCGGGAATTTCGAGGCCGTCCTTGAAGCGCAGCGCGGCAACTCTCCCCGACTCACCACGGATCAGCGCCTCGGTCTGCTTCTCCAGCAGGAACTTGAGGCCGCGCGCTTCGAGCGAGGTCTTCAGCATGTCGGCGGCAGCCCTGTCGAGCTGGCGCTCCATCAGCCAGGGCATCAGATGCACCACGGTGACATCCATGCCGCGCAGCTTGAGGCCGTTGGCGGCTTCGAGGCCGAGCAGGCCGCCGCCGATCACCGCCGCATGCTTGTGTGTGGCGGCGGTGGCGATCATCTCGTCGGTGTCCTTGATGTCGCGATAGCTGATCACGCCGGGCAGGTCGTTGCCGGGAACGGGCAGCATGAAAGGCGTCGAACCGGTGGCCAGCAGCAGGCGGTCGTAGTCTTCCTCGGTGCCGTCGGCCGCGATCACCTTGCGCGCGGTGCGATCGATTTTCGTCACGGTCTTGCCGACATGCAGGCGGACACCGTTGTCCGAGTACCAGCCCAGCGGATTGAGGATGATGTCCTGTATCGTCATCTCGCCCGCCAGCACCGGCGAGAGCAGGATGCGGTTGTAGTTCGGATGCGGCTCGGCGCCGAACACGGCAATGTCGTAGAGGTCCGGGGCGAGTTTCAGCAGCTCCTCCACGGCGCGAATGCCGGCCATGCCGTTGCCGACCACTACCAGTTTCTGCTTCTTCATCTGACATCCTTTGCAAAGATCAATGGGCTTCGAACACCTATCAGCAAGGCGTGTGCCACACCCGAAACCGGTCAAATCGATGCAATCCGGTGCTTGGCAGGACGGTCCACGCACCAGATCGACTCGTTATCGTATTGCGGCGCACCATCAGTGTGCGTGCGTCCTCCGGCGGGCTGCCTGCGCCATCGCGTTGCCGGAGCGGCAAAGCCCTTGCTGGCAAAGGTTTGCGTGGCTTTTCCGTCGCCTGGCACAGGCATTGCAATAGCTCCTGCATTCCAATCACGCAGGAGCTTCATCATGTTCATGCTCAAGAGCGACTTCCTCAAGGCCGGGCACACGCCGACGCTGCTGGCCGCCTTTCTCTACTTCGACCTCGCCTTCATGGTCTGGGTCATCCTCGGCCCGCTCGGCGTGCAGATCGCCAACGATCTTCATCTGACCCACGCGCAGAAGGGCCTCATGGTCGCCACCCCGGTACTGGCCGGCGCGCTGCTGCGGCTGGTGATGGGCGTATTGGTCGACCATCTGAAACCCAAGATGGCGGGCGCCATCGGCCAGGTCATCGTCATTGCCGCGCTGTTTTTCGCCTGGTACTTCGGCGTCCACAGCTACGAGCAGACGCTGATCCTCGGCCTGTTCCTCGGCGTCGCCGGCGCCTCATTTGCCGCTGCGCTACCGCTGGCTTCGCGCTGGTATCCGGCGGAGCATCAGGGCACCGCGATGGGCATCGCCGGCGCCGGCAATTCGGGCACCGCGCTGGCTGCCCTGCTGGCCCCCAGTCTGGCGGTAGCCTTCGGCTGGAGCAATGTCTTCGGCCTGGCGCTGATCCCGCTGATCATCGTCTTCATCCTCTATCTGCTGATGGCCAAGGACGCGCCGGAATGCCCGGCGCCGAAATCGCTCGCCGAATACTTTGCAGTACTCAAGGACAAGGATGCCTGGTGGTTCATGTTCTTCTACTCGGTGACCTTCGGCGGCTTCGTCGGGCTGGCATCTTCGCTCACCATCTACTTCAACACGCAGTATGGCCTGGACGCCAAGACGGCCGGCTTCTTCACCGCCGCCTGCGTCTTCGCCGGCTCGCTGGTGCGGCCGATCGGCGGCAACGTCGCCGACCGCATCGGCGGCGTCAAGTCGCTGACCGTGATGTACATGGGCGCAGCGCTGTTCCTCGCCGTCGTCAGCTTCGGCCTGCCCAATGCCTGGCTGGCGCTGGCCGGCTTCGTCGCCGCCATGCTGTGCCTCGGCATGGGCAACGGCGCGGTGTTCCAGCTGGTGCCGCAGCGCTTCCGCAAGGAGATCGGCGTCATGACCGGGCTGGTCGGCATGGCCGGCGGCATCGGCGGCTTCTATCTCGCCTCCAGCCTGGGCTATTCCAGGCAGATGACAGGCAGCTACCAGGCCGGCTTCCTGATCTTCGCCGCGCTGGCCGTACTGGCGCTGGTCGGCCTCACCGGGGTCAAGACCCGCTGGCGCACGACCTGGGGTGCGTCGCACCTGACCGCCGCCAAAATCTGAGTACGCTAAGCTGCGCAGGTGAAGAATTTCAAGCCGCCCTCCATCCTCCGCGTCGACCTCGGCCACGCCTCGCTTTCCGGCCCGCGCCCGCGCAACGAGGACTACTGCGCCGGTGTCACTCCGGAAGGCGCCGAGCTTGAGAACAAGGGCATCCTGGTCGCCGTGGCTGATGGCGTCGGCGGTCACGCCAACGGTCGCGAGGCCTCCGAATATTGCGTGCGCAGCCTGCTCGCCGACTACTACGCCACGCCCGACACCTGGAGCGTGCCGCAGGCGCTGGACAAGGTCATCGTCGCCCTCAACCGCTGGCTCCATGCCCACAGCCGGCGTGCGCGCGAAACCGCTGGCATGGCCACCACCCTGTCGGCGCTGGTGCTGCGCGGGCGGCGCTACGTCCTCGCCCATGTCGGCGACACGCGCGTGTATCGACTGCGCAACAACGAGTTGACGCAGCTCACCAGCGACCATGTCTGGGAACATCCAGAACTCAACAGCGTCCTGTCGCGCGCTGTCGGTCTCGATGCCGGCCTGACAGTCGATTACGCGGATGGCGAACTGGCAACGGGCGATTTATTCCTGCTGGTCAGCGACGGCATATGGGGCACGCTGGGCGACGAACGCATGGCGAAACTGCTGGCGTCGAGCGACAGCGCCGACGAGATTGCCGGCCACATCGCCAACGCCGCCATCGACGCCGGTGCGCAGGATAATTGCACGGCGCTGGTGCTGCGGGTGCTCGACTTGCCGGCGGACGGCCTGCGCGACGCGCTGGCGCGGGTCAAAGCGCTGCCGCTGCCGCCGCGTCTCAAGCCGGGACAAGTGCTCGACGGCCTCGAAGTCACCGAGGTGCTGCACGAGTCCCGCGTCACCCTGCTCTATAGGGTACGCGCCGTGGCCAGCGGACAGGATTTCGTGCTCAAGACCCTGCACGCCGAGGCCGACGCCGCCGATACCGCCGCACTGGCGCACGAGGAATGGCTGGCGCGGCGTGTCGCCAGCGCCGACTTTCCGCAAATGGTGAGCTGGCCCGCGCGCAGCCATCTCTACTACCTGATGAGCTGGCATGAAGGCGCCACGCTGGCGCGCCATCTCGAACAGGGCCGCCGGTACACACCGGTCGAGGCCGCCGATCTGACGACGCGTGCGCTGAAGGCGCTGGGCGCGCTGCATCGCCTGGCCATCGTGCATCGCGACATCAAGCCCGACAACCTGCACCTTGGCGCCGACGGCCGGCTGCGACTGCTCGATCTCGGCGTCGCCGCCTCCGATGGGCAGGACGCGGCGGAGACCTTCAACGAAATCAACAATCCGGGCACGCCGTCCTACATGGCGCCGGAACTCTTTGCCGGCACCGGGGTGGCCACGGCAGCCAACGAGGCCAGCGATCTCTATGCCGTCGGCGTAACGTTGTATCACCTGCTGACGCGCAAGTACCCCTACGGCGAAATCGAACCCTTCCAGAACCCCCGCTTCGGCGACCCGCTGCCGCCCACGCGCTACCGTCCGGAGATTCCGGACTGGCTCGAATCGGTGATGCTCAAGGCGGTTGCCCGTGATCCGGCCGACCGCTTCGAGACCGTCGAGGAATTCCTGCTGGCGCTCGAGCGCGGCGCCCAGCGGCCTCTGCGCGTGGCGCGACGCACGCCGCTGCTGCAACGTGACCCGACGCTGGGCCTCAAGCTGCTCGCGGCCGCTTCCCTCGTACTGAATCTCCTGCTGCTATTCATCCTTCTTGCGCGCTAGGCGCGGCGGCTCGGCGGCCAGCCGCGCGTCCGCACCAGCGTAGATCATTGCCTGCATCGACGCGCACCGTATGAGGGCGTCCCGGCCCTCGGATGGGTGTCAGGCAAGCCGTAACTGTTGATTTCCTTGTGTGGCACGGTCAGTGCTAAGTAACTCTCGCCCCCGGCAGAGGAGCGCTTCGCGTGGATTCAAATGGATCAGGCGATGCGGGCGACAAACCACTCTGCCGAATTTTATCGATCGTAAAAAAAGGAAAACAGCATGGCTTATCTGGCGCCTTCCGAGTTCGTAACCAAAATGGTGGATGCGGGCGAATCCAAAATCTACATGGCGACGCGCGACGTGCTGATCCGCTCCTACATGGCGGGCGCGATACTCGCGCTGGCGGCGGTGTTCGCGGTGTCGGCATCGGTGCAGACAGGCTCGCCGCTGGTCGGAGCGATTCTGTTTCCGGTCGGCTTCTGCATGCTCTACCTGCTGGGCTTCGACCTGCTCACCGGCGTCTTCGTGCTGACTCCGCTGGCCTGGCTCGACAAGCGCCCCGGCGTCACCATCCCCGCCATTCTGAAGAACTGGGGCCTGGTCTTCACCGGCAACTTTCTCGGCGCGCTGACGGTGGCCTTCATGATGGCCTTCGTCTTCACCTACGGCTTCTCGACCGCGCCCAACGACGTCGGTACCAAGATCGGCCACATCGGCGAGGCGCGCACGCTCGGCTACGCCAAATACGGCCTGATGGGCTGGCTGACGATTTTCATGCGCGGCATGCTGTGCAACTGGATGGTGTCCACCGGCGTGGTTGGCGCGATGATCTCGACCACGGTGAGCGGCAAGGTGATCGCCATGTGGATGCCGATCATGCTGTTCTTCGCCATGACCTTCGAGCACTCCGTGGTGAACATGTTCCTGTTCCCCTCCGGGCTGATGCTGGGCGGCAACTTCTCGATCCTCGACTACTTCATCTGGAACGAAATCCCGACCGTTTTGGGAAATCTGGTCGGGGGGCTGGCCTTCACCGGCCTGACGCTCTACTCTACGCATATCAAAACCGCGCCCAAGCGTGTCCTCGGCTGATCGCCGGCATCTTTGAACAGCCTCGCCCCTTCGCCGGGATTGGGCTTTTCGATGAAAAACATGTCCACCGAACTCAAGCTATCCATCGGCCAGCACTCCGACAAGGGACGCAAGGAATCCAATCAGGATTTCCATGGCGTCTGCATTCCGAAGGAGCCCCAGCTCAGCGCCAAGGGCGTTGCCGTGGCGCTGGCCGACGGCATCAGCAGCAGCGATTTCGGCAGCGTCGCCAGCGAGTCTGCGGTCGGCGGCTTCCTCGAGGATTACTACTGCACCTCGGACGCATGGTCGGTCAAGACCTCGGCACTGCGCGTGCTGGGCGCCACCAATTCGTGGCTGTACTCGCAGACGCAGCAAAGCCAAGGGCGCTACGACAAGGATCGCGGTTATGTCTGCACTTTCAGCGCGCTGGTCATCAAGTCGACCACGGCGCATGTCTTTCATGTCGGCGACGGCCGGGTCTGCCTGCTGCGCGACGGCACTCTCGAACAGCTGACCAACGATCACCGGGTCTTCGTGACACGGGACGAGAGCTACCTGAGCCGCGCCCTCGGCATCAATCCGCAGCTGGACATCGATTACCGGACCCAGCCGATCGAGAAGGGCGACGTTTTTCTCCTGACCACCGACGGCGTGCATGAGCATGTCTCCCCTTCGTTCATCGTCGATGCGATTGTTTGTCACGGTGGCGACCTCGAATCGGCGGCGAGGGCGATCATCGATACCGCCTTGCGCCAGGGCAGCCCGGACAACCTGACGATCCAGCTGCTGCGGGTCGATCAACTGCCTGCCGGAGAAATCGGCGAAATCCGTCACCAGCTGTCCGAACTGCCGCTGCCGCCGCTGCTTGAACCGCGGATGACCTTCGATGGCTACACCATCGTCCGCGAGGTGCATGGCAGCAGCCGCAGCCACATCTATCTGGCCGTCGATGGAGAAAGCGGCGCCCGGGTCATCGTCAAGATTCCCTCGATCGATCTGGGCGGCGATCCCGCCTACCTCGAAAGCTTCCTGATGGAGGAGTGGATCGCCCGCCGCATCGACAGCGTCCATGTGCTGAAGGCCGTCCCGCAGACCCGCAAACGCAACTATCTCTACGTGGTCACCGAATTCATCGAGGGGCAGACACTGGCGCAGTGGATGATCGACAATCCGAAGCCGGATCTGGAAACCGTGCGCGGCATCATCGACCAGATCGCCAAGGGCCTGCAGGCCTTCCATCGGCTCGAAATGCTGCATCAGGATCTGCGGCCGGAGAACATCATGATCGACGGCGCCGGCACGGTGAAGCTCATCGATTTCGGCTCAACGCGCGTCGCCGGCATCGTCGAAGCGGCGAACCGGAACGAGCGCAACCAGATGGCAGGCACGCTGCAATATGCGGCGCCGGAGTATTTTCTCTGGGAAGACGGCTCGACGCGCTCCGATCTATTTTCGCTGGGCGTGATCGCCTACCAGATGCTGACCGGACGGTTTCCCTATGGCACCGGGGTCGCCAAGTGCCGCACACGGGCCGAGCAGAACAAGCTGAAGTACGCCTCCGCGCTCGTGTTCGGCAGGGAAATCCCGGTCTGGGTTGACGGCGCGCTGAAAAAGGCGATCCACCTCAATCCGGAAAAGCGCTACGCCGAGATTTCGGAATTCGTCTACGACCTGCGTCATCCGAACCGGGCATTCCAGACGAACCGGCCACCGCCGCTGATCGAGCGCAATCCGCTGGTGTTCTGGAAGAGTCTTTCGCTGCTTCTCGCCATCCTGCTGCTGGTGCTGCTGGGCACGCACCCCTGGCTGCGGTAGGTCAGCCCGTACTCCAGCCGCGCGGGCGCCGCATGCCGGCAATCTTGCAGGCCTGCTTGACGTAGCCATAGGGAAACAGTTCGAAAATCCTGTTGCGCGATTCCGCGCCGAGGTCGGCCAGGTGCCGGATGACGAAGCGCACGTCCGGAATCACCTGACGCTCCTGGTACCGGCTGCGGATGAAGCGAATTGCGTCCCAGTGGGCTTCGGTCAGATCGATATTCTCCTGGCGGGCCAAGGCCACTGCCAGTGCTTCGCTCCACTCTGCCGGATCGATCAGGTAACCCTCGTCATCGGTGGCCGGCAATTCCATAGTTGCTTCCATTGGTCATCTCCATGAAATGGGAAAACAGCCTGTAAAGCGAATATTACATCACGTCGTGATAGAAGCACAATGTGATATGTTATGTCTGTCGCCTCCCGGGGCGCAGACGGTATCCCCTGGCGGGATATGGGGGTATTCAAATCGAAGGATATTGTGCGACATGGCGAAAGCGGCAATCAGCAAACGAGAAATTGAAGCTCTCTCCCAGTTCCGCTACCAGATGCGGCGCTTCCTGCGCTTCAGCGAGCAGGTGACGCGTCGCAATGGCATCACGCCGCTGCAATACCTGCTGCTGCTGCATATCAAGGGATTCCCCGGACGCGACTGGGCAACCGTGGGCGAGCTGGCGGAGCGGCTACAGGCCCAGCACCATGGCGTGGTCGCGTTGATATCGCGTTGCGAGAAACGGGACTGGGTCAGGCGTGAGGAGGGCAGGACGGACCGGCGGGAAGTGGAAATCCGCCTCACCGCCAAGGGTGAGCACATGGTCGCCAAGATGGCGCAACTGCACCGCGACGAACTGCTGAGCCCCGACGGCAGTTTTCTGCTGCCGCAATTGCAGGATTTGCAGGAGGACTGAAATGCCCATGCCAAACGATCCGCTGCAACTTGCCAGCGTCATCCGCGGCGCCTGCGTTCAGGCCGCGCTGGATGGCTACGAGCGGGCGCAGATCGCCGGGTTGTGCCAGAAAGGCGCCTGGGAGTGCGCCGTCGATGCCATGCGGATGATCGACCTCAGGACGATTCTTTCGGCGCCGACGGCGCCGATGGAGAGTCCGCCGGCGTCTCCCGGGCCTGCTTCTGCCTGAGGCGTTCGTTCTTGTCGTCGTTGGCGAAGACGAAGCGGCCATGCAGCACGCAACCCTTCATGCCGGGATCGCAAGGCAGGTTGTTGACCTTGGAACACAAGTCATTCGTTTCGTGTGGGCAACCCCATGCGCCGGCCATGAATCATCCTGGTAGCCTGTTCGCCAAAAAGCATAGCACGCGAGACTTCGCATGCTTTCGGCGTCGTCTGGATCCAATCAGCCGCCGGCGTCCTCGGCGATTTCTTCCGCGGGCTCCAGTCGTTCATCCGGCTCACTGCGCTCATCCAGCGCAGCCAGCACCAGATCCGGATTCATCGACTGCTGAAGTGCCACCGCCTCTGAATCATGCCGGTCTCTGACATTGGGCAAATCGCGCCGTAATTCTTCCATCAGGTCGATGAGCTTGGCGGCCTTCTGCTCGGTCAGGAGATTCACCTTCAGATCCAGATGCGCCCGCTGTTCCTCAAGCTTGGCCAGCCGGTTCTGCTTGCCCAGCACCACGGTCGTGGTCAGCAAGGCGCTCAGTCCGACAATCCCCTGCAGCCAGAAATACGGAGCCGGATCGAACTCGGCCCGGCCAAACTCCCGCAACGCGATATTGGCGACTATCCAGAGCGTAACGAAGAACAGAATGATGCCAATAAATACCGGCTGCCCGACAAAACGGCTGATGCGCTCCATGCAACGTTGCGAGACGCTTATTTTCTTCTCTTCACGCGCGTAGAAATCCAGGACCGCCTCGATATTCTGGCTGATCTGGTCGCGATCCGATTCGGCGCCGGGACTCGGTGGCAACCCCGCGGCAGCGGCAGGTGCGGTTTTCATTCGGTCACCACTTCCGGACGCATCGAATTCTCTGTTGCCAACCGCGGCGGATCGTTCGGGTTGGCTAAAGACCACTTAGAACGGCTTCAACGGCTTTCTGTTCGCCGATTACGTCTACGGTCTGATCGAGTCCGAAATGGATCTTTGTGTATCCACTTTCCGGCGATAGCAGGTAATTCACGCGAAGGGGATTGATCTTGATCGACGTCTTGCCGTCGTGCATGGTGAAGGTGACGAATTTGAGGCTCATGGTCTTCCTTTCGGCAACGAGCCGCCGATCCAGGATGGCAGCGGCTCAGCCTGAACATTACGTGGAGTCGCCTGGCCGGTATGTTCGCCAGCGAACTGATAAACCAGCGGTGGGTACGTACTGTGCAGACATCGAAACACAACACGAACCCGAGAGGGTGAAACGATGCTCAAGTCACGCGACGGCCAACAAGTCCCCCAAGTCACTTTTCCGATTCATGTCGATGTCGCGATTATTGGCGCGGGCACGGCCGGCATGGGTGCCTACCGGACCGCCCGGGCCCATACCGATTCCGTGTTGCTGATCGAGGGGGGCGCCTACGGTACGACCTGCGCCCGCATCGGTTGCATGCCCAGCAAACTGCTGATTGCCGCCGCGGAAGTCGCTCATCAGACGCGCCATGCCGATCGATTCGGAGTGCATGTAAAGAACCTGACGATAGACGGTGCGGCGGTGATGGCCCGGGTGCAACACGAACGGGACCGCTTTGTCGGATTCGTGCTGGAATCGGTTGAATCCATTCCGCAAGGCAACCGTTTGACGGCAAAAGTCAGTTTTCAGGATGCCAATACCCTGGTGACGGAGCAGGGCCAGGCGATTCACGCCAGGCGCATCGTGATCGCCACCGGCAGCATTCCGGTCCTGCCGCCTCCGCTAAAGGGATTGAAAGCGCACTTGCTGACCAATGAAACCATATTCGACTTGCCCACTTTGCCGAAGAGCCTGGTGGTATTCGGTCCGGGCGTGCTCGGGATGGAACTGGGGCAGGCGATGAGTCGCCTGGGAGTGAAGGTCAAGATGTTCGGCGTCGGCGGCGACATTGCTGGCATTCGTGACCCGGCGATTCGCGACTACGCCAACCGGATCTTCAACGAAGAGTTCTATCTGGATGCGTCGGCTCAGGTGAAATCGGTCAGCGAGACCGCTACCGGGGTCGAGGTCCGATATCTGCATCGGGACGGCACCTGGCAAACCGAGCAGTTCGACTACGCGCTGGCGGCCACCGGCCGCGCTCCGGACGTCGCCGCGCTGGGGTTGAAGAACACCGGACTCAGGCTGAACGAACGCGGCGTGCCGCTGTTTGACCGTGACACCTTGCAGTGCGGCAACAGCTCGATATTCATTGCCGGCGACGCCAGCAACGACATTCCCCTGCTCCACGAAGCGGCCGATCAGGGTCGCATCGCGGGCGAAAATGCCGGACGTTATCCCGATGTACGACCCGGCCTGCGCCGCACACCCCTGGCAGTGGTGTTCACCGACCCCCAGGTGGCGTCGGTCGGATTCAATCTGGACCAGCTGAACCAGCACTTCCAGGGTCGCTTCGCCACCGGGCAGGTGTCCTTCGAGGATCAGGGGCGCAGCCGCGTCATGTTGCGCAACCAGGGGATCCTGAAGGTCTATGCCGAGCAAGGCAGCGACTTGTTCCTCGGGGCGGAAATGTTCGGCCCGGCCGCCGAGCATATCGGGCACCTGCTGGCGTGGGCGGAGCAAAAGCGCATGACGATTGCCGGCATGCTGGAAATGCCCTTCTATCATCCGGTCATCGAAGAAGGGCTGCGCACCGCACTTCGCGATCTGAACCACAAGCTTCACACCGGGTCCGAAGCGATCGAGCGTTGCATGGATTGCGGGCCGGGCGCCTGAATATTCAGCACGCGCGCCGGCACGACTGATCGCGATTGGCACCTGGTCTTCGAAGACGCGAATGGCGTTGAGCAAGCAGGGAATCGACCGCTGCATAACGCGGTGCCCGTAGCAGAAGCTCCATTCTGGACCGTGAGCCAGGCACAGTTTCTGCAGGAAGAGATCGGCAAGGACGGCGACTGGGCGGAGCTGGTGGATATCCTGGGTTCGCTGCTCAGCAAGTAGCGACAAGCTCGGACTTCGGCGCACATGGCGCCGTCGCGTGCTAGCTGCGCAGCAGCAGCGCCTTCAAGCCGCGCGGCGCGCGCACCAGGTCGGCCAGCGTGTAGTCGTCCAGCGTCGCGTAGAGGGCATCGAAAGCGCGCACCAGGACCGCCGACAGGCGGCAGGCGGGCGCGATGCGGCAGGCGCCGGCATCCCCGGACAGGCATTCGACAATCGGCGCGTTGCCTTCGCTGACGCGGACGATCTGTCCCAGCCGGATCGATTCGGGCTCGCCCGCCAGACGGATGCCGCCACCCTTGCCGCGCACCGATTCGATGACCCCCGAGCGCGCCAGTTGATGCACCACCTTCATCAGGTGATTCTCCGAGATGCCGTAGGCGGCAGCGATCTCGGGAATGGTGGCGAGCCGGTCGCGGTTGAGCGCAAGGAACATCAGCACGCGCAGGGTGTAGTCGGAGAAAATGGTAAGTTTCATGTCGGGCAGTTTACGCCTATAAGCAGTAAAATTGATATTGCTTTAATAATACAGCAGTGCTAGCATAAAGCTGTATTAATTTTACTGCTTTCAACCAGCCATGACGACTGAAGCCGCCGCATCACCCGAAGCACCCGGCCAAACTTGCCTCGGCGAGCAGCAGGTGCGCGACATCCTGCGCCAGGTCGTCGACCCCGAGGTCGGCATGAACATCGTCGCGCTCGGCCTGGTCTACCGCATCGAGGTCGCCCCCGACCGACTGCTGATCGAGATGACCATGACCTCGCCGGCCTGCCCGATGGGAGAGATGATCGTCGGCGATGTCCGGGCCGCGCTGAAGCAGGCCCTGCCGGATGCGATCGAACCCGACATCCGCCTGGTCTGGGAGCCGCCGTGGAATTCCTCGATGATGGATGAGGCAAGCAAACAGCATTTCGGCTGGGCGCCCGACTAGATGAGCGATCTGCCGCCCGCTGCCCGCGTGCCGCTGCTGGTGCTCGGGATGCTGTCGCTGCTCGGCGGCGTACTGGCCGGCCTGGCACGTCTGGACTGGGCCGTGCCGTCCGTTGCCGCTGCGTCAGCCGGCTGGCACGGAGCACTGATGATTTCCGCCTTTCTCGGCACCGTCATCAGCCTCGAACGGGCCGTCGCCATCGGTAGCGGCTGGGCCTACCTGGGGCCCGCTGCGGCCGGTATCGGCGGCATCGCATTGCTCGCCGGTGCGCCCCTGATCGTGACGCAAGTCCTGACCGTCGTCGCGGCGGCGATACTGGTCGCCGCCAGTGTTCAGGTCTTGCGCCGGCTGGTGGCGCCATTCACCGTAATCCTTGCTGCGGCCGCCACGTGCTGGCTGATCGGCAACCTGGCCTGGCTGGCCGGCGGCGCGCTGACCGTGGCCGTGCCCTGGTGGCTGGCCTTTCTGGTGCTGACCATCGCCGGTGAACGGCTCGAACTGACACGCTTCCTGCCCACTCCGGCCGCGGCGCAACGGCTGTTCTTCGCCATCGTCGGCGGCATCCTCGCCGGCGCCGCCCTCAGCTTCTGGCAGGAAGATGCCGGCCTCCGGCTGTTCGCCGCCGGACTGCTAGCGCTGGCCGTCTGGCTGCTGCGCTACGACATCGCACGACGCAATGCGCAACAGCAGGGGCTGGTCCGCTTCATCGCCCTGTGCCTGCTCTCGGGCTATGCCTGGCTGGTGCTGGCCGGCCTGCTCGGCGTGGCCGGCGGCTTCCTGCCCGGCCACCCGTGGCGCGATGCGACGCTGCATGCGGTCGGCCTCGGCTTCGTGTTCTCGATGATATTCGGCCACGCGCCGATCATCTTTCCGGCCGTGGTGCGGGTGAAGATTCCGTATCACCCGTTCTTCTACCTGCCGCTGCTGGTGCTGCACGCCTCGCTGGCGCTGCGCATTCTCGGCGGCCTCGGCGACAACTTTCCGCTGCGCAGCGAAGGCGGCCTGCTCAATGCCATCGCGCTGCTGCTGTTCATCGCCACGATGCTGGCCAGCGTCGTGCGCGGCAACCGCGAAACCGCAACTCAAGGAGCTGCATGATGGGTGCCATCGAAGAACCCGGCCTGGCCATGTTTGGCAAGCCCGCCGCCGATCCGAAAGAGAAATGGACGACGGAGCGCGTGCTGTCGATACGCTGTTGGACACCGACCCTGCTGTCCTTCCGCACCACTCGGTATCGCGGCTTCCGCTTCACGCCGGGGCACTACACGCGGCTCGGGCTCGGCGCCGACGATGACCTTGTCTGGCGCCCCTACTCGATGGCCTCGGCGGCCTATGATGACTTCCTCGAGTTCATCGCCGTGCTGGTGCCCGGCGGCGCTTTCTCCGAACCGCTCAGGCGACTGCGCGCCGGCGACCCGATTCGCATCGACAAGGCCAGCTACGGCTTTCTCACCGTCGATCAACTGGCCCCCGGCAAGGACCTCTGGCTGCTGGCCAGCGGCACCGGGCTCGGGCCGTTTCTGTCGATACTGCGCGATCCCGCGGTGTGGAAAAACTACCAGCGCCTGATCGTCGCGCACAGCGTGCGCCAGTCGACCGAACTGGCCTGGCGCGACGAAATTGCCGACATGCCGAAAGGCGAATTGTTCGCCGAGGCGAAAGCCACGCTCACCTATCTGCCGGTGGTCACCCGCGAACCGGGCGCGGCCGTGCTGGCGGAACGCATTCCGCTGCTGCTCGCCGATGGCCGGCTGGAGCAGGAAGCAGCAACCCCTCTCAGCTCCGCCATTTCCCGCGTGTTGGTCTGCGGCAACCCAGAAATGACGCGTGAGTTACGTCAGTGGCTGGCCGCGCGCGGCTTCGCCACCAATCGCCGCGGCGTGCCCGGCCAGATGGCCTTCGAAAAATACTGGTAGCCGCGAAATCCCGCTCAGTAGAGGAAAACTTACTTTTGACTGCGAACCCAGCGCATCAGGCTGGCGGCATCCATCGCACCGGCCTGACGCGCGACTTCGTGGCCATTCCTGAACAGGGCCAGGGTCGGGATCGAGCGAATGCCGAAGCGCGCCGCCAGTTGCTGTTCTTCCTCGGTATTCACTTTCGCCAAGCGGAACTCCGGCTCGAGTTGTTTCGCCGCCTGGGCAAACGCTGGCGCCATGCTGCGACAGGGCCCGCACCAAGGGGCCCAGAAATCTACCAGCAGGGGAATACCGGACCGTCCGGCGTGGGTATCGAAGGTCGCCGCGGTGAGTTCCACCGGCTCGCCGGCGAACAGGCGAGCCTTGCACTTGCCGCAAGTGGCGCCATCGGCAAGGCGTTCGGCAGGCACGCGATTGGCGGCGTGGCAGTGGGGGCAAACGACGATCAACGGTTCGGACATGGCGCGCTCCATATATCAGGTGTTACTGATATATGGATGCCGCAGGCAAATTCAAGCGGCACTTGCGGCCCGCAAGCTATTCTTGTTCCTGAAGAACGACCTGCCCTACAATGTTGTCATGAAGCCATCCATCGCCCTGCAGAACAATCGGGAAGTCATTAGACAGGCCGTTGCACGCTACCCAGTGTGCAACGCGAGGGTGTTCGGGTCGGTCATTCATCATTGTGACGCTGATGGCAGTGATCTCGATTTGCTCGTGGATCCCTTGCCGGGAACAACGCTGTTTGATCTTGGCGCCATGCAGGTCGAATTGGAAACCGTGCTCGGTATTCCCGTCGACGTACTGACGCCGGGTGACCTGCCCAAGCGATTTCGCGAGCAGGTGATCCGGGAAGCCATGCCGGTATGAGCGAGTCCGGCGGTAGTGTGAATTGCGTCCGGTGCTAATATTTGACGATCTGGCGCCGATTCGCGCCGGTAGTGTTTCTATTCGAAGGAGTATCGCCGTGTCCAACCTGATTCAAGCCGAAATTCCCGATGGCCTGTTGCAGCAAGCCAATGCGTTGGTCAGTCAGGGTTGGGCGAGCAATGTGCAGGAAGTGGTCAATGAATCGCTGCGGCGCTATCTGGAATCGCATCAGGACGTGCTGGCCGAGCGCTTTGTTCGCGACGATGTAGCCTGGGCATTGCATGGTGAGGACTGATGCGCCAGTAGTCGTTGCCGATGCGGGGCCGCTGATTCATCTGGATGAACTCGACGCGCTCGATGTGCTCGCTGATTTTCCGGAAGTTTGGGTTCCGGAAGACGTTTGGTCCGAGGTCGCCCTGCACCGGCCCCAGGCGTTGCGGCACAGTGGAATTCGCCTCGTGCGCCACGAGGCTTCGCCAATCTCTGCCCGGATGAATGCCATCGCCGCGCTCTACAGCCTCCATCGCGGCGAACGTGCCGCGTTGGCCCTGTGCCTTGAACACTCGATTGGAACGCTGCTCGCCGACGATACGGCCGCAAGGCTTGCGGCGACGTCACTGAACCTGGTCACCCACGGCACTTTGGGTCTGTTGATCCGATCCGTGCGACGAGGGCTGCGGTCGCCAACGGAAGTGCTCGCGTTATTGAACTCGATAGCAACGCGCAGCACTCTGCACATTCGACCCAGTTTGCTCGACGATGTCATCCGGCAAGTGCAGCGGGAATGGAATGATCCAAGTGCGTAGGCGCGCCTGAGCAGCGCCGTGTCACCAGCGCCGACTTCTACGTTTCTTTTTCGCCGGAGCGCGCACTCTGCTGGTGTCGAACTGGCCGGTGGAGACGGTCTCCGCGATGCTGCTGACGACGAAGCTGTTCGAGCATCAGGCCAGCCACCCGACGGTGACTCGTGCCGAGGCACTACGGGTGACGATGATTGATCTCATGGACAAGGCGGCACCGACAGACCAGCTCGACACCAAAGGCTATACCTACGCTCACCCGATGTTCTGGGCGCCGTTCTCGCTGGTGGGAGATGGTGGGAGGTAGGCTGCGGCGGCGTATTGTCAGCGCCGACTCCTGAAATTTTGTCAGGATGGTGGGATCAGTCTTTCGCGCCCAATGCGTTGGCGCGCGCAGCCGCACCCGTATCGGACTGAGCGGTGCTTGGCCAGCCGGAGAGGTGAGTCGAAACCAGGTCGCGCAGTGCCGCGATCCAGTCGGGCCGTTCGTTGACGCAGGGGATGTAATGAAATTCCTTGCCGCCGGACGACAGAAACGCCGCCTTGCATTCCATCGCGATTTCTTCCAGCGTCTCCAGGCAATCGGCAACGAAGCCGGGGCAGATGACATCGACCCGCGCCGTGCCGTCGCGGCCGAGTTTTTCCAGGGTCGCCTGGGTATTAGGGTTGCAGCCACTCCGCCTTGCCGAAGCGCGACTGGAAGGTGACCAGGTAATCCTTCTCGGTCAGCCTCAGTGCTTCGGCCAGCAGGCGCCCGGTTTTCTGGCATTCGCAATAATAGGGATCGCCCAGGTCGAGCGAGCGGCGCGGCACGCCGTGAAAGCTCATCACCAGCTTGTCGGGTCGGCCGTTCGCGGTCCAGTGTTCGGCGACGCTGGCCGCCAGCGCGCCGATGTAGCCGGGGTGGTCGTGGAAGTGCTTGATGAAGCGCAGTTCCGGCGGGTTGCGGCTGCGCTTGAGCCAGTCGGCCACGTCGTCCATCACGCTGGCGGTGGCGCTGGCCGCGTATTGCGGGTAGAGCGGCACCACCAGCACGCGCTCGACGCCATCGCGCTTGAACTGGTCGAGGGCGCTGGCGATCGACGGCTGACCGTAGCGCATGGCCCACGCCACGACTACTTCCGGAGTGCCGGCTTCACCCAGCCAGCCCTTGAGCAGCCTGGCCTGACGCTCGGTGTGCACCTTCAGCGGCGAGCCGTCCAGCATCCAGATCTTGGCGTATTTGGCGGCCGATTTGGCCGGGCGCAGGTTGAGGATGATGCCGTTGAGAATCAGCCACCAGACCGGACGCGGAATTTCGACGACGCGCGGATCCCAGAGAAACTGCTTGAGATAGCGGCGCAATGCCGCTGCGGTGGGCGCCTCGGGTGTGCCGAGATTTACCAGAAGGACGGCGGTGCGGCGCGGGGCGCCGTGCTGTTGCGCGGGTTCGGGAGCGTAGCGGGACATGGGTCGTCAGGGCGTCGAGAGTGCCGAGGACAACAGCTTGGCAGTGATGTCGACGATGGGAATGACGCGCTCGTAGGCCATCCGCGTCGGGCCGATGACGCCGATGGTGCCGACGATCTGGCCGTCGACCTCGTAGGGCGCGGCCACCACGCTGCATTCGTCGAGCGGCGCGATGCCGGACTCGCCGCCGATGAAGACCTGCACGCCTTCGGCGCGGCAGGAGAGTTCGAGCAATTGCGCCAGGCCGGTTCTTTGTTCGAACAGATCGAAGAGGCGGCGCAAGCGCGTCATGTTGGACGACAGGTCTTCGACGCCGAGCAGGTTCTTCTCGCCGCTGATGACGTATTGCATCGAGGTGTCGGCGACGGCCTGGTTGCTGGCGTCCAGCGCCGCGGTCATCAGTTCGGACACGTCGGCGCGCAGTTGGCGCAGTTCTTCCATCACGCGCGCGCGGACCTGGTCGAAGTTGAGCCCGAAGCAGTTCTGGTTCAGGTAGTTTGCCGCCATGACCAGTTCGGACGGGCTGTAATTGCGCTGGGTGAACAGGATGCGGTTCTGCACGTCGCCGTCGGCGGTGACGATGATCAGCAGAATGCGCTTTTCCGACAGGCTGAGAAACTCTATCTGGCGGATGCGCGGCTGCTGGCGGCGCGGCGCGACTACCACGCCGGCAAAGGCGGTGAGCTGCGACAGCAATTGCGACGCGTGGCTGATCACCAGTTGTGGCTGGTCGGGCTGGATGGCTTCCCGAATCTCGGAAAGTTCGCTGCCCTGCAGGGGCCGTACCGTCAGCAGCGAATCGACGAAGAGCCGGTAGCCGAGCGGCGTCGGCACGCGTCCGGCCGAGGTGTGCGGGCTGGCGATGAAGCCCAACTCTTCCAGATCCGACATCACGTTGCGGATCGTCGCCGGGGAGAGTTCCAGGCCCGAGTATTTCGAAAGCGTGCGCGAACCGACCGGCTGACCTTCGGCGATATAGCGTTCGATCAGGGTTTTCAGCAGGGTTTGCGCGCGATAGTCGAGCATGGCAGGGATTCTAGCAGTCCGTCGGACGGTCCCCACGCGGACGGCGCAACAAGCTGCCAGCCGGCAACTCGCCAAAAAAAGCAGTCCCCAATTGTGGTTTAATCAGTCCGATGAAGACCGCCGCATTTTCCACATTTCATACCATTGCCCTGATCGGCAAATATCAGAGCCGGGAAATCGCCGAATCGCTGCGGGTGCTCGCCACGTTTTTGAAGGAGCGCGGCATCGAGGTTCTGCTCGAAGAGGATACGGCAACGGCGGTCGGAGCCAGCAACTATGCGGTGGCAGGCTACGATGCGATCGGCGTCCGCGCCGAACTTGCGGTGGTGCTCGGCGGCGACGGTACCATGCTGCATGCGGCGCGGCAATTGGCCAAGTTCAACGTACCGCTGGTCGGCATCAACCAGGGGCGGCTCGGCTTCATGACCGACATTGCGCTTGGCACCATGATCGAGAGCATCACGGCGTTGCTGGACGGGAAGTTTTCCCGCGAGAAGAGGTTTCTGCTCACCGCCGAAGTGTTGCGTGATGGCGAGCCGGCATTTCAGACGCTGGCGCTGAACGACGTGGTGGTCAACAAGGGCGACATCGGCCGCATGATCGAACTCGAAGTCAAGGTTGATGGCGAATTGATCCACGTCTTGCGTGCCGACGGCCTGATCGTGTCCACGCCTACCGGGTCTACCGCTTATGCGCTGTCCGCCAACGGACCGATCCTCCACCCGTCGGTGCCCGGCATCGCCATCGTCCCGCTATGCCCGCATGCGCTCTCGAACCGGCCGATTACCGTCAGCGACAGCAGCACGATCGATATCGCCCTTTTGCCTCCGCACGATGCACGAATTCACTTCGACGGCCAGACGCGTTTTGACGCCCGCGCCGGCGATGTGGTGCGCATGGTGCGTTCGAGCCACAACGTCATCCTGCTGCATCCTCCCGGCTACAGCTATTTCGCCATGCTGAGGGAAAAGCTGCACTGGAGTTCGACTCCCCGTCACTAAATATTTTCCAAGCTTTGAACATGCTCCTGCGTCTGATCGTCCGCGATTTCGTCATTGTCGACCGCCTCGAACTTGAATTCGGCAGCGGTTTTGGCGCCCTGACCGGCGAGACCGGCGCCGGCAAGTCCATTCTGGTCGATGCACTGTCGCTGGCCTTGGGCGAGCGTGCCGATGCCACCGTGGTGCGCAGCGGCGCCGAGCGCGCCGAAGTTTCTGCGGAGTTCGATGTAGCGCCGGACGGCGCTCTAAAGACCTGGCTGCAGTCCAACGATTACGACACTGAGGCTTGCCTGCTGCGCCGCGTGATTGACAGTGCCGGCCGGTCCCGCGCCTATATCAACGGTGCGGCAGCGACATTGGGGCAGATGCGCGAAGTTGCCGATTTTCTTGCCGACATCCATGGCCAGAATGCCCATCATTCCCTGTTGCGCAGCGACGCCCAGCGCGACTTGCTCGACACCCATGCCGGGGCATTGGCGCTGGCGCGCGAAGTGGCCGCAGCGTACGGCGCATGGCGTGCGGCGCGTGAGGCGCGCCAGGCGGCGGAGAAGGATGTCGAGGCCACGCTGCGCGAGCGCGAACTGCTTGAATGGCAGGTGAAGGAACTCGTCGCCCTGGCCTTCAATGCTGACGAATGGCAGGAAACGGAACAGGAGCAGCGCCGGCTGGGCAATGCCAATGCCCTGCTGGAAGGTGCGAGCGCCGCGCTGGCTGCGCTTGAGGAAGGCGAGACAGCGAGTCTGCCGCTGCTCCAGCATGCGGGGGCCAGGCTGTCGGAACTGACCGGGTTTGATCCGGCACTGACAGAAGCGGCGCAACTGTTCGAGACCGCGCTGATCCAGCTCGAAGAGTCGGTGCTGGCACTACGGCGTTATCAGGATCGACTGGAGCTCGATCCGGCGCGGCTGAACGAGCTCGACAACCGCATCGATGTGGTAACGCAGATGGCGCGCAAGCATCGCGTCACGGCCGAGGAATTGCCCGATCTCTTGCAGGGTTTGCAAGCCAGGCTGGCCGAACTTACGCTGCGTGCCGACCCGGCGGCGCTGGCTGACAGGGAACGCAAGGCGGAATCGACTTTTCGTGACGCGGCCAAGAAGCTTTCGGCCTTGCGAGCGAAGACCGCCAGGGCATTGTCTGCGGCGGTGACGACCGGCATGCAGGAATTGGCCATGGCCGGGGGGCGCTTTGAAATTGCGCTGGAGCCCTTGGCCGAAGGCGCTTCCTGCGGCCTTGAAAGCGTCGAATTTCTCGTCTCGGCCAATGCCGGCCAGCCGCTGCGGGCGCTGGCCAAGGTGGCTTCGGGCGGCGAGTTGTCGCGCATCGGGCTGGCCTTGCAGGTCATTGCCAGTCAGGCCAAGTCAGAAAAACTCGCCGCGGGGACGCTGATTTTCGACGAGGTCGATGTCGGCATTGGCGGTCGCGTCGCCGAGATTGTCGGCCGCATGCTGCGCGAGCTGGGCAAGCGTCGGCAGGTGCTCTGCGTGACCCATCTGCCGCAGGTGGCGGCGCAGGCCGACTGGCAATGGTCGATCGTCAAGGAAACGCGTGGCGAGGCGACGACGTCCTCGGTCAGTGTGCTGGATCCGGAAGCTCGCATAGGAGAGATCGCGCGCATGCTGGGCGGCGAGAAAATTACTGAAACCACCCGCCGCCACGCGGCGGAAATGCTCGGCTCGGGATAGTTCGGCTTAGACCGGAAGACTTGGCGCGCCGAGCATGGCCACCAAGCCCGTTGCGATGAACACGGCGGCAGCGATCCAGCGAATCAGGTTTAGTGGCAGGCGTTTGGCCAGTCGTTCGCCGACAATGACGGCCGGCACGTTGGCCAGCATCATGCCCAGCGTGGTGCCCATCACCACGGCAATCAACGCCCCCTGAAACTGGGCCGCCAGCGCCATCGTGGCGAACTGGGTCTTGTCGCCCATTTCGGCGATGAAAAAGGCAATGGTGGTGGTGATGAACGCACCGGCGCGATGAATCTTCGGGTCTTCGTCGAGCGAATCCGGGTGCAGCGCCCACAGGCCGAAGCCGATGAATACCGAGCCGGTGATCCACGGCAACCATTGTGGCGCGATCAGTTGCGCCAGCCAGACGCCGACCGAGCCGGCCAGGGCGTGATTGAGCACCGTGGCGACGAAGATGCCGGCGATGATCGGCAGCGGTTTGCGCAGCCGGGCGGCGAGGACGAAGGATAGCAACTGGGTCTTGTCGCCGATTTCGGCGATGGCGACCAGGATGGTCGACGTGAGAAATGCTTCCAAACCGCGGCCTTAAGCCACCGCCTTGCGGTGCGGGCAGTCCGTTTTCTGGCACTCGACGTAGAGGTAGAGGGCGTGTTCGCGAACGGTGAAGCCGCGTTCTTCCGCGATCTTTATTTGGCGTTTCTCGATCGCGGCGTCGAAGAATTCTTCCACCCTGCCGCAGTCCACGCAGACCAGATGGTCGTGATGCTGTCCCTCATTCAACTCGAAAATCGACTTGCCGGATTCAAAATGGTGGCGTTGCAGCAAGCCGGCTTGTTCGAACTGGGTAAGCACGCGATAGACGGTGGCCAGGCCGATATCGATGCCGCTGGTCAGCAGGTGGCGATAGACGTCTTCCGCCGTGACATGGCGCGGCGAGCCCTCATCCTGCAGTTTGTGGAAGAGGTCGAGAATCTTGAGGCGCGGATACGTTGCCTTGAGGCCGCTGCTCTTGAGGTCGTCGGGATGGGTCATGGAGCGGTAAGCGCGGCCTGGGGCCGTGCAGCGCGCGCAGTGATGGGCGGGCAGCTATGATATAGTTTTCGCGGCCCGATTGGGATAATGCAGTCGGGAATAGACGAGGCGCGCCAGAATGGGGTGGCCACGACCCATTGGTGGTTTTTCCGGAATTTCCCGATGAAGCGATTCCTGTTGTTCCTGCCTTTTCTGGCAGCCTGTTCCAGCGCACCGCAGCTCCCGCAGCTCCCGCAGATCACAAACTATCTCTCGCCCTATCGCATCGATGTGCGGCAGGGCAACTTCGTCACCCAGGAGATGGTGGCGCAGCTGAAGCCGGGCCTTACTCGCGATCAGGTGCGCTTCATCCTCGGCTCGCCTCTGGTGGCCGACATGTTCCACGCCGACCGCTGGGATTATGTGTATCGCTACCGGCACGGACGCGAGGAGGTTCAGCAACGTACTCTGACGGTGTTCTTTGTGGACAACAAACTGACACGCGTGGCGGGCGAT
This sequence comes from Rhodocyclales bacterium, assembly GCA_026399415.1. Classification (GTDB taxonomy): domain Bacteria; phylum Pseudomonadota; class Gammaproteobacteria; order Burkholderiales; family Rhodocyclaceae; genus Sulfuritalea. The sequence goes on along the minus strand of JAPLQZ010000289.1, from coordinate 3,403 downwards.
GTGGTGGCCGAGGATGGATCAAAGTCCGAGGCGCCCAGGCCTGCCGCACAGGTGATCGAAATCCATGCGCCTGCGGCAGCGGGTGCAGCCGCCGAAGAGAAGAAGTAGGGCATGGAGAATATCCGCTATGCCATCGCCGGCAGTTCGGGGCGCATGGGCCGCACCCTGATCGAGGCCGTACAACAGGACCCCGGTGCAAGCCTCGTCGCCGCGCTCGAACACAGCAGCAGTCCTTTTCTCGGCAAGGATGCCGGCGAACTGGTGGGCGCCCCCTGCGGCGTCAGGATCACTGCCGACCTCGATGCCGCGCTGGCGGTTGCGGATTGCCTGATCGACTTCACGCGGCCGGAAGGCACGCTGCAGCACCTTGCCGCATGTCGACGCCATCACGTCAGCCTGGTTATCGGTACTACCGGGTTTTCGGCGCTGGGCAAGCGGGCCATCGAGGAGGCGGCGCAGGATATTCCCATCGTGTGCGCGCCGAACATGGCGGTGGGCGTCAATGCGGTGTTTCGCCTGCTTGATGTCGCGGCACGCATTCTCAACGCAGGCTACGATGTCGAAGTGATCGAGGCGCATCATCGCCACAAAGTGGACGCGCCGTCCGGTACAGCCTTGCGCATGGGTGAAGTGGTGGCAGCTGCGCTCGGCCGCGACTTGTCGGAGTGCGCCGTGTATGGCCGCGAAGGACACACCGGTGAGCGGCCGGCGACGCAAATCGGCTTTTCAACCATCCGCGGCGGCGACATTGTCGGCGACCATACGGTGCTGTTTGCCGGCGCCGGCGAGCGCGTCGAGATCACCCACAAATCCGCCAGCCGCATGCCTTATGCGCTGGGGGCGCTTCGCGCCGGACGCTTTCTGAGCAACCGCGAGCGGGGGCTGTATGACATGCAGGATGTGTTGGGCCTGAAGTAGCCGCGCTGGTTGCTCGTGGCGAGTTTCGTGTACGTCCGTCAGAGATAGGTCATTTGAAATGAATGAACTGGGTATTTGATCGTAAACGTCATATGCAACAATCAGCATATGAACCCATTGTCAGGACTCCGCATGACTCGGCACCACGAAGAGTTTATTCACTTCGATATATGCATCGAACGTATGAATAGCGCGTTGAGCGCTCTTACAACAATCAAAGACCATACGGGCCATCCGCTGGCCAAGCCAGCATTTCGTTTTGCTTTGGTCGAATACGCCACGCCTTACACTGGATCGGAAGGGATACATAAGAGGCGCTACCGCCTCGCGACATCCTACGTCCCAATTGAGTTTGTGGAACTTCACCGTCGACTACTGGCTTCTCGGAATGAGGTTCATGCGCACGCAGACCTGACAATTCTAGGGAAACACTGAATAAGCATCAAACACTGTGAACGATTTCTTTGTCATGGAGTCAGACGAAGAGTTGTGATCACAAGGGACAAGACGATGAAGCAGATGACGCTGGCCGCGACAAGAGGATTCGAGAAGCACAACCGGGCGACGCGCAAGGCGGAGTTTCTGTCGCGCATGGAAAGCCTGATGCCGTGGGCCGAGTTCGGTGCTTTGATCGAACCGCATTACCCCAAGGCCGGGAATGGACGGCCGCCGGTGGGTCTGGAACGGATGCTGCGGATGTACTGCGTGGCCAACTGGTTCAACCTGGCCGACGAAGCCTGCGAAGACGCACTCTACGATGTGCCGGTGTTCCGGGAGTTCTGCCGGATCGATCTGGGACGAGAGAGGGTACCGGACGCCACGACCCTGCTCCACTTTCGGCACCTGCTGGAGAAGCACAACCTGGGTGCAGCCCTGTTCGCCAAGGTCGGTGAGTTGCTTCTGGCCAACGGCATGAGGCTGTCGGGCGGCACCATTGTCGATGCGACACTGATCGCCGCGCCACCTTCGACCAAGAATCAGGAGAAGAGCCCGCGATCCGGAGATGCATCAGACCAAGAAAGGCAACGAGTGGCACTTCGGCATGAAGCTGCACATTGGCGCCGACAGCCAGACTGGTCTGGTCCATAGTGCGAGTGTCACCGCGGCGAACGTCCATGACAGCCACGAAGTACCGAACTTGCTGCATGGCGAGGAAACTCGCTTCTACGGCGATAGCGCCTACCGGGGCAAGCAGCAACGGGAGCGACTCAAGGAGATCGCGCCAAAGGCGAAGGACTTCACCAACAAGCGCGCCTACCGTAATTGCCCGCTGACGGACGCCGACAAGGAAACGAACCGGCGCAAATCCAGTGTGCGTTCCAAGGTCGAGCACCCATTCCTGACCTTGAAGCGCCTGTGGGGTTTCGCCAAGGTCCGCTATCGCGGTCTGGCGAAGAACGCCAATCGGGCCTTCGCCATGCTGGCGATGCTCAATATCAACAAATGGGGACAACCTCTCGTAGGGGAGGTGCGTCCGGCATGAGCAGAATGAGGCGAAACACCCCGCGTTCCGGCTCAAAGCAGGCCCATTATTTGATGAAAATGACATTGGCGTCACGATTTCGTCTCAAATCAAAGGTTCCAGGCTCGCATTTCCCCGCGCGGTCGCCGACTCGTCAACCCGCACACAACCCGTCCTCTATGCCGCCCTGACTTCGTTCAGCAGATCGGGGTGACGGTCAAGCACTTTGAGCAACTTCACCAGTGCCAGGGGCGGCTTGGTTTTACCATTCTCGTAGCGTGAGAAGGCATTGACCCCTCCGCCGAAAATCTCGGCGGCTTGGCGCTGGTCAAGATCGAGCTTCTTGCGAACGCTGGCGATAAACGCAGGGTCAACAATCGTTGCATTGACCTGTTTGCTGAACTCACGCATCAAGGCACTGACGCGGCGCGATTGCACGGCGTCAAAGACGCCTTCCGCGCAAGCCGGGCAAAAATCGCCGGTGACCGTGGGAAGAACGGTTGACTCGCCTTTGTAGGTGTATGGCAAATCGCGGGTGTCATGCACCAGCTTTGCTGCTCCGCAGTTTGGGCACTTCATGTTCATAGCTCCTTGAAAGACACGATGAGTACATCGTCGATCACCGTCAACTTCAGATACACCGCGCCGGCTGGCGTCGTCGGGCGGTACACGTCCTGCCACAGCCGATGATTCGCATGGGTCGTCATGCTCTTGTAGAAGTCGGTGGTGGTCAGTGCCATAACGACAGCGAGCATGTCGTCGAAGTCGAATCCCATGGCCTCCGCGCCGCCAAGCGCGGTCATCGTCGCGCGGACATTCCCTTGCCCAAGCAATGTTTTGACGACTGCCAGCTTGAAGTGAGGCACGCGTTTTTCCATGAGAGGCAGTCTAAACAAGCAGACTGCATTTGGCAAGTAGGTTAATTGCCTCATCTTCAACTGCTTGCGAATGAACAGAAACTCCGCACAGTGTAGAGGGCGAATTTCCGTGACTGGATGACGCGCGTGCGCGTCGCCCGCGTTG
>JAPLQZ010000308.1 GCA_026399415.1 Rhodocyclales bacterium | reverse complement strand
AGCGAAGCGATCAGCACATCGCGCCAGATGGATTTGTGTTTGGCGAGTTCGGGAAGGAACCAGCGGAAGCCAAAGGCCGGTTTCTGGTTGCCGACGTCGGGATCGGCGACAGGTTGTTCCTTTGGCGCGAACTGCAGCACCTCGCCCTGATAGCGGGCGGCGAATTCGGCCAGCGGAACTTCGCGCGCTTCCTTGACGCCCGGCTCAAGCCAGGCAATGCGTTCACCGTCGCAGCGCAGGAAAAGGACGAAGCCGAGAGCGGAATCCGACGCGTCGCCGGCAGCAACGGCGAGAAAGGCCGGACCCGAAAGCTGCGCCAGGGACTGCGGCGGCAGCGCCGTCAATGCGACCTTGAAGCCCAGGGCCTGGAAGGCCTCGATGACCGTTGTCCGGGTCTGCGGCGGCGGGAACTGTTGGGCCAGCAGGCGCGGATCGAAGGGCACGCGAAAAAGCTGGCAGGCGGCACCCGCCAGCCAGACGAACCCGCCCGCATCCAGAATCCCCGCTCCCGGCACAGCTTCCTCCCCGAAGCTTCACTGCAGACTGCTTATCCTTGTTTTTATGTATGTATTTATTATTTTTATGATACGGATAATGACGAAATTAGCGTCGCTTGTCAATGAACTGCAAGGGGCATGTACTGCAAGGGGCGTCTCGGACGCAATCGCATCCGCCTGCGACTCCTGACCCGCAGGCACGGCGGAAAACCGTCATTCCATAACAATAATTGGTCGGGGTGAAAGGATTCGAACCTTCGACATCTTGCTCCCAAAGCAAGCGCGCTACCGGGCTGCGCCACACCCCGAACCGCGCGATTTTACCGAACCGGGCGGGTCACGGTCAATCACAGAACGGGCCACCGTATCGAAAACCGGGTTTCAGCGGGGGCTGACACCGGCCACATCGGCGTTAAGCGCAGCGGAGGTGAACGAAAACCAAGACTTGCGGTCGTCCCTCGTTTCGTTTATAAAGCCGGTTCTCCGAAAATACGGACTCGTCGCAATGACTGAAGATCTGCTGCACAAGAAGCAATTCCCGCCCTATGCGCCGAAAAAGGGCGAGGCCTACATGAGCGCGAAACAGTTCGCTCACTTTCGCGCGATTCTGGCGTCACTCAAGGACGAATTGAGCGAGGATATCGAGCGCACCGTGCATACCATGCAGGACGAGGCGACCGTGTTCGCCGATCCGAATGACCGCGCCAGCCAGGAGTCCGACATTGCACTCGAACTGCGCAACCGCGACCGCGAGCGCAAACTGATCAAGAAGATTGACGAATCGATTGCCCGCATCGAAAGCGGCGAGTACGGCTACTGCGATTCCTGCGGCGTCGAGATCGGCCTCAAGCGCCTTGAGGCGCGTCCCACAGCCACGCTGTGCATCGACTGCAAGACACTGGAAGAACACCGCGAGAAGCAGGTCGGCAAGTAGGCAGACGCATCCACCCAGAAAAAAGGGACGCCGCGGCGTCCCTTTTTGTTGCCTGCAAACGAAGCCCTATTCGGCCACGGCGGCTGGCGCCGCTGCTGCGGCGATGGCCTTCATCGACAGCCGCACACGACCCTTGTCGTCGGTCTCGATGACCTTGACCTTCACTACCTGGCCTTCCTTGAGGTAATCGGCGACGGCATTCACCCGCTCGTTGGCGATCTGCGAAATATGCAGCAGGCCGTCCTTGCCCGGCAGCAGGCTGACGATGGCGCCAAAATCCAGCAGGCGCAGCACGGTGCCTTCGTAGATGCGACCGACCTCGACCTCGGCGGTGATGTCCTCGATGCGCTTCTTGGCCACTTGCGCTGCATCGGCATTCACCGAGGAAATGGTAATCGAGCCGTCGTCTTCGATATCGATCACGCAGCCGGTTTCTTCGGTCAGCGCACGGATCACGGCGCCGCCCTTGCCGATCACGTCGCGAATCTTTTCCGGATTGATCTTGATGTGGATCATGCGCGGCGCGAAGGTGGACACTTCCTCGCGATGGCCGGTCATCGAGCCCTTCATTATTTCCAGGATATGCAAACGTGCTTCCTTGGCCTGGGCCAGCGCCACCTGCATGATTTCCTTGGTGATGCCCTGAATCTTGATATCCATCTGCAGGGCCGTGATGCCGTTTTCGGTGCCTGCCACCTTGAAGTCCATGTCGCCGAGATGATCCTCGTCGCCCAGAATGTCGGTCAGCACGGCAAAGCGGGGGCCGTCCTTGATCAGGCCCATGGCGATGCCCGCGACGTGAGCCTTGAGCGGTACGCCGGCATCCATCAGGGCCAGCGAGCCGCCGCAGACGGAAGCCATGGACGACGAACCGTTGGACTCGGTGATTTCGGAGACGATGCGCATCGAGTAGCCAAAGTCCTCCGGCGACGGCAGCACGGCGAGCAGCGCACGCTTGGCCAGGCGGCCATGGCCGATTTCGCGGCGCTTCGGTGTGCCGACGCGGCCGGTCTCGCCGGTGGCATAGGGAGGCATGTTGTAGTGGAGCATGAAGCGATCGCGATACTCACCTTGCAGCGCGTCGATGATCTGCTCGTCGCGGCCGGTGCCGAGCGTGGCGACAACAATCGCCTGCGTCTCGCCGCGAGTGAACAGCGCGGAGCCGTGGGTGCGGGGTAAAACGCCGTTGCGGATGACGATCGGGCGCACGGTGCGGGTATCGCGGCCATCGATGCGCGGCTCGCCGTTCAGAATCTGGCTGCGGACAATCTTCGCCTCCAGGTCGAACACCGTGTTGCCGACGAGGTTCGAATCGGGCGCGTTTTCCACGCCTTCAGTCAGGGCAGCGATGGTCTTCTTGGTGATTTCGCGGGTCTTGATGGTGCGGGCCTGCTTGCTGGTGATGCGATAGGCCTCGCGCAGTTCGGCTTCCGCCAGTTCGGCCACCTTCGCTATCAGCGGCTCGTTCTTGGCCGGCGCCTGCCAGTCCCATTCCGGCTTGCCGGCCACTTCGACCAGTTCGTTGATGGCCTTGATCGCAACCTGCATCTGGTCGTGGCCAAACACCACGGCACCCAGCATGATTTCTTCGGAAAGCTGCAGGGCCTCGGACTCGACCATCAGCACGGCGCCTTCGGTACCGGCAACCACCAGATTCAGTTGCGCGCTTTCCAGTTGAGTCTTGGTCGGGCACAGCACGTACTTGCCATCGATGTAGCCGACGCGAGCAGCGCCGATCGGGCCGCTGAACGGAATGCCGGAAATCGCCATGGCGGCCGATGCGCCGAGCATCGCTGGAATATCCGGATCGATTTCCGGGTTGCACGACATCACGGTACAGACCACCTGAACTTCATTGTAGAAAGCGTCGGGAAACAGCGGGCGCAGCGGACGATCGATCAGGCGGCAGGTCAGGATTTCCTTCTCGGACGGGCGCCCCTCACGCTTGAAGAAGCCTCCCGGAATGCGACCGGCAGCATAGGAGCGCTCCTGGTAATCGACGGTCAGCGGGAAAAAATCCTGTCCCGGCTTGGCGTTCCGTGCGCCCACCACCGTGGCCAGCACCACGGTGTCATCCATGGTGACCATCACGGCACCGCCGGCCTGGCGGGCAATTTCGGCGGTTTCAAGGGTGATCGTATGGTCACCGTAGGCAAAACTCTTCTTGATCGGGTTCAGCACAATATTTCCTTTCGGCAAAAAATAAAAGCCGGCATAGCCATCATGGCTGTGCCGGCCTGTTCAGCATGCCTGCGCAGGTTCTGAAGCAAAGCGCATAGCGCGTTTGGGATGATCCGGGGCGGTGCCTGATTGAAAAAACTACTTGCGCAGACCAAGACGCTCGATCAGCGAACGATAACCGTCGACATTCTTGCGCTTCAGGTAATCCAGCATCTTGCGGCGCTGGCTGACCATCATGAGCAGGCCGCGACGTGAATGATGATCCTTGGTATGCGCCTTGAAATGATCCGTCAAGTCGTTGATGCGTGCGGTAAGCAGCGCTACCTGGACTTCGGGGGAGCCTGTGTCACCCTGCGCACGCTGGTAGTCGGTGACGATCTTGGCTTTGTTGATAGTGGATATTGCCATTGTGGTTTCCTTGCTGATCCTGTGATATTGGGCTCTTGGAGAACCGTGGATTATAGCGTTTTGAATGAAGAGGAATCAAGCATTCACGATGAATTCATCGCTCAGACACCGGCGACAAGCCGCTGAGGTTGCAGCCAACCGTCCGCGACTTGCCGGCAAACGCCGATGAAGCGGCGCTCGGCATCATAAACGCGCAGCCGGGCACCCTCCTCGGCCGACCAGCGAACCGCCTGGCCGTGCCTCAACCGCGCCGCATCGGCGATGTCCAGCCGGACTTCGGCCAAGTCGCTGAGCAGGGAATCGGGCGGCAGCAGCAAGGCATCGCGCGCTTCGACCGTCAGACCTTCGAGGATCGTGATGGAATGCGCCCGGGCGACATCAAGCTCGCCGATGCCGGTGCGACGCAAGACCGCCAGATGCGCTCCGCAGCCCAGGCGCTCGCCAATATCCGCGGCCAGAGTTCGCACATAGGTTCCCTTGCTGCAACGGACCTCGAAAACAAAACGCCCATTGGCCAGCTCATCGCCCCCATCAAGCAGGCGCAACTCGTAAATATGGATGCGGCGCGGCGCCCGCTCCACTTCGATGCCGGCACGAGCGTATTGGTAGAGCGGCTTGCCGTCACGCTTCAACGCCGAATACATCGGTGGCACTTGTTCTATCTCGCCGACAAAGGCGGCCAGCGCCACCTCTACATCCGTTCGCCCTGCCTCTACCGGACGACGCTCCAGTACCGCGCCTTCGCCATCCGCCGTGTCAGTCGTGACGCCAAGTTGGACGGTTGCCACATAACGCTTGTCGGCGTTGAGCAACTCGCCAGAGAACTTGGTCGCCTCGCCAAAACACAACGGCAACAGGCCGGTCGCCAAAGGGTCGAGCGTTCCGGTGTGCCCGGCCTTTTCTGCGTTGTAGAGCCGGCGCGCCGCCTGCAGGGCGTGGTTGGACGACAGCCCGAGCGACTTGTCCAGCAGCAGCACGCCATCGAGCCGGCGACGCGCGGGTTTGCCGCCTTCGCGGCGCGGTGCGTTCACTCGCGCCCTCAGTCGTCGTGCAGCTTCTTGTCCGATTCGACTGCCTCGTCGATCAGCTTCGAGAGGCGAGCGCCCTCCTGGACAGAGGGATCGAAGACAAAATGCAGTTCGGGAATATGATGAATGCGGATCCGGCGACCCAGTTCGCGACGCAGGAAACTGGCGGAATGCTTGAGCCCCTCATCGATCATCTGGTTGGCGGCGGGGTCCGCCAGCGATGTGTAGAAGACCTTGGCATGCGCATAGTCGGCGGTGACTTCAACCGCGGTCAGCGTCACCAGTGTCAGCTTGGGCGCTATGCGCAGGTCCTTGAGATGGAAGCGCAGCAGATCCGCCAGTTCGCGGCGGATCTGCTCGGAAACGCGGTCGGCGCGCGAGTAACCATGACCTGCGCCATGGCCTGAGCCGCGCTTCGTTGCCATTACCGGATCAGAGCAGCGCCCGGGCGATTTCCTGGATCTCGAACACTTCGAGTTGATCGCCTTCGTTGATGTCGTTGAAGTTCTTGAGGCTCAAACCGCACTCGAAACCTTCCCTGACCTCGCGCACGTCATCCTTGAAACGCTTGAGTGAATCCAGTTCGCCCGTATGTATCACCGTATTGGCGCGCAGCAGCCGCACCGAGGCATTGCGCTTGACGAGGCCGGACAACACCATGCAGCCGGCGACGGCGCCGATGCGGGAAATGCGGAACACCTGGCGAATCTCGACCAGGCCGAGAATGACTTCCTTCTTCTCCGGCGCCAGCATGCCGGACAGGGCGGCCTTCACCTCATCGACGACGGCATAGATGATGTTGTAGTAACGGATGTCGACACCCAGACTTTCGGCGGCCTTGCGCGCGCCGACGTCGGCACGGGTATTGAAGCCGATGACCACGGCCTTCGAGGCAGCGGCCAGATTGATGTCGGATTCGCTGATGCCGCCGACGCCGGCGTGAACCACCATGACCTTGACTTCGCCGGTCGACAGCTTGTTGAGGGACTGCACCAGGGCTTCCTGCGAGCCTTGCACGTCGGCCTTGATGATCAGCGGCAGGGTCCTGACCTCGCCTTCGGCCATCTGCTCGAACATGTTTTCCAGCTTTGCCGCCTGCTGCTTGGCCAGCTTGACGTCGCGGAACTTGCCCTGACGGAACAAGGCGATTTCGCGCGCCTTGCGCTCGTCGAGCAGGACCATGCCTTCGTCGCCGGCTGCCGGCACGTCGGTGAGGCCCTGAATCTCGACCGGAATCGAGGGGCCTGCCGATTCGATCGACTTGCCATTCTCATCCAGCATGGCGCGTACGCGGCCGAACACGGCGCCAACCAGCAGTACATCGCCACGACGCAGTGTTCCCGACAGCACCAGGATGGTCGCCACCGGACCCTTGCCCTTGTCGAGGCGGGCCTCGATCACCAGCCCCTTGGCGGGAGCCTCCACCGGTGCCACAAGTTCCAGCACTTCGGCCTGCAGCAGCACCTGCTCCAGCAAGGCGTCGATGCCTTCCCCGGTCTTCGCCGAGACACCGACAAAGGGCGCATCACCACCGTATTCTTCCGGCACCACGCCTTCGGCAACCAGTTCCTGCTTCACCCGTTCCAGATTCGCATCAGGCTTGTCGATCTTGGTCACGGCCACAATCAGCGGCACGTTGGCCGCCTTGGCATGGGCAATGGCTTCCTTGGTCTGCGGCATGACGCCGTCATCGGCCGCCACCACCAGAATCACCAGGTCGGTGGCCTTGGCGCCGCGCGCGCGCATCGCCGTGAAGGCCTCGTGGCCCGGGGTGTCGAGAAAGGTGATCATGCCGCGCGGCGTTTCGACGTGATAGGCGCCGATGTGCTGCGTGATGCCGCCAGCCTCGCCGTGTGCGACACGGCTCTTGCGGATGTAGTCGAGCAGGGAGGTCTTGCCGTGGTCAACGTGACCCATGACGGTCACCACGGGCGCCCGCGGCGACTGCACCACATCCTTGTGCTCGCCTTCGTCAGCAAGGAATGCGTCCGGATCGTCGAGCTTTGCGGCGAAAGCCAGGTGGCCCATTTCCTCGACCACAATCATCGCGGTTTCCTGATCGAGCACCTGATTGATGGTGACCATGGAGCCCATTTTCATCAGGGTCTTGATGACCTCGGTGGCCTTGACGGTCATTTTGTGCGCAAGATCGGCAACCGAGATGGTTTCCGGAACATGCACTTCGCGAACGATAGCCTCGACCGGCTGCTGCACCGGCGCATCCTCGGCGTGACCGTGACGCCCGTGGCGTCCGCCACCCTTGGAACCGCGCCAGCCGGACGTGCCCGCATCGCCGCGGGTCTTGATCGCACGCCGCTTGGCGGCGTCATCTTTCCATGCATCCTTCTTCGCTGTCTTGGCTTTGCCGTCTTCCGGCTTGGCGGCCGGCTTGTGGATGGTGCCGGACACACCGGCAGCCGCAGCGGCCTCCTTGGCCTTCTTGGCCTCTGCGGCGACCAATGCCGCCTGGGCCTCGGCAATGCGCGCATCGGCTTCGGCGCGAACCTTGGCCTCGCGATCGCCCTTCTCCTTGAACTCGGCCGCCTGGATCGCTGAAAGTTTGCCCTGACGCTTCGTTTCAGCCTCACGCAGTGCCCGCTGCGCCGGATCAATCACCGGCTTCGTCGCTGCCGCCGGCTTGACGGCCGCGGCTTCAGCCGCGGCCGCCGCCACCAACGGGATTTCTACAGGCGGAACCCCGGCTGCCGCCGCAACCGCTGCAACGGGCACCGCTTTGGCAACAGGAGCGGGAGCCACGACAACGGCGGGTTCAACCACGGCAACTTCGGCCGGGACTTCAGCGGCGGCATCGGACGCCAGTTCACCGGGATCGCGCTTGACGAATACGCGCTTCTTGCGGACTTCGACCTGAATCGTGCGCGCCTTGCCGGTGGAATCCGAGGCCCTGATCTCGCTGGTCTTCTTTCGCGTCAGGGTGATCTTGGCTTTGGGCGCGGCGTCGCCGTGAGACTTGCGCAGATAGTCAAGCAACCGTGTCTTGTCCTGCTCCGACACCGGATCGTCGGACTCCTGCTTGCTGACGCCGGCCTTGGCCAGTTGCTCGAGCAGGGTCGGCGCCGGCATTTTCAGCTCGGTCGCGAATTGGGAAACAGTCATCAAAGCCATGCCGTACCTCTCATTCTTCTTCGGCGAACCAATGGGCACGCGCAACAGTGATCAGCGCCGTCGCCCTTCCGGCATCGATGCCGGTCATTTCAGTCAACTCGTCGGTCGCCAGGTCCGCCAGCGCATCGCGGTCAGTGATTCCATTTTTGGCCAGCTTCGCCGCCAATGACTTGTCCATGCCCTCGAGCGACAGCAAATCATCGGCCACCTTCTCCATCTGTTCTTCGTCAACGATGGCTTCGGTCAGCAAGACGTTGCGCGCACGCTCGCGCAGTTCGGTCACGGTTGCCTCGTCGAAGGCGTTGATTTCGAGCATTTCCGCCAGCGGAACGTAAGCGATTTCCTCGAGCGAGGAGAAGCCTTCCTCGATCAGGATGTTGGCAACTTCCTCGTCGACGTCGAGCTTCGCAATGAACAGGGCGCGGATCGAACCATGTTCGGATTCCGACTTCGTCTGCGACTCTTCGATGGTCATCAGATTGATGGTCCAGCCGGTCAGTTCCGAGGCCAGACGCACATTCTGCCCGCCGCGGCCGATGGCGATGGCAAGGTTGTCCTCATCGACCACGACATCCATCGCATGCTTCTCTTCGTCGACAACGATGCTCTGCACCTCGGCCGGGGCCAGCGCGCCGATGACGAACTGGGCCGGGTCGGCCGACCACAGGATGATGTCCACGCGTTCGCCGGAGAGCTCGTTGGTCACGGCCGTGACGCGCGAACCGCGCATGCCGACGCAGGTGCCGATCGGATCGACACGCGGATCGTTCGACTTGACGGCAATCTTGGCGCGCATGCCGGCATCGCGGGCGGCGGCCTTGATTTCGAGCAGGCCGTCTTCGATCTCGGGGACCTCAAGTTCGAACAGCTTCATGATAAACTCGGGCGCCGTGCGCGACAGGATGAGTTGCGGGCCTCGCGCCTGGCGGTCGACTTTCGCGAGCCAGGCACGCACGCGGTCGCCGGGACGCAGGTTTTCCTTGGGAATCATCTGGTCGCGGGGCAGCAGGGCCTCGATGCGCCCGGCCTCGATGATGGCGCTGCCGCGCTCCATGCGCTTGACGGTGCCGCTGACGAGGAATTCCTTGCGATCGAGAAAGTCATTCAGCAACTGCTCGCGCTCGGCATCGCGAATCTTCTGCAGGATGACCTGCTTTGCCGCCTGCGCACCGATGCGGCCGAAATCGATCGGCTCAAGCGCTTCCTCTATGTAGTCTTCGAGCACGATGTCCGGAATCTGCTGTTGCGCGCCAGTGAGGCTGATCTGCTGTTCCGGATTCTCGACCATGTCATCGGCGACCACCAGCCAACGGCGAAAAGACTCGAATTCGCCGGTCTCGCGATCTATGTCCACGCGCACGTCGGCTTCGTCGTTGGTGCGCTTTTTTGTCGCGGACGCCAACGCCATTTCCAGGGCGCCAAAGACGATGTCCCGCGGCACATTCTTCTCGCGGGCCAGGGCATCGACCAACAGCAGCAATTCACGGCTCATGTGAGTCCTCCAGCATTAATCAGAACTTGGGCACCAGACGCGCCCGATCGATATTCTCGAGCGCGAACTGCTGCAGTGTTTCATCCATTCGCAGGCACACCATTTCAACTCCGCCTTCTTCCCGCAACCCGTCCAGCACGCCGCTGAAATTGCGCTGTTTGCCCAGCGGAACACGCAGCTTCAGCTGTACCTCCTGCCCGGCGAAACGCCGGTAGTCAGCAGGCTTGACGAGCACGCGATCGAGTCCGGGAGAGGAGACTTCAAGACGGTCATAGTCGACGTTCTCGACCATGAACACGCGGCTGAGCTGGCTGCTCACCGCCGCACAATCTT
>JAPLQZ010000119.1 GCA_026399415.1 Rhodocyclales bacterium | reverse complement strand
CTAGTACTCTCAGATGGCCATTCGCATACGAACCAGCTTTCATGCCGGCGGCAAGCCGCGGTCGATGGCCGAGCTTGCCAGTGTCATCGCCATGCTGGGATGGAAGCTGGCGATCGATTCGATCAAGCGCATGCGCGCGGCTGAATACGATATCGATCTGGGCAATGCCTACTTCGACTTCGTCTGCGAGTTCATGGTCTTTCTCGCGCAGGCGGCGGATCGCATTGCTTACCGCGAGTTGACGCCGGACCAGCGCATCGAGTTCACCACGGCGCTGGCGCAACGCATGGCGGAAGCGATCGAGGACAACAGCGACATGTTGCTGGTCGAGGTGACGCCGGGCAAGTGCCGGCAACACTTCCTCGATCTGTTCAACCGGCGCGGTACGGAATATGCGGATCACGGCTATACCGCGGACGGACCAGACTTCGGTTTTCGTCGCTGTTTTTCCGCTTGCCTGAAGGAGGTATTGCCGGAGAAAGATCAACTGTGGGCAGTCGATCAGGTGATGGAAATCGAATCGCCCGAAGCCATCAAGGCACTGGAGAAAACGCTGGCAGGATTGTTTCATCCGGAAGCCGGGAGTCGGCGCCCGCGGCAAGGCGCGGTCAGCGAAACGGAATAACGATGCCCGGTCCCTTCGACCTCGCTGACCTGGCCAGCTATCGCCGGTGGCGTGAGCGCAAGCTCGACAGCGCACCGCGCCGCATAGAGGATATTCTGGTCGCGCTTGACGATCCGCGCACGCTGGCGGCTACCGAACTGGAGGCCGTGCTGGAACGTTGCGCCACGGCCAACATGGCGATCTACACCAGCAATACCGTGGGCGACGCGGACAAGGAAATTCCGCGGCGGCTGGGCGCCCAGCTGGGTCTGCATCGCCTCGACAGCCACTGGCTCACCGACGACGACGCGATCTCGCCGATTTCGGTGCGCGGCGCGACGGAGCGCGGCGAGCGCAAAGAGTTTATTCCCTACACCGACAAGCCGATCAGGTGGCACACCGACGGTTACTACAACGTACCAGAGCGCACCGTACGCGGCATGGTCCTGCATTGCGTGCAGAGGGCCGAATCCGGCGGCGAGAACCAGCTGCTCGACCACGAGATCGCCTACCTCCTGCTGCGCGACGAGAACCCCGACTACATTCGCGCCCTGTCTGCCGCCGATGTCATGACCATTCCGCCGCGCATGGATGAAACCGGTGTCGCGCGGGCGGCGCAGTCCGGGCCCGTCTTCTCGCTGGATGGCGAGGGCTTCCTGCACATGCGGTACACGGCGCGCACCGTCAGCATCGAATGGCGCGGCGATGCAGCCACGCAGGCAGCGGTGGCCGCATTGACGCGCCTGCTGGCGACGCCGACGCCGTGGACCCTGCACGGACGCCTGGAGCCGGGCATGGGGCTGGTTTGCAACAACGTGCTGCATGACCGTTCAGGCTTTGTCGATGGGCCGCAACGCCAGCGGCTGCTGTATCGGGCGCGCTACCACGAGCGCGTTCTTCCGTTTCCAGACCATCCGTGACTTTGTTGACTTCGCCTTGCCGTGCTATTCGCACTGTCTGCGGCTCGTCTTCGCGTCACAAATGGTCTGGAAACGAAATTACGTCCTGGCCGCGCCAAGCGGCGGCCTGACGGGCGCCGCGTTGATGTCGGCGGTCAGCCTGTGGCGGCCGCCAGCAGATCTTCCAGTCGCGTCAGCTTTTCGCGCGGACGTCCCTGTCCCGCCGCGACTTCCGCCGCATTGATCTTCTGCCAGCCGGCGAAATCGACTGGCCGCGCGTCTCGTTCGGCAAGCAGTGTGTCGATCAGTGCACCGCCCGGCTTTCTGCCAGGCTCATGGCCGGCGAGATCAGCCAGGATCAGATCAGCCACCGCCAGCGCGTCAGCCCGGTTGGCGGGCACCACGCCCTGCGGACCGCGCTTGCACCAGCCTGCGGCATAGACACCTGGTTCGACGCGGCCTTGCGTGTTGGCGACAATGCCGCGCGCCGTGTCGAAGGGCAGGCCGGGGAAGGGTGTGCTGCGATAGCCGATGGCGCTGATGACGGTGTCGGCCGGAATGGTGAAAGTTTTGCCACCGGTGATCGCCACGCCGGGTTCGACGCGGGTATGGTCGAGCACCAGTTCCTGCGCACGGGTCTCGCCACGTATCGCCACCGGCGCTGCATGGAACAGGAAGTGGATGCGCACGGGCCGCTCGCGCTGTTCGCCGCGTGCGGCATAGCCGTGGAGCACCTCCAGGTTTTTCTCGCCCAGTTTTTTCTGCTCCTCACTCAGTCCATCCGGCAAGGCTTGCGGCAACTGGACCGGATCAACCAGCGTGGCCACACGCGACAGTTCGCCGAACTCCGCCAGTTCGGCGGTAGTGAAGCTCGCTTCGAGCGGACCGCGCCGACCGACCAGCCAGATGTCCTCGATACATGCGGCCTCGAATACCGCCCGGGCGTGGGCGCACAAGTCCGAGCTGGCCAGTTCGTCGGCTGTCTTGCCCAGCAGACGGGCGATGTCGAGCGCCACATTGCCGTTGCCGATGATCGCCACCGACTTTCCATCGAGCTTCGGATCGAGATCGCGGCCATCGGGAATGCCGTTGTACCAGGCGACGAATTGCCCCGAGCCATACACGGCGTCCAGATTCTCACCGGGGATGCCGAGCCGGCGGTCTTCCAGCGCGCCGATGGTGATGATCAGCACGTCGTAGGCGGCCTTGAGTTCCTCATAGGAAATGTCGCGACCGATGGCGATGTTGCCGAGAAAGCGCACGCTGTCCTTGCCCAGCGTGCGCTCGAATTGCCGCGCGATGTTCTTGGTGCCCTGATGGTCGGGTGCGACGCCACCGCGGACCAGGCCGAAGGGTGTCGGCAGGCGGTCGAAAATGTCGATGAAGGCGCCAGGCAGCTTGCGCCCGATGGCATCGGCGACGTAGCAACCCGAAGGGCCGGCGCCGACAATGCCGATGTGGAGATTGCTCTGGCTCATGCCTCTTCAGTTATCTCGCCGGCGGTCGATCCACGAAAGCGCTGCTGAAAGTAGGGTGCTGCTTCAGGCAACGGCCCATCGGCCGTTTGCAGAACATTGGCGAGGTGGCGCTCGGCCTGCTCTCGGGTCAGCAGGTAGAGTTCGCTGCATATCTTGCGGGCGATATCGCCCGGCCAGTCGTTGGGCAGCAATTGCGTGGGCAACTGCGGATCGCGCAACTGGACGCGGCGGAATTCGTGGATCAGCAGTGTACGGACACAGAAGGCTTGTTCCGGATCGAGGTTGCGAGCGGCTCGTATGGCGCGCGTCACCGGGCGGAATGAGTCGCAGAAACGCTTGTAGCCCTTGGCGATGGCGTCGAGATTCCAGCATTCGCGCACCAGTTCCTGCAGCGAACGGCTGGAAAGCGCGCCCAGCGTGCGACCCCGTATCACCACCACCTTGTCGTGAGTGCCGGTGCCTTGCAGAATGTCGAGTACCGACTCGTGGTTGGCATAGGGGTGTGCCAATACGCCCGGTGCGATGACGCCAAAGCCTTCCCACTGCAGTTCGCGGCGCAGGGCGTCGCGCTGCGCGGGAGACAGCAAGCCGCCACCGGTGAATACCACTTGCCAGTCGCCGTCCCATTGCTGGCGCGGATCATCGTAGATACGCCGGTAGGCGTGTTCGAAACGGCGGCGGCCGGTGGCGGTCAGGCTGTAGTAGCTGTTGCGCCCGATCTGTTCCGAGACCAGCCATTTTTCCTTGGAAAGCCGGAACACGCTGGTTCTCACCAGACGCTGGTTCAGTCCCAGTGGTTCGACGAGTTTGATGAAGCTGCCAAGCCAGACGGTGCCCCCGTGCGGTGCGATCGCGTCACCATAGATGGTAATGATCAGCGAGTTGGCGCGCAGCGTATGGTCGGCCAGAAATGCATCCAGCCACTGGTGGATGAAGCGGCTTTTCATGCTCGGAACCTTCCCTGAATAGATGGTTCAAATGATATCACTGGTACTGTTTTGATGTAACACGGTTTTGATTGGTATGCTGATGCTGCTTTCCATTCGATGCGCACCTGTTTGCAGGAGGCGTCTAAAAAGTATCATGTAAACAATATGTAATAATGCATTGATTGAGGTCTAAAAAAAGAAATTGACAGCCATAAAATGATACACTACTATAGAAGCATACAGCTGATGATGTATCGCGATTGTTCTTGACGTCACATCGGTTGATGTCTGGAGCGAGGCTGCGGGGTTACCTGTTTGCGCCGACCTTATCTGGAGAGTTGAAATGAGGACGTTCAAGACTTACGACAAGGGCGATGTTCTGCCCGAGGACTACAAGAAGGCGCTGATCAACCTGATGTGCTTCCAGGCTGATTCCGAATATGCCGGCGGCCAGCGCGTTGCCGAGAATCATCGCTACGCCACGCGCCCGGAAGAGGCCTACCGCCTGTCGAAGAAAGTGTTCGAGGAAATGGGCCACGCATTCTATGTGTGGAACCTGTTGCAGGAACTGGGCGTGGATGTCGATGCCCGCCTCTACGAGCTTTCCCACAATCCGGAGAACCCCGATCCACGGAAGGTGAACGTGATCAACGGTTTCCGCAAGGAAAACTGGTCCAAGTTCTTCGAGTGCTGGGAAGATGTCGCCCTGTTCTCGACCGTGGTCACGCCGGCTGCCGTGGCTTTCCTCGGCCAGTATCGCGAATGCTCCTACCTGCCCTGGGCGCGCGTCAACGTGCGCATCCACAAGGAGGAGTACGGCCACCTTGCTTTCGGCGTCTGGGCATCGAAACGCTGCATCGAGTTT
>JAPLQZ010000140.1 GCA_026399415.1 Rhodocyclales bacterium | reverse complement strand
TCGGGCGAGCCGAACCGCCTGCCCCGCGCCTATCACTCGGGCGACTCGCAGGAGATCGACTGGGTGCTGCGCCGCCTGCAGGCACGCGGCTACCCGGCATTGTTCGTCGCCGGTGTTTCGCTCGGCGGCAATGCCCTGTTGAAGTGGCTGGCGGAACAAGGCAATCACGCACTCGACGTCGTGAATGCGGCGGCGGCAGTCAGTGCGCCGCTGGATCTGGCAGCGTCCAACGCCGCGCTTTCATCGGGCTTCAATCGGGTCTATGCGCGGCATTTTCTGCGCACGCTGATTCCGGCGGCACTGGCCAAGGAACGTCGCTTTCCCGGCCGCATGGACATTCGCCGGGCGCAGGCGGCGCGCACCCTGCGCGATTTCGACGACGCCGTCACCGCGCCTCTGCACGGCTTTCTTGGTGCCGACGACTATTACGCGAGAAGCAGCGCAGGGCCGCTGCTGGGTACCGTACAAGTTCCGACGCTGCTGCTTCATGCGACAAACGACCCGTTTCTGCCGGCGGCCGCCCTGCCGCGCCGCGAGCACTTGCCCGCCACGGTGACGCTGGAAATCCATCGTCACGGCGGCCATGTCGGGTTTGTGCACGGCGTTCTGCCCGGCCGCATCGACTGGCTGCCGCAACGCCTGCTGGCGCATTTTGACGCGCATCTTTCGCCGCCTCCTTCGGCGTAAAATCCCGCACCGACCTTTGCCCAAGAAGCCACATGCATATCCCCGCTCCCGAGATTTTCAAGGCCTACGACATTCGCGGCATCGTGCGCACCACGCTGACCGCCGAGACGGTGTGCAAAATCGGACTGGCACTGGGCAGCGAAGCCGTCGCGCGCGGTGTCAAGACGATCGTCATCGGTCGCGACGGTCGCCTCTCGGGCCCGGAGCTTGCGTGCGCGCTGGCCCACTGCATCACGCAAACCGGCGTCAATGTGATTGACATCGGCCGGGTACCGACGCCGATGACCTACTTCGCCGCCCATGAGTTGGGGACAGACAGTTGCGTCTCGGTCACGGGCAGCCACAATCCGCCCGAATACAACGGACTGAAGATGGTGCTGGCCGGACAGACGCTGTACGGCGAGATGATCCAGAACCTGCGGCGCCGTATCGCCAGCGCCGACTATTGCGAAGGCCGCGGTTATGTATGCCATGCCAATGTGCGCCAAGCCTATCTCGATCGCATCGTCGGCGATGTAAAGCTTTCCAGGCCGATGAAGATCGTCATCGATTGCGGCAACGGCGTCGCCGGCAGCGTTGCCCCTGATCTGTTCCGCCGCATGGGCTGCACGGTGACCGAGTTGTTTTGCGAGGTGGATGGCAAATTTCCGAATCACCATCCGGACCCGTCCAAACCGGAAAACATGGTCGACCTGCAGCGCGCCTTGCGCGAGACGGATGCCGAACTCGGGCTGGCCTTCGACGGCGACGGCGACCGGCTCGGCGTTGTCACCAGGGATGGAGAAATCATTTTTCCCGACCGCCAGTTGATGCTGTTCGCCGCCGACGTGCTGACCCGCAATCCCGGCGCCCAGATCATCTATGACGTGAAATGTTCGCGCTGGGTCGCGGAGTCGATCCGCCACCAGGGCGGCCGGCCGCTGATGTGGAATACCGGCCACGCCCTGATCAAGACCAAGCTCAAGGAAACCGGTGCGCCGCTGGCCGGCGAGATGAGCGGCCACATGTTCTTCAAGGAGCGCTGGTTCG
The DNA here is from genome assembly GCA_026399415.1 of Rhodocyclales bacterium. Classification (GTDB taxonomy): domain Bacteria; phylum Pseudomonadota; class Gammaproteobacteria; order Burkholderiales; family Rhodocyclaceae; genus Sulfuritalea. The sequence continues at coordinate 1,956 of JAPLQZ010000140.1, read as the reverse complement.
GCTTCGACGATGCGCTCTACACCGGCGCCCGCCTGCTCGAAATCGTCTCGCGCTGGAAAGATTCCAACTGGCCGCTGAAGCATCTGCCCAACGCCATCTCGACGCCGGAACTCAATATCAGGATGCAGGAAGGCGAGCCGCACGCGCTGGTGGCCAAGCTGCGCCAGGGCGGCCGCAAGCTGCTGCCCGGTGCGCGCGAACTGATCACCATCGACGGCGTGCGCGCCGAGTATGCCGACGGCTTCGGCCTGGCCCGCGCTTCAAATACCACGCCAGTCGTCGTGCTGCGCTTCGAGGCCGACACCCAAGCGGCACTGATTCGCATCCAGAACGAATTCAAGGCGGCGCTGGACGCCGTCTGGCCGGGTATCCGTGCGGATTTTTGACGGCCGCTAACGACCAGGAGTCGGCGCTGGTGACACGGCGCTTGCCGCGGGCGCAGGCGCGACCACTGCGGCCCCAGTCGCCGGCGCAACCTCATCGACCAGCGTGACACCGGTGACGAAATGGCGGGTATCGCCGAAGCAGGAGGTCGGCAGGCCGACCTTTTCTTCGTAGGACAGGAACACCCGCTTGCCCATGGAGCGATTGATGCTCTGCGCCAGCTTGTCGTCGTGCACGGTGAAGTAGAACTTCTCCGGCATGCTGCCGGGCACCGCCACCATGATCAGCTCGCCCTCCCAGGTCTTGCACAGCCAGCCCTTCTGCGACAGCTTCTGCAACCAGCCGGCGCGCTCGCCGACGGAATAGCTCCAGTTTAGGACAACCCAGAAATATCCGGCCACCAGCACGGCCAGCACGGCCAGAACTTGCAGCGTCCGCTTCATGCGATTTCCTTTTTCATAACCGGCCCGCCGCCCAGGCTTGCACCGACGCCAGCGCCGCCGGCAGTGCCGCCGGGTCCGTGCCGCCGGCCTGCGCCATGTCGGGCCTGCCGCCGCCCTTGCCGCCGACCTGTTGGGCGACGAAGTTGACCAGTTCCCCGGCCTTGAGCCTGCCCGTCAGATCGGCGGTGACGCCGGCGATCAGGCTGACCTTGCCCTCGCTGGTACTGGCCAGCACGATGGCGGCGCTCTTGAGTTTGTCCTTGAGCTTGTCCAGCGTCTCGCGCAGCGCCGTGGCATCGGCGCCTTCCAGACTTGCCGCCAGAATCTTGATGCCTTTGACATCGACCGCCTGACCGGCAAGATCGTCGCCCTGAGAAGCGGCGAGTTTCGACTTGAGCCGTGCGAGTTCCTTTTCCAGCGTCTTGACGTGGTCCAGAATCTGCGCCACGCGCGCCGCGGCTTCCGCCGGCTGCGCCTTGACTTCGGCGGCCACGGCATCGAGCCGGGCCTGCTGCTGCTGCACGCTGACGACGGCAACGTCGCCGCAGATCGCCTCGATGCGCCGCACGCCGGCCGCGACGCCGGCCTCCATGACAATCTTGAACAGGCCGATGTCGCCAGTGCGGCCGACATGCGTACCACCGCACAACTCGCACGAAGAACCGATGTCGATCACGCGCACTTCGTCGCCGTATTTCTCGCCGAACAGCATCATGGCGCCGGTCTTCTGCGCTTCGTCGATCGGCATCACGCGCGAGCGCGCCTCGGCGTTGGCAATGATTTCGTCATTGACGAGGCGTTCGATGCGGACGATCTCGTCGGCCGTCACCGGCTTGGTGTGGGCGAAGTCGAAGCGGGTCTTGTCGGGGTCGACCTGCGAGCCCTTCTGCTGTACGTGGACGCCGAGAACTTCGCGCAGGGCCTTGTGCATCAGGTGCGTCGCCGAGTGGTGACGGATGGTGCGGGCGCGGGCGACCGTATCCACCTTCGCCGTAACGCCAGCGCCGACTCTTAGCGTGCCGGTACGCACCACGCCGTGGTGGCCAAATACCGCGGCCTGGATCTTCTGCGTGTCTTCCACGGCAAAAATACCGTGGCTCGAGCGCAGTTCGCCGATGTCGCCGACCTG
>JAPLQZ010000314.1 GCA_026399415.1 Rhodocyclales bacterium | reverse complement strand
TCGCCCTGACCTTGCTGCGCCAGGATCACCGATACCCAAAGCGAAGCCTGCGTAGCCGCCGCAAAACCGCCGACCGAATTCCAGACTATCGGGCTTCATTGCTCGGATTGGCTCCCTGAGTCCAAATGCAATTGCCCTGACTGCGGCGTCTTGTCAGCTTCCGGCGTGGTGGTGCGGGAATCCTGTCGCGGGAGGGCGGGCTCCGAATCGGCGGTCGCCCCGGCGCTGCCGGTGGGCGGATTCTGCGCGACGACCGGCGCGGTTTCGACCGGTGGCACAAGCTCCGCCTTCGGCGACGCCGCCGGCGCGGCTTTCGGCACGGGCAGCGGCGGCGGTGCGCGCTCGATCCTGCTCTGCAATTGAAAGTCGGCGACGCCCCAGGCAATGGCGAGGAGGATGATGAGCAGAAGAAATAGTGCCATGCCGTTCTTCCGCTATTCAGGCTTCGGCAGGTTCGCTATCTCTTGCTACGCATCGCGCCGACTCAGCCAGCGCAGCAAGGTCGCAAACAGCGTAGCGGGATCGAAGGGCTTGACCAGGAAGTCATTCATTCCCGCTTCGAAGCAATGGGCCTTGTCTTCGGCAAAGGCGTTGGCCGTCATGGCAATGATCGGTGTTTCCCGGTAGCCGGGCAACTCGCGGATCTCCCGCGTCGCCTCCAGCCCGTTGACGTTCGGCATCTGCATGTCCATGAAAATGGCTGCATAGACCGTCTCCTGCGCCAGGGTGACCGCTTCCGCGCCATCGTCCGCCGTGTCGACGGCCAGTCCGACCGCCTCCAGTTGCAGCCGGGCAATTTCCCGGTTGATCGGCTCATCGTCGACCACCAGAATGCGGCTGCCTTGATAGCGCTGGCGGATCAGTGTTTCGGCGTCGACGTTCCCGGTCGTTGGCTCGACGACCACCTCTGCGCCTTTCTTCAGCCTTGCCGTAAACCAGAAGGTGCTGCCCGTTCCCGGCGTACTTTCGGCGCCGGCATCGCCGCCCATCAGTTCCGCCAGTCGCCGGGTAATCGCCAGGCCGAGACCGGTGCCGCCATACTTGCGCGTCATTGAATTGTCGGCCTGCTCGAAGGCGCTGAACAGCCGGGGTAGGGTCTCGGCGGGGATGCCGATGCCGGTATCGGACACCTCGAAGCGCACCACTACGGATTCGGCGGTCTCTTCCTGCTTGCGAATGCGCAGCGTCACGGCGCCCGTTTCGGTGAACTTGATGGCGTTGCTGGCGTAGTTGAGCAAAGCCTGTTGCAGTCGCGTCGGATCGCCCGTCAGGTTGGGCAACAAGGGCTCGGTCTTGACCAGCAACTGGAGACCCTTGGCCTTGCAGCGTTCGGACAGGATGGCGACGACATTCTTGAGCAGGCTGCTGGCGGTGACCGGCGCTTCCTCCAGGGTGAATTTGCCGGCCTCGATCTTCGAGATGTCGAGGATGTTGTTGATGACCGACAGCAGGTGATGGGCGGAGGCGTCGATGGTATCGAGTCGTTGTGCCTGCTGCGACGACACGCCTTCGCGGCGCAGGATGTTGGCCATGCCGAGGATGCCGTTCATCGGGGTGCGGATCTCGTGGCTCATGTTGGCAAGGAAGGCGCTCTTGGCGACGTTGGCGGCTTCGGCCTGGAACTTCGCCAGGGTAAGCGACTGGTTTGCCGCATCGAGGTCGGCGGTACGGGCGATAACCCGCTGTTCGAGATCGGCGTTGAGTTTCCTGATTTCGTCTTCGGCGCGCCTGCGTTCGGTGATGTCGATGTAGATGCTGACAAAGCCGCCCCCGGGCAGGGGCATGCCGCGAATCTCAAGGGCCATGCCGTTGGGGCGGACACGCTCGATCCTGTGCGCCTGGAAATTTCGCGCGAGGTGGATGCGGGCTGCAAACTGCTGCTCGGGGTCGCCCGGCCCGTATTCGCCGCGCTGCACATTGTGGCGGATGAAGTCCTCGAAGCGCAGGTCGGGTCTGGACATCAGTGCCGGGGGAAATTCCATCATCTCTGCAAACAGGGCATTGTGGGCCACGACGCGCAAGTCGGCGTCGACCACCGAGACGCCGCCGGGAAAGTTCTCGATGATGGCGGAGAGCATGCTGTTCTGCCGCAGCAGCTTTTCCGCGGCAAGGCTTTTTTCAATGGCGATGCTGACCAGGTCGGCGGATTTTTCGATGATGGCGATGTCGGATTCCACCAGCGCGTGCGCATCCCGATGATAGATGGCAAATGTGCCCAGCGTTTGACCCGATGAGGAGCGGACAGGTTGCGACCAGCAGGCGCCCAGACCGGCACTGGCGGCGAGTTCTTTGTAGGAGGCCCAGTAGGGATGAGTCGCTATGTCGTCAACCACGACGCGCTCGCCGGTAAACGCGGCAGTTCCACAGGAACCGGCACCCATGCCGATTTCAAGGCCGTCGATTGCCGAGTTATAGAAATCGGGCAGGCTGGGCGCCACGCCGTTGCCGAGACGCCTGCCTTCACCATCGAGCAGAAGGATGCTGCATAGCATTCCGGGATTGAGTTGCTCGACGCCTTGCACGATGGCTTCAAGAACGCTGGAGAGCAGCGCATCTCCCGCCAGCAGTTCCAGAACATGGCTGCGAAATTTTTCGTACTTCTCCGCTTGCTTGCGCTCGGTAATGTCAATCAAACTGCCACGGATCAGTCGACGCTTGGCTGAAGGCAGCCTCACCAGCCGCAGTTCGCAACGCAAAAACCTGCCCTGGGCGTTGCGGAGGGTACGTTCAAAGAAGACCTGTTCTCCGGCCAGTGCCCGCTCAAGCATTTCCTGCACGTTTTCCGCGGCGGTTTTGCCCGTGAACTGGCCCGGAGGATAAAACCTTTCCGGTCCTGATTTCAGCAACTCCTCGCGACTGCAGCCAAAGAGCTTTTCTGTCTCGGCATTGACCTCGACGAAGTGACCCAGATCCATGTCGTACACGGTAATGGCATCGGGCGCCTGCTCCACCAGTACCCTGAACCGGGCTTCGCTCTCGCGCAGCGAGTCGGTCATGTCGTGCGCCAGACGCAGGGCGCGGGTGCGGGTGGTGGCCAGCGACCAGGCGATGCCGAACATCAGCATGCTGGCAAGCAGCCCCAGGGCCAGCACCTGCACCGGGCGTCGCACGTCACCTTGCGCTTCGAACTCCGGCCGGCTGGCGTAGGTCAATGTCCACGGCCGCCCGCCAATGATCGAAATTTCGCTATGGACGAACTTTGCGGCCAGCGAACCGTCGTCGGCGGTGCTGCGATAGAAAAGGCTTTCCGGACGCGGCTCGGCGCCGTCGTGGATGCTGAGCGAGACGAGGCGGGAACTTTGCTTGAAGAGCATTTCCATCAGGACCGGCATGCGCACCGGGCTGAGTACGTAGCCGTAGACCTCGCGGCCTGACTTCGCTGCAACCGGCAGGTACATGATGAACGCCGGTGCCGGGTTGCCGTGCTCGTCGATCTTCAGCGTGATCCTGCGGGTAATCATCGGCTCGCCGCTATCGCGCGCCCGTTGCATGGTCTCGCGGCGGTCGCTGTCCTGCCACATGTCATAGCCAAGCGCCTTGATGTTTGGCCCGCTGTAGGGCTCGGCAAAAACATTGATGACATAGCGATCACGGCGGCCCGGCGGGCGCATGGCAAAGTCGGACACGCCGCTTTGGCGCACCTCGCTGACCAGCGCCGCGAGTTCGGCGTCGCTGACGGCACGGGCGAAGGCCACCGCCTGCATCGCCGGATAGTCGCGTTCCAGCTTGAGCACCGCAACATACTCGCGCCATTCCTCGCGCGTCACATTGTCGCTGGCGGCAAACAGTGCGGCGGCGGCGCGCAAAGTCCGGGTATAGCCGGCGAGGTGGACATTGAGATCGGTCCGCAGCTGGGCCACTTCGGCATCGAATTCAAGGCGTAACTGGCGTTCGACTTCCTGCTGGCTGTAGCGCCAGGCGACGAGTGTCAGCAATAGGGAACAGACGAGTGCGAGCCACGCCGGCCACAGGTTGCAGCGGAATGAACCCGGACGCTTGGTTGCTGCGGCGGGTGCGGCTGTTGGCATCGGCGGTTTATCCCGGAATCGCGAAAAAAGAGATGTTACACCCCCAATCCGGGACGCGGTCAGTGTGCTTGAGCAACTGGATTATCGCTGGCAGCGAGCCGTTGCGGACAATGGCAGTTCGCCTTGCGGCGATGCCGTGATTGCCTGCGGCGCGCTGCTCGATGACAGCGCGCTGGCGCGCACGCCGAGCAGGCGCAGCTTCTGCTCCAGCGGTACGCGGCGCAGGCACTCGCCGGCGGCGCGGCGGATGACGGCCGGGTCGGCGGTGGGACCGGGCAGCGTCAGGTCTCGCGTCACGGTGCGAAAGTCCTCGAAGCGCAGCTTGATGCCGATGGTGCGGCCGAGGTAGCCCTTGCGCTGAAGATCGGCGGCGACCTGGCTGCATAGCGCGGTGAATACTGCGGACAGGGCGGCGCGGTCGCGGCGCGGGTGGAGGTCGCGCTCGAAGGTGGTTTCGCGGCTGATCGATTTCGGTTCGGAATGAGTCACCACCGGTCGCTGATCAATGCCATGCGATGCCTCGTGCAGCCATTCGGCATAGCTGCGGCCGAAGTTGTCTTGCAGCAATGCCGGTTCCGCGTTGGCCAACTGGCCGATGGTGGCAATCCCCAGTGCAGCGAGTTTTTCGCCGGCCTTGGGGCCGATGCCGTTGATCTTGCGCACCGGCAGCGGCCAGATGCGCTGCGGTATGTCGCTCTCGTCGAGCAGCGTGAGACCGTCCGGCTTCTCCAGGTCGGAACAGATCTTCGACAGCAGTTTGTTGGGACTGATGCCGATCGAGCAGGAGAGTCCGGTAGCGTCCTTCACTGCCTGCTTGATGCGTTGTGCCAGCTCAAGCGTGTCGCCGGGCAGGCCGCTCAGGTCGATGTAGATTTCGTCGATGCCGCGGTCCTCGATCTCTGGCGCAATCTCCGCCACGGCGGCCTTGAACAGGCGCGAGTAACGGCGATAGGCGTCGAAATCGACCGGCAGCAGGATGGCCTCCGGGGCCAGTTGTGCCGCCTTCATCACGCCCATGCCGGAGAACACGCCCAGCGCACGCGCTTCGTAGGTGGAGGTGGTGACGACCCCGCGCCCGACATAGTCGCGCAGCCGGGCAAAGCGGCGGCTGCCGTCCGCCAGCAGTTCGGGCTGGTCGCATCTTCGCCCGCCGATCACCACCGGCAGGCCGCGCAGTTCGGGGTAGCGCAAGAGCTCGACCGACGCGTAGAAGGCGTCCATGTCGAGATGCGCGATGCGGCGAGGGAGTATGTTCATTGAGATGCGAAGATACCGGAAACGCAGTTTCAGTGGAGGCTAACGCCGGCTTCATAGGCGTTAAGCGCAGCGGCCGCAACTAAAACCAGCTGTTCACTAACGTTGCTCCGGTTTGGGCTAGGATTGTCAAACCGACACTGGGACTTTGCCATGATCAATGAACTGCTGCCGACCCTGACGCCGAAAATCGCTGCGCTACGTCGCGACATCCACGCCCATCCGGAACTGGCTTTCGACGAGAACCGCACCGCGGCCAAGGTGGCGGCTTATCTCGACGGCCTCGGCCTGGAAGTCCATCGCGGCATCGCGCGCACCGGCGTCGTGGCGAAGCTCGCGCTGGGCGCCAGCCCGCGTTCGATAGGCCTGCGCGCTGACATGGATGCGCTGCCGCTCTCCGAATTGAACACCTTTCCGCATCATTCGACGCACAAGGGAAAGATGCACGCCTGCGGCCATGATGGCCACACGGCCATGCTGCTGGGTGCGGCCGAGGCCTTGTCCAGACTGCGCAATTTCGACGGCACGGTGTATTTCATTTTTCAGCCGGCGGAAGAGCATGAGGGCGGCGGCCGCCTGATGGTGGAGGAGGGATTGTTCGAGCGCTTCCCGATGGACATGGTGTTCGGCCTGCACAACTGGCCGGGCATGCCGGCCGGCAGTTTCGGCGTCACCGAAGGGCCGGTGATGGCGGGCACCGATTCCTTCGAAATCAACATCACCGGACGCGGCGGCCACGCCGCGATGCCGCATCAGGCGGTGGACGTGGTGCTGGCCGGCAGTGCGCTGGTGCAGGCGGTGCAGTCGCTGGTATCGCGCAACACCGATCCACTGGCCGCTGCAGTGATCAGCGTTACCCGCTTTCATGCCGGCCATGCCGACAACGTCTTGCCCGAGACGGCTTTGCTCGGCGGCACCGTGCGCACGCTCGATACCGAGTTGCAGGATGACCTCGAGCAGGGTTTGCGACGTATCTGCAGCGGCATCGAGGCGACCTACCGGGTGAGCATCGATCTGCGCTACGAGCGCGGCTATCCGCCGACCGTCAATGCGCCCGAGCCGACCTTCATCGCGCGCGAAGTGGCGCGCCATGTCGCAGGTGAAAGACAGGTGCTGACAGCGTTGCCGCCGAGCATGGGCGCGGAGGATTTCGCCTACATGGCGCGGGTGGTGCCCGCCTGCTATGTCTGGCTGGGCAACGGTCCGGGGGAGGGCGGCTGCATGCTGCACAGCCCGCATTACGACTTCAATGACGAGATCATCGCCACCGGAATTCGCTACTGGGTGCGGCTGGCGGAGCGGGCGCTGGCCTAGGGAAGGGGCTGCAGCGTAAACGAGAACGGGCAGCCGAGGCTGCCCGTTGCTTTTGCGAGGTGAAACGAGTTACTTGATGACGCGGTTGCGATACTCGCCGGTGCGCGTGTCGATTTCGATCCTGTTGCCGATCTCGACGAACAGCGGCACGGGAAGTGTCATCCCGGTGCTGATCCTGGCCGGCTTCATGACCTTGCCGGAGGTGTCGCCTTTGACCGCGGGTTCGGTGTAGATCACTTCACGCACGACGCTGTTGGGCATTTCCACCGAGATCGGTTTGTCATCGTAGAACACCACTTCGACGGCCATGCCATCCTCGATGTAGTTCACCGCATCGATCATGTTTTCGCCTTCGACTTCGTACTGGTTGTACTCGGCGTCCATGAACACATACATCGGATCGGCGAAGTAGGAATAGGTGCATTCCTTGCGCTCCGGCACCACCTGCTCGAACTTGTCGTCGGCCTTGTAGATGGACTCCGACGCGGCGCCGGTGAGCAGATTCTTGAACTTGAACTTGACCACCGCAGAGCTACGGCCGCCTTTGTTGTATTCGGCCTTTTGCACGACGAGAGGGTCGTTGCCGACCAATACGACGTTGCCGGCACGGAGTTCCTGGGCTGTTTTCATGGCTGTACTTCCTGAAGCTGAAATTGGTAACCCGCTATTTTAGCCGGTCAAGGCAGAACTGCACAAGCTTGCTGGCGAGATCCGGGCGGGCGGCGAGGGTCTTTGTCCATTGCTCCGCAGGCCCCCCAAGGCCGGGCAGGCTTGCGGCGAAAGCCGCCCAGTCGGGGGCGCCTTGGCCATTCCAGGCCTGCCAGAAGGCCTTTAATTGCGGCCCGGCAGGGTGAATGGCGAGAAAGGCATCGAGCTTTGTCCGGTGCGCATCCTCCGCTTGCGGATAGATTTGCCAGACGAAGGGTTTGGCCGCCCACTGGGCGCGGACGAAGGAATCCTCGCCACGCACAAAATTGAGATCGCAGGCCCAGAGCAGTTCGTCGTAGCGGGGCTGGGGCAGAAAGGGCAGGGCATGCACGGTCAGATTGCCGATTGTCTGTGTTGCTTCGCTGCTGCCCGGCCGCAGCAGGCGAATCGGCCGGCTTGATGCGGCCCAGGCCCGCATCAGTTCAGGCAGTGCCGGGTTCGGGTAGCTGAACAGCGAAATCGTCAGTTCATCCGTCGATCTTGGTGGCAAGCCGAATCCGGCACGGAAGGCCGATTCGTCGAAGGCTTTGCGTCGCTCGTCGTAGTTGCGTTCACGCAGCAGTCCGCCGGTGCCGGGGGCGAAGCCGGGAAAGAAGAAGTGCTTGACCAGCGGCAGGCGCGGATCGGGCGAACTCAAGCCGTGGCAGCCGGCGACCCAGTTTTCGGCCGAGAGGTATTCGAGGTTCAGCCAGACGGGCGGGCGGGCACGGGTCGCCATGGCCTCGACGTAGGCTGGCGGCAGGTCGCAGGCGAAGGCTTCGATGACCACGTCGGCGGTATCCGTGACGAGCCACGGGTTTTGCCAAGGCAGCACATCGACGGGGCCGGCGGCGTGATCCGGCGCGAGTTGCTGCAAGGGCGCGACATCATCGATCCACAGCCGCACCCGCCAGCCGTATTCGCCGGCCAACTGGCAGGCCAGTCGCCAGCAGACGCCGGCATCGCCATAGTTGTCGACGACGGCGCAGAAAATGTCGCAGTGAATTGGTTTGTTGATCATGGCGAGGCGGTATCCTAGCCGAATGAATGCACTTTTACGCTGTACCGATTGCCCGCGTCTGGCCGGTTTCCTGGCCGAGGTGCGCAACCGCCACCCGGACTACCATGCCCGCCCGGTGTTGCCCTTCGGCGACCGCCAAGCGCGGCTGCTGATCGTCGGCCTGGCGCCCGGCATGCATGGCGCCAATCGCACGGGGCGGCCCTTCACCGGCGATCATGCCGGCATCCTGCTCTATGAAACCTTGCATGCCTTCGGCTTCGGCTCGCAGCCGGTATCGCTGGCGGCCGATGACGACTTGCGTCTGCTGGATTGCCGAATCACCAACGCGGTGAAATGCCTGCCGCCGGAAAACAAGCCGGAGCCGGCCGAGATCAGGACCTGCAACCACTATCTCGCGGCGGAGTTGCAGGCCTCGCCGGACCTGCGGGTGATCCTTGCGCTGGGGCTGGTGGCGCACAAGGCGGTGCTGATGGCGCTGGGCCTGAAGCAGTCGGCGCTGGCCTTCGCCCATGGCGCTCGCCATGTCCTGCCGGGGGGGCGCATTCTGATCGACAGCTACCATTGCAGCCGCTACAACACCCAAACTCGCCGTCTCACCAGCGCCGACTTTCAGAATGTCTTCCGCAGCATCCGCACCGAACTCGCCTAGGCCAGCGGCTGCCGTCGACGCCTTCGACAGCCGGGAGTTTCTGGCGGCGCTGACCGATGCGCCGGGCGTCTATCGCATGCTCGATGCGGAGCGCAAGGTTCTGTACGTCGGCAAGGCGAAGAACCTGAAGAAGCGCGTCTCGTCCTACTTCAACAAGACCGGTCACAGCCCTCGCATTGTGCTGATGCTGCAACAGGTGGCCGCCATGGAAGTCACGGCAACACGCTCCGAGGCTGAGGCGCTGATCATGGAAAACACCCTGATCAAGAAGCTGGCGCCGAAGTACAACATCCTGTTTCGCGACGACAAGTCCTATCCCTACATCGGCATCGGTGGCAAAGACGGCGGCGGCGAGTTTCCGCGCCTTTTCTACCATCGCGGGCCATTCGAAAAGAAGTCGCAGTACTTTGGGCCCTTTCCCAACGGTCTGGCGGTGCGCGAGAGCATCCAGCTGATCCAGAAAAGTTTTTTGCTGCGGACTTGCGAAGAGTCGGTGTTCGCGCATCGCTCGCGGCCCTGCCTGATGCACCAGATCAAGCGCTGCAAGGCGCCCTGTGTGGGCCTGGTATCGAAGCCGGACTATGCGGCCGATGTGCGGCTGGCCGAACTGTTCCTGCGCGGCCGGCACTCGGAGGTCATCGAGGGCCTGAGCGGGCAGATGGAAGAGGCCGCCACGGCCCTGCGCTTCGAGGAAGCCGCGACTTTGCGCGACCAGATTAGGGCACTGCAGGCAGTCCTGCATCGCCAGTACGTCAGTTCGACCCGGGACGCCGATGTCGACATCATCGCCGCGGTGGTCGAGCGCGGCAGTCTGTGCGTCAATCTGGCCATGGTGCGCGGCGGTTTGCACCTCGGCGATCGCGCCTACTTTCCGCAGGCAGCGGCCGAGGCGGAAGCTGCCGAGGGCCTGGCGGCTTTCATCGCCCAGCACTACGCCGAACAGCCGGCGCCGGCGCGGGTGATTCTGAGCATTTATCCGGTAAAGGACTTGCCCGGAGCCGTACCTGCCGGTGCGCCGAAGAACGAGATGGAACGCGCCTGGGTCGAAATGGCGATGACCAATGCGCGGCTCGCTGTGCAGGCTCGGCGCCAGGCGAAGATTCGTACCAGCGGACGTCTGGCGGCTTTGCAGGAGGCACTTGAATTGCCGGAGCCACCGCGTCGCATCGAATGCTTCGACATCAGCCACACCATGGGTGAAGGCACCGTGGCGTCCTGCGTGGTCTGTGTTGACGGGGCGATGAAGAAGGGCGATTACCGCCGCTTCAATATCGAGGGAATCCAGCCCGGTGACGACTACGCGGCGATGCGCCAGACCCTGACGCGGCGTTACGAGAAGGTGGCCACGGGCGAGACGGTGGCGCCCGACCTGGTCCTGATCGACGGTGGCAAAGGCCAGCACCGTGTCGCACGCGAGGTGTTTGCCGAACTGGGGCTGGACCATCTGGCCAGCATCGGCGTGGCCAAGGGCGAGGACAGAAAGCCGGGACTGGAAACACTCTTCGTCCATAAGCGCAGCGTGCCGCTACAATTGGGCATGGACCATCCCGGCTTCCACCTGATTCAGGAAATTCGCGACGAGGCGCATCGCTTCGCCATCGTCGGCCATCGCGCGCGTCGCGCCAGGGCGCGCGGGCATTCGAAGCTGGAAGATGTGGCGGGTGTCGGGCCGGCGCGACGGAAGAAGCTACTGGCGCAGTTTGGCGGACTGGAGGGCGTGAAGGCCGCCACGATCGAGGATCTGTGTCGCGTCGATGGCATCTCGCGGCGACTGGCGGAAGAAATCCACAAGACATTGAAATGACATGCCGCTGAATATTCCAAACCTGCTGACCTGGGCGCGCATTCTCCTCATACCCCTGGTGGTCGGCGTGTACTACCTGCCGCTGAGTCCGGTCGAGCAGAACTTCATTGCCACCGCCGCGTTTCTGGTCGCTGCCATCACCGACTGGGTTGACGGCTGGCTGGCGCGCAAGCTGAATCAGACCTCGGCCTTTGGCGAGTTTCTCGATCCGGTGGCCGACAAGCTGATGGTGGCCGCCGCGCTGGTGATGCTGGTGGAATTGAATCGTGCCGATGCCATGCTGGCCTTCATCATCATCGGCCGCGAGATCGCGATCTCGGCCTTGCGCGAATGGATGGCAAGAATCGGTGCAGCGAAGAGCGTCGCCGTTTCCCTCATCGGAAAACTGAAGACCATCGCACAGATGACGGCGATACCGATGCTGCTGTGGAACGCCCCGATCGGACCGCTCGACATTCATTTGCTCGGCACCTGGTCGCTCTGGATTGCGGCGCTGCTGACCTTGTGGTCGATGATTTATTACTTGAGAAAAGCGTGGCCGGAAATCTCGGCCCGCAGTCGTTGACAGCTTGAATGCGGAAGCTATAATGCGCGGCTGTTCTGCGGGAGTAGCTCAGTTGGTAGAGCGCAACCTTGCCAAGGTTGAGGTCGAGAGTTCGAGACTCTTCTCCCGCTCCAAAATTTTGGGGGAAAGCCTTTGCTTTCCCCCTTTTAGCTTGAAGTTCAAGTCCTTCGCGGCGCGATGGCAGAGTGGTTATGCAGCGGCCTGCAAAGCCGTGTACCTCGGTTCGATTCCGGGTCGCGCCTCCAGTGTTCCTCCCTGTCTTTTTCAGAGCTTGCGAAGAAATCGTTGCGAGCGGGCCGCAGCGGGGTGCGGCCGGAGCGCAGCTACCGGAATGTACGTGGTTGTACATGAGGATAGCGAGCACCGCCCAATCCCCGATCCGGTACGCGCAGTAGATTTATTCACAAGCTCTCGGGCCCGGATGGTGAAATTGGTAGACACAAGGGACTTAAAATCCCTCGGCGCAAGCCATGCGGATTCGACTTCCGCTCCGGGCACCAGTCACTCAGACGCGTGATAGTTCTCAATCTTCTCTGCGATCAGGGCCACCGTTTCGAAGGCTGGTTTGCTTCGGGCGAGACGTTTCGCAGCCAAAGCCAGCGTCATATGGTGCATTGTCCCCAGTGTCAGACGTCGGCAGTGAGCCAGTTGCCGTCGGCGCCGCACGTCAAGCGCGGCGGGACGGCCGATGCCGCGATGCCGAAAGCGGCTGCGGTGCCGGATAGCTCGTCCGGCGCAACGCAATTGCATCAGGCTCTGGTGCGGATGTCGAGGAAGGCGGAGAACGTCGGCGAGCGTTTTCCGGAAGAAGCACGTCGCATTCACTACGACGAAGCACCTGCACGGACTATTCGCGGTGTCGCGACCGCCGCCGAAACCCTGGAACTGCTCGAAGAAGGAATCTTTGTCTTGCCGGCGCCGGTGCCGCCGGAAGACGAACTTCACTGAGCGCTAGTTCGATTGCGATGGAACTCGCCAGTAGCGCGGCGAGAATTTGAAGACCTGCGGATCTGCCGCGTCCACCGTGGCCTTGACCCAGCCGAAGAAGGGCGAGCCGATGGTTTCCATCCGCGTGAAGTTCTTCACCGTTTCTTTCGTGGTCGGGTTTTCCATCGGTTGATTGATCTGATGATGGTGCGTGTCGCCATGAACCAGAACGACTTGCCCGGCGAAGGCTAGTGTTTCCTCGCGCAACTGGGTCAGGAAGTCGCGATAGCCTGGGCTGGGCTTGCCGGCGTTGGCCTCCTCGAAGCCGGGGTTGGCCTGGATCACGATCAGGATGCCGGCCAGCTTCTTGCTGCGCGCCAGCGCAAATGCCTGGGCCAGCCAGACGCGGTTGGCTGCGCTGCGCTCGATGAATTCGGCCACCGGGCCGCCGCTGCGTTTGACGCCGTTGAAGTTGTTGTCGCTGCCCGGTACATTCATTCCGACAAACAGGGCGCCGCCTGCTTCCCAGCGCACATTCTCGCGGTAGCCGGCGAAGGCCGGATCGCTGCTCTGGCGTTCCAGTTTCAGGGGTCGCTGGCCCAGCGCCAGGTCGCCGGGGAAGAACCATTCGCGCAGTTTGCCGAGACGTTCCACGGGGTCATAGCTGCCGTTGTTCTTGCGATGACAGTCGGTCCACTCGTTGTCGCCAAGCACATAAACCAGAGGCGTCGCGGATTTGCGGAAGATGCCGAGAACGTCCTTCAGCACTTCGTCACTGCAAACGCTGGAGCCGTTCTTGATGTCGCCGTCGTGGACCACAAACGCCATGTTTTCGCGATCCATTTCCGCGATCAGGTCAGGCAGATTCTCGCGTTCCCAATTGTTGTAGGGCGTGTCGCCGAACAGGCCGAAGACCAGGGGTTCGGCCTGCACCGGCAGCGCCAGCATGGTCGCCATCATTAGTGGAAGAAGTCGTTTCATGATTTGGCCAGTTTGCTGAGTTGATAGAGTTTTTCAAGCGCTTCGCGCGGACTGAGTTCATCGGGACTGAGGTCGCGCAGGGCATCCAGCGCCGGATGCGGCGGTTCTGGCAAGGGCGGCGCGCTGGCGAACAGATCGGGTTGGGTCGTCGAGCCGACCTCGCGGTTTTCCAACAGTGTCAGGCGTCGCCGCGCTTCGCGCACCACGGCCGGCGGCATGCCGGCCAGTGCGGCAACCTGCACGCCATAACTTTGTGACGCCGGGCCCTCCTCGACGGCATGCAGGAAGACGATCTTGTGGCCATGCTCGACGGCATCGAGATGGACGTTGGCGCACACCGGATAATCCTGCGCCAGTCGCGTCAGCTCGAAATAGTGTGTCGAGAACAGCGTCCAGGCGCGGTTCTTCTCGATCAGGTGGCGAGCGATGGCGAAGGCCAGCGCGACGCCGTCGAAGGTCGAGGTGCCGCGGCCGATTTCGTCCATCAGCACCAGCGATTGCTCCGTCGCGCCGTTCAGGATGGCGGCCGCTTCGGTCATTTCGACCATGAAGGTGGAGCGTCCCGAAGCCAAATCATCCGAAGCACCGATGCGCGTGTAAATGGCGTCGACTGGTCCCAGCCGGCAGCTCGCGGCGGGGACGAAACTGCCGCAGTGAGCCAGCAGGACGATCAGTGCGGCCTGGCGCATGTAGGTCGATTTGCCGCCCATGTTGGGGCCGGTGATCAGCAGCATGCGGCGCGCAGGCGAGAGGCGGGTGTCGTTGGCGATAAAGCTGTCGATCTGTCGTTCCACCACCGGATGGCGGCCGCCTTCGATTTCGATCGCCGCTTCGTCGCAGAACTCCGGCTGACGATAGTCGTGGCGTACGGCGGCGGCGGCAAAGGCGGTCAGACCGTCGAGCTCGGCAATGGCGCGGGCGATGCGCTGCAGGACCGGAATGTGGATCATCAACGCGGCCAGCAACTCGTCCCAGAGCTGCTTTTCGAGGGCCAGTGCGCGTTCGTTGGCGGACAGCGCCTTGTCCTCGAAGGTCTTCAGTTCGGGCGTGATGTAGCGTTCGGCGTTCTTCAGCGTCTGCCGGCGGCGATAGTCGTCGGGAATCTTTTCGACGTTGGCGTGGGTGACCTCGATGTAGAAGCCGTGCACCTTGTTGAATTCGACCTTGAGATTCGCGATGCCGCTGCGTTCGCGCTCGCGGGCTTCGAGCTCGATGAGGAAGGCGCCGCAGTTGTGCTGGATCGCGCGCAATTCGTCGAGGTCGGCGTTGTAGCCCGGCGCGATGACGCTGCCTTCACGTATCAGTGCGGCCGGCTCGACGGCGACGGCCTGGGTCAGCAGGCCGCCGCAGGCCTGCGGCGTGGCCAACGCGGCGGTGAGTTCTGCCAGCCGGGTCGCCGCACCACCAGCGCCGACTGTTGACCGTATTCCATCGAGACGGCCGAGGCTGTCGCGCAAGCCTGAAAGATCGCGCGGCCGGGCGCTCTTCAGCGCGATGCGGGCGGTGATGCGATCGATGTCGGCGAAGCCGGTCAAGGCCTTGGCCAGCGCGGCGAACGGGCCATTGCCGGCATCGCCGATCAGCTCGGCGACGGCTTCATGACGCGAGCGGGGAATGCCGCGGTCGGTCAGCGGGTGATGCAGGCAGTGGCGCAGCCAGCGCGAGCCCATGCTGGTGGCACAGGTGTCGAGCAGCGAGAGCAGGGTGGGAGCCGCTTCGCCGCGCAGGGTTTCGGAAATTTCCAGATTGCGCCGGGTGGCGGCGTCGAGGCGCAGAAAAGTGCCTTCGTGTTCTACGGTAAGTTGCGTGACATGGGCCAGCGCCTGCAACTGGGTTGCCTGCGCGTAGCGGTAGAGCGCGCCGGCGGCGGCCAGCGCGAGTTCTTCGTCGTGTACCCCGAAGCCCGCCAGGTCGCGGGTGCCGAAGTGTTCGGCCAGGGCATGCGCGGCGGCCCGGGTATCGAAATGCCAGTCGGGAAGATGCTGAGTGACTGCGCGGGTCTCCGGCAAGCCGGAGCGATGATTGTCGGCCAGCAGCAGTTCGGCCGGACGCAGGCGCTCGAAGTGCGCGGGCAGGGCGTCGAGCGAGGTCTCCAGCAGTCGCAGGTCGCCATTGGCGAGGTTGAGCCAGGCGAGGCCGGCACGCTGGCGGTCGATCATCAACGCCAAGAGGAGGCTGTCGTTGCGGTCGTCGAGCAGGTTGGCATCGGTCAGCGTGCCCGGCGTGACGATGCGCGTCACGGCGCGCTCCACAGGCCCCTTGGCCAGTGCCGGGTCGCCGATCTGTTCGCAGATCGCCACCGAGACGCCAAGCTTGACCAGCTTCGCCAGGTAGCCGTCTACGGCGTGGTACGGAATGCCCGCCATCGGGATCGGCTTGCCGGCCGACTGGCCGCGCGCGGTCAGTGTGATGTCGAGCAGGCGTGCCGCCTGCGCGGCGTCGTCGTAGAACAACTCGTAGAAATCCCCCATGCGGAAGAACAGCAGCTTGTCGGAGTGTTCCGCCTTGGCGCGTAGCCATTGCTGCATCACGGGGGTGTGGGCCGCCAGTTCGGTGGCCGTCAAGGCGGCCGACATCAGGCCAGGATCATGCCCGCAGCTTCGCCGTCAGATGCGGCGCGATGAGTTGCAGCAACTGCGAAAATATCTTCGGGTTGCCGCCGATGACGTTGCCGGTCTTCATGTAATTCGATTCGCCCGCCAGATCGCCTACGAGGCCGCCGGCTTCGGTGATCAGCAGGCTGCCGGCGGCCATGTCCCACGGCGACAGGCCAAGTTCCCAGAAGCCGTCCATGCGGCCGCAGGCGACCCAAGCCAGATCCAGCGCGGCGGCGCCGGGGCGGCGCATGCCGGCGGTCCTTTGCGCCACGTCGCGGAATATCGCCAGGTAGGCGTCGATGTGGTCGAACATGCGGTACGGGAAGCCGGTACCGATCAGTGCTTCATCGAGCCGAAAGCGTTTGGCGACGCGAATGCGCTTTTCGTTGACGAAGGCGCCGCCGCCCTTGCTGGCGGTGAAGATTTCGTTGCGGTTGGGGTCGTACACCACGGCTTGCGTCATCACGCCCTTGTGCGCCAGCCCAATGGAAATGGCATATTGCGGCAGGCCGTGAATGAAATTGGTGGTGCCATCCAGCGGGTCGATGATCCACTGGTACTCGCTGTCCGCGCTGGTGCCGGCCAGCCCCGACTCCTCTGCTAAAATTCCGTAGGACGGATAGGCATCGAGCAATACATCGAGAATCGCGGCTTCCGCAGCGCGATCGACCTCCGTTACGTAATCGCTCTGCTGTTTGACGTCGATCCTGAGTTTGTCGACGTCGAGACTGGCGCGGTTGATGATCTGGCCGGCGCGACGCGCGGCTTTGACGGCTATGTTCAGCGTGGGATGCATGGATTTTTACGGCGGGGCAAGCCAGGAGGGGCGCATTCTGCGCACGAAGTCTGCAATTCTATTATGAACACCACATCATTGCCCGCACCTGCTGCCCTCGATCGCATCCGCATCGTCCTCTCTCATCCGAGTCATCCGGGCAACATCGGTGCGGCGGCTCGGGCGATGAAGACCATGGGCCTGTCGCGTCTGGTGCTGGTCAATCCGAAGGCCTTCCCCGATGCCCAGGCTGACGCCATGGCCGCGGGTGCGACGGACCTGCTGGTGCAGGCCGAGGTGGTCACTTCGCTTGCCGAGGCCTTGAGCGGCACCGTCTTGGCCATGGCCATGACCGCACGCCGTCGCGAACTCGCGGTGTCGGCGCTGTGGGCCCGCGACGGAGCGGCGGAATTGGTCGCTACCGCGGCTGCCGGTGATGTCGCGCTGGTGTTCGGCAACGAAACCTCGGGGCTGTCCAACGATGAACTGGCGATGTGCCGGCGCTGGGCGATGATTCCGGTGAATGCCGAGTTCAGTTCGCTCAATCTCGCCGCCGCGGTGCAGGTGATGTGTTACGAGCTGCGGCTGGCCGCGCTCGACCCGGGCCTGCCGCCGGCCATCTCGGGTGCCGGCCTGCTTGCCAGCCATGATGAGGTGGAGCGCCTGATCGCGCATATCGAGCGCGCTGCGCTGTCCAGCGAATTTCTCGATCCTGCCAGCCCGAAGCGACTGATTTCCCGGCTGAGGCGCATGTTTTCCCGCGCCGCTCCGGAGAAGGAAGAGGTCAATATCCTGCGTGGTCTTTTTGCAGCGCTGGAAAAAGCCGCGTCAGGAATTGCAAATAAAACTTGACCCCGGCGCTCGGGATTTCTACCATTTCATAAAATACTAATAGATCAGCCCATGCTCTCTCGTCTGCGTGAAGATATTTCCTGCGTTTTTGAACGCGATCCTGCCGCCCGTTCCACGTGGGAGGTGCTGACCTGCTATCCGGGCTTTCATGCCCTGACGCTGCACCGGGTCTCGCACTGGCTGTGGGGTGCGCGTTTGCGCTGGCTGGCGCGCTTCACGTCGCATTTCACGCGCTGGATTACCGGCATCGAGATTCATCCGGGCGCGACCATCGGTCGCCGGGTGTTCATCGACCATGGCATGGGTGTGGTCATTGGCGAGACCGCGGTGATCGAAGATGAATGCACGCTTTATCACGGCGTCACGCTGGGCGGTACTTCATGGAACCGGGGCAGGCGACATCCCACTTTGGAGCGCGGTGTGGTGATCGGCGCCGGAGCCAAGGTGCTGGGCCCGATTACCCTGGGCAAAGGCGCCAAGGTCGGGTCGAATGCCGTGGTGGTGCGCGACGTTCCACCCGGAGCGACCGCCGTGGGCATTCCGGCCCGTATTGTCGAAGACAGGAGCGAGATCGACCGTGAAGTGAAGGCCGGCCAGATGGGCTTCTCCGCCTATGCCGTGACGCGCAACGAGGACGATCCGCTGGCGCAGGCGATTCACGGACTGCTCAATCATGCGGTGGAAACCGACCGGCGTTTCGAAGCCCTGCTCAAGACCGTGGAGCGGTCAGGGGTATCGCTTGAAGACGATGTGGCCACCGCCGACAAGTTCGATCCGAACTATCTGTCGAAAATAGTAGACTGAAACGGTCGGGATGCCCTATACTTGATTGAAATGCTCAGGTATTGCTCCTGATGCGTTTCTCAACCGTATTACCCGACGGAGAATAAACATGAGACTGACGACCAAAGGACGTTTTGCAGTAACCGCGATGATCGATCTGGCCCTGCGCCAGCATGCCGGCCCGGTAACGCTGGCCGGCATCAGCGAGCGGCAGAAGATTTCCCTTTCCTACCTCGAACAGCTGTTCGGCAAATTGCGCCGCCGCCAGCTTGTCTCCAGCGTGCGCGGGCCAGGCGGTGGCTATTGTCTGGCGCAACCGCTGGAAGCCATTTCGGTTTCCACCATCATCCATGCCGTCGACGAGTCGCTGGATGCGACGAATTGCGGCGGCAAGGGTAATTGTGCGGAAGACCTGCGTCCCTGCATGACTCACGAATTGTGGACCAGCCTGAATGAAAAGATGTTCGAGTACCTCAATTCGGTCACCCTGGCGGAACTGGTGGCCCAGCAACGGGAGAAGAGCGGAGTGGCGGCTGTATTGCATGACGAACGTCCGTTGCGCCGGGTGGTGCGCCGTTCGGCCGAGGAACTCATCGCTGCCTGATAGCGCCTAACGAGTCCAGGCATCGCCATGTTCGCTCCCGTTTATTTCGACCACAACGCTACCACGCCGCTGGATCCGCGCGTGCTGGAAGGCATGCTGCCGTATCTTGCGGCGCAGTACGGCAATGCCTCCAGTCGCCACGAGTACGGCCGCGCGGCGCGGCGCGCGATCGACGAGGCACGGCAGCGAGTGGCCTTTGCGGTGGGAGCCCATCCGACGGAAGTGGTGTTTACCAGCGGCGGCTCGGAAGCCAACAACCTTTTCATCAAGGGCGCGGCGGCTTGCCGTGCGCCCGGGTTGGTGGCGATCTCCGCCATCGAACATCCTTGCGTGCGCGAGCCGGCCAAAGCTTTGCGGCGCGCCGGCTGGAGATTGCGAGAGATCGCCGTCGATGACAATTGCCGTGTTGCCAGCGCCGACTT
Organism: Rhodocyclales bacterium; assembly: GCA_026399415.1. Lineage (GTDB taxonomy): Bacteria > Pseudomonadota > Gammaproteobacteria > Burkholderiales > Rhodocyclaceae > Sulfuritalea. The sequence continues at coordinate 4,997 of JAPLQZ010000314.1, read as the reverse complement.
TCAAGCCGTACTCGAAGAAAAACCGGCGCTTATTTCCATCATGCTGGCCAATAATGAAACCGGTGCCGTACAAGACATAAGTTCCCTCGCCGCACAGGCCAGGCCGACGCGGGCGTGGTTTCATACTGATGCGGTGCAGGCTTTTGGCAAGCGTTCAGTGAATTTTCGCGCCCTCAACGATGCCGGCGTACACGCCTTGACTCTTTCCGCCCACAAGTTGGGCGGGCCGAAAGGCGCGGGCGCCCTGGTGGTAGATAAGCGTGTCGAAATGCAGCCGCTGATCGCCGGCGGCGGTCATGAACGCGGTCTGCGCTCAGGCACGGAGAACGTTGCGGCGATTGTCGGTTTCGGCCTCGCCGCCGAACTGGCGATAGCCCGGCTCGATACGCGTGAAACGCAGCTTGCGGGCCTGCGTGCGGAACTCGAAGCCGGATTGGTGGCGCAGGGCGCGACGATCTTCGCCGGGGCTGCCGAGCGCCTGCCCAATACAAGCTACTTTGCCTTCGCCGGCATCGATGGCGAAACGCTGGTGGGTAAGCTCGATCGCGCCGGTTTTGCCGTCGCGGCCGGGGCCGCCTGTTCCAGCGCCAATCCGGAACCTTCGCATGTGCTGCTGGCGATGGGAGTCGCATCCCGGCTGGCGCGCGGCGCCGTGCGGGTAAGTTTTGGCCCGGACAATACCGCTTCGCAAGTGCGTGAATTTCTCACCGCACTCAACACTACAATCGTGCAACTCAAGGGTCTGACGGCCCTGACAAGCTGAACTGGAGAAATTTGTAATGAAACTGCCGGTGTACCTCGACTATTCCGCGACCACGCCCGTTGATCCGCGTGTGGCGGCGAAGATGATTCCCTGGCTGACGGAGCACTTCGGCAACCCAGCCTCGCGTTCCCACTCCTATGGCTGGGAAGCGGAGAAAGCCGTGGAAGAAGCGCGCGAAGAAGTTGCCGCGCTGGTTGGTGCGGACGCCAAGGAAATCATCTGGACCTCGGGCGCGACGGAATCCAACAACCTGGCCATCAAGGGCGCGGCGCACTTTTACGCCGGGACCAAGGGCAAGCACATCATCACGGTGTCCACAGAGCACAAGGCAGTGCTGGATACGGTCAAGGAACTCGAACGCCAGGGCTTCGAGGCGACCTACCTGGTGCCCCAGGAAAACGGTTTGATTACTATCGAGCAGTTCAAGGCGGCGCTGCGGCCCGACACCGTGGTGGCTTCGGTGATGGCGGTCAACAACGAGATCGGCGTGATACAGCCTCTGGCCGAAATCGGCGAGATATGCCGCGAGAAGGGCGTGATCTTCCACGTTGATGCCGCACAGGCGACCGGCAAGATGCCGATCGATCTAAGCAAGCTGAAGGTCGACCTGATGTCATTCTGTGCGCACAAGACCTATGGCCCGAAGGGCATCGGCGCGCTGTACGTGAGGCGCAAGCCGCGCATCCGGTTGGAGGCGCAGATGCACGGCGGCGGCCACGAGCGCGGCATGCGTTCGGGCACCCTGGCGACGCACCAGATCATCGGCATGGGCGAATGCTTCCGTCTGGCGCGCGTCGAAATGGCAACCGAAAACGAACGCATCCGCATGCTGCGCGACAGGCTGCTCAAGGGCCTGATGGACATCGAGGAAACCTATGTCAATGGTGATATCGAGCAGCGCGTGCCGCACAATCTCAATGTCAGCTTCAACTTCGTCGAAGGCGAGTCGCTGATCATGGCGATCAAGGACATTGCCGTGTCGAGCGGATCGGCATGCACCTCGGCCAGCCTCGAGCCTTCCTATGTGCTGCGTTCGCTGGGACGCTCGGATGAGCTGGCGCATAGTTCGATTCGCTTTACCCTCGGCCGCTTCACGACGGAAGAGGAGATCGATTTCACGATCAAGCTGCTGCACGACAAACTGGGCAAACTGCGCGAACTTTCCCCACTTTGGGAAATGTACAAAGAGGGTGTCGATCTCAGCACCGTCCATTGGGCAGCGCATTGATACAGTAAGCTGCATCAATGCGCTGCCCTTCGGGGCAGGTGGACTGCCCACCCCCCAACCCCCGCCCCGAGGGCGGGGGCGACTAGCAAGAAATACTTAAGGAGTTGCATCATGGCTTATAGCGAAAAAGTACTGGATCACTACGAAAACCCGCGCAACGTCGGTTCCTTCGGCAAGGACGATGACGGTGTCGCTACCGGCATGGTCGGCGCACCGGCCTGCGGCGACGTCATGAAGCTGCAGATCAAGGTCGGCAAGGACGGCATCATCGAAGACGCCAAGTTCAAGACCTACGGTTGCGGTTCGGCGATTGCCTCTTCTTCGCTGGTGACCGAATGGGTCAAGGGCAAGACGCTGGACCAGGCGCTGGAGATCAAGAACACCCATATCGCGGAAGAACTCGCGCTGCCGCCGGTGAAAATTCATTGCTCGATTCTCGCCGAGGACGCGATCAAGGCCGCCGTGGCCGATTACAGAAAGAAACAGGGAGCCTGATCATGCCGGTAACACTTTCCGAACCCGCGGCCAAACACGTCGCCAACTACATTGCCAAGCGCGGCAAGGGAATCGGTATTCGCCTCGGGGTCAAGACCTCGGGTTGTTCCGGGATGGCCTACAAGCTGGAATTCGCCGACGCGTCCGAACCCGAAGATCTCATATTCGAAAGCCACGGGGTGAAGGTGCTGATTGATCCAAAGAGCCTGCCGTATCTCGATGGCACCGAGCTTGACTACACCAGGGAAGGCTTGAGCGAAGGCTTCAAGTTCAACAACCCGAACGTCAAGGATGCCTGTGGTTGCGGCGAGTCGTTCAACACATGAATTGCAGATGACCTCGTTCGACCTCAATTTTGTTGCCGACCATTTCACGCTGTTCGGCCTGCCGCGTGCGCAGGCGCTCGACTTGGGTAAACTCGAAAATTGTTTTCGCGACATTCAGGCACAGGTGCATCCGGACAAGCACGCACATGCCGCTGACGCCGACCGGCGTCTGGCCATGCAGTGGTCGACGCGGATCAACGAGGCGTTCCAGACGCTCAAATCGCCGGGCAAGCGCGCGCGGTATCTCCTAGCTTTGCTGGGCCATGATCCGCAGCTGGAAAGTAATACGGCGATGCCCGTGGAATTTCTGATGAGTCAGATGGAACTGCGCGAAGCCGTGATGGAAGCCCGGGCCGCATCTGACGAAGAGGCGCTGGAGGCTGTCAGGCTGGATCTGTCGAATGAAATCAAGGCGGAATACGAGCGGCTTGCAGGGTTGATTGATGTCGCCAGGGATTTCACCGCAGCGGCCAGTCTGGTGCGACAACTGATGTTTCAGGAAAAACTGCTCAACGAAATCGACGACGCGCTCGAAGCCGTCACTGCGTAAAATCAGAATATGGCACTTCTTCAGATTGCGGAGCCGGGAGACTCCGCGGCTCCTCACGAACATCGTCTTGCGGTCGGCATCGATCTCGGCACCACCAACTCGCTAGTCGCTACCGTCAGGAGCGGCATGAGTGTGGTGCTCAACGACGTGCGCGGGCGGTCGCTGTTGCCTTCCGTCGTCAGCTATGGCGCCGACGGCAGCGTCGAAGTGGGCTATGGTGCGGAAGCCAGGCAGTCCATCGATCCCAGGAACACCATTATTTCGGTAAAGCGTTTCATGGGCCGCGGGCGGCACGATATCGCCCACATCGAAACCCTGCCTTATGATTTCGTCGATGCAGAAGGCATGGTCAAGCTGAAGACCATTGCGGGGATAAAGAGCCCGGTCGAGATCTCGGCAGAAATCCTGAGGACGGTACGCAATCGGGCCGAGGCGTCGCTGGGCGGCGAACTGACCGGTGCCGTGATCACCGTACCGGCCTATTTTGACGATGCGCAGCGCCAGGCCACCAAGGATGCGGCGCGCCTCGCCGGCTTGAATGTATTGCGCCTGCTGAATGAACCGACAGCCGCCGCCATCGCCTATGGTCTGGACAATTCGGTTGAGGGTATCTACGCCGTGTTCGATCTTGGTGGAGGCACCTTCGATATCTCGATCCTGCGCCTGTCGAAGGGTGTCTTCGAGGTCATGGCTACGGGCGGCGATTCGGCCCTGGGCGGTGATGATTTTGACCATCGCATCTTCTGCTGGATCATCGAACAGGCGAAGCTGGCGCCGCTCTCGCCGCAGGATGTGCGGCTGCTGCAGATGCGTGCCCGTGAAGCCAAGGAGCAGTTGTCCCAGCATGGCCAGGCACCGATCACGGTCAAACTCGGCAGCGGCGAGTACGTCGATCTGGTGCTGACTACCGAGATATTTACCGATATCTCCCGCACCCTGGTGCAGAAGACCATCGCGCCGAGCAAGAAGGCGCTGCGCGATGCCGGCCTTACGGTGGCCGATGTGCGCGGCGTGGTGATGGTGGGCGGCTCGACGCGCATGCCGCAAGTCCAGCATGCGGTGGCAGAGCTTTTCAAGCAGGAACCGCTCAACAACCTCGATCCCGAGAAAGTCGTCGCGCTCGGTGCGGCGATCCAGGCCAATCTGCTGGCGGGCAACCGCGCCGCCGGCGATGACTGGCTGCTGCTCGATGTGATTCCGCTGTCGCTGGGTCTGGAGACGATGGGCGGCCTGGTGGAAAAGGTCATTCCGCGCAACTCCACCATTCCGATAGCGCGCGCACAGGAATTCACCACCTTCAAGGATGGCCAGACGGCGATGGCGATTCAGGTAGTGCAGGGCGAACGCGAACTGGTTTCAGACTGCCGCAGCCTGGCGCGGTTTGAACTGCGCGGCATACCACCCATGGTCGCCGGTGCCGCGCGCATTCGCGTTACCTTCCAGGTCGATGCGGACGGGCTGCTCTCCGTCACGGCGCGCGAACAGACCAGCGGCCGCGAGGCACACATCGAGGTCAAGCCGGCCTACGGCCTGAGCGATGGCGAAATTGCGGGCATGCTCAAGGACAGCTTCAGCCACGCCGGCGATGATGCCTTCCGCCGTGCACTGCGCGAGGCGCAGGTGGAGTCCCGACGC
>JAPLQZ010000270.1 GCA_026399415.1 Rhodocyclales bacterium | reverse complement strand
CGCCATCGCCATCGCGCTTGAAGTCTTCAAGCGTCCGATCACCAATACGCTGATGCTTGGTGCATTCGCGAAGACCACCGGAATGGTGTCGCTGGACGCGCTCAGACGTTCTCTGGAAGATTCCGATTTTCGCGACGCCGGTCTCGCCCAGAATCTCATTGCGCTGGAGCGCGGCTACAACGAAACCACGGTGCACACCATCGAGCGGAGGGCGGCGGCATGAGCAGGCACACCAGCTACCCGCTGTTCGACCTGGTCAAGGCGAATGTGCCGGATGATCTGTGTCCGGTCGCGACCGAGGTCAGTCCGATGCTTCCCGGCGACTGGCGCAGCATGCGCCCCGTGGTCGACCGCGACAAGTGCGTCAAGTGCGCCGTGTGCTGGCTGTATTGCCCGGTGCAGTGCGTCGAGGAACACGCCGCCTGGTTCGACTTCAACCTGAAAACCTGCAAGGGTTGCGGCATCTGCGCCAACGAATGTCCGCAGCGCGCGATCATCATGATTCCGGAGGCCACATGAGCGCTCCTTGCCGCCGTGTCACCAGCGCCGACTCTTGTACCTGCACCATGATTGCGGAGGCCAAATGACTACCGCTACTCTCGAAACGCCGAGTCAGGCGAAACCGGCGAAACAAAAAGTCATTCTCTGTGAAGGCAACGAGGCCGCCGCTTTGGGCGTCGCTCTGGCGCGACCCGACATGGTCGCCGTGTACCCGATCACCCCGCAGTCGTCGCTGGTCGAGCACGTCGCCAAACTGATCGCCGACGGTCGCATGGACGCCGACATCGTCGATGCCGAGGGCGAGCACTCGGTGCTGTCCGTGCTGCAAGGCGCAGCCCTGGCCGGCGGGCGGACCTATACCGCGACCTGCGGTCCCGGCCTGGCCTTCATGTTCGAACCCTATTTCCGCACTTCCGGCATGCGCCTGCCGATCGTCATGTCGATCGTGACGCGCGACGGCATCACGCCGCAATCGGTGTGGGGCGGCCATCAGGATGCGATGACGGTGCGCGAGGTGGGCTGGGTGCAACTCTATTGCGAGACGGTGCAGGAAGTGCTCGATACCACGGTGATGGCCTTCAAGATCGCCGAGCATCACGATGTCATGCTGCCGGTGAATGTCTGTCTCGACGGCAACTATCTTTCCTATGGCACCTCGCGTGTCGAACTGCCCGATCAGGCGGAAGTCGACGCCTTCATGGGCGTCAAGGACGTCAACTGGCATGTGGCTCTCGATCCCTTGCGGCCGATGGCGGTCGATCCGCTGACCGGCGGCTCGGGTGGCAAGGGACCGTCGACTTTCGTCCGCTATCGCAAGGGGCAGTGCCGCGGCATGCAGAATTCCTTGCGGGTCATCGAAGAGATCCATGAGGAATGGGCGCAGCGTTTCGGCCGCTGCTTTGCGCCACTGGTCGAGGAGTACCGGCTCGATGGCGCCGACTACGCGATCATGACGCTGGGCAGCATGACCGGTGCAGCGAAAGATGCGGTCGACGAAGCGCGCGATGCCGGCAAGCGGATCGGACTGATCAAGCTCAAGACTTTCAGTCCCTTTCCGGTCGAGGCCTTGCTCAAGACCTTGAAAAATATTCAGGCGCTCGGCGTGGTCGACCGCTCGGTCGGCTTCCGCTGGAACTGCGGGCCGATGTATCAGGAAACCATGGGCGCCCTGTATCGCCTCGGACGGCACATACCCTCGATGAGTTTCATCGGCGGGCTGGCGGGGGCAGACATTACGGTTGGGCATTTCCATCGCGTCATCGAAGCGACGGAAAAGCTGATGACCGGTCCTGCGCCGACCGAGCCGGTCTGGCTCAACGAGAAAGACTGAGGGACAACGTCATGGAACATACCAAATACCTCGTCGTTGGCAGCAGCCATGCTGCACTCGAAGCCGTTACCGCGATCCGCATGCATGATGCTGAAGGCAGCCTGACGCTGCTTACCCGTGATACGCATCTGCCCTATTCGCCGACCGTCCTGCCTTATGTGGTATCCGGCCGCTCCGCACCCGATGGCATTTTCCTGCGCGACGAAAAGTTCTTTGCCGACAATCATGTTGCACTCAAGCGTGGCAAGGCCTTGAAGGCTCTGCACACCGAGCGCAATGCCGCCGAACTCGCCGACGGCAGCGAGATCGCCTACGACAAGATCCTGCTCGCCACCGGCGCAGCGCCGGCCATCCCGCCAATTCCCGGTTTGGATCAGGTTACGTATCACGTGCTGCGCACGCTCGATGATGCAACGAAGCTGAACGCTGCCATCAAGCTATCGAAGCAGGCCGTGGTGATGGGGGCCGGACTGGTGGGCATGCACGCAGCGGAGAATCTGGTCAAGGCCGGCGCCAAGGTCACCATCGTCGAAATGGCCAAGCAACTGACCGACGGCTATTTCGATGCCACGGCGGCGGG
>JAPLQZ010000049.1 GCA_026399415.1 Rhodocyclales bacterium | reverse complement strand
TTTACGACAATCTCGTTTCGCAAGCTGTGCTCGAGCTCGCACGCCCCGATGCCGAGCGCATCTATGCCGGCAAGGAACGCGGCAACCACGCCATTCCCCAGGAAGAAATCAACCAGTTGCTGGTACGTCTGGCCAAAAGCGGCAAGCGCGTGGTGCGCCTCAAGGGCGGCGACCCCTACATCTTCGGCCGCGGCGGCGAGGAAGTCGAAACCCTGCACGCCGACGGCATCAACTTCGAGGTCGTGCCGGGCATCACGGCGGCCGCCGGCGTCGCCTCGTATGCCGGTATCCCGCTGACCCATCGCAACCACGCCCAGGCCTGCGTTTTCGTCACTGGCTATCTTCGGGACGGCAGCATGAACCTCGACTGGCCGGGGCTGGCCCGGCGCCGTCAGACCGTAGTGATTTACATGGGCTTGTCGGGCCTGCCGCACCTCTGCGCCAAGCTCATGGAACACGGTCTGCCCGCCGATTGGCCAGCCGCCATCGTGCAACACGGCACCCAGCCCAGCCAGCGCACAGTAACCGGCACGCTCGGCACGCTGCCGACCCTGGCCGCCGCCGCCAACCTGCGTGCGCCGACATTGATCATCGTCGGCGAAGTCGTGACGTTGCGCAACAAGTTGCGCTGGTTCGCCGAGAGCAACGACTAGGCAGTAACTCCGCTGGCGCAGTGAGCGGGAATGTTCCCAGTCCCGGCTCTAAAACCATCAGACAAACAGGGTCAATTCGACCGCGTGCAACAACAGATTGATCTGTGGTTGCGCAGCAGTTACGATGCCTTGAACAACAGGCCCGCAGGGGAACGCCATGAGCGCACCAGAAATTCCCGAGAATGAAAAGCAACGCATCGCAGCGCTACATTCGATTGATGCACTTTTTACCCCCGCGGAAGAGCGCTTCGATCGTATTACCCGGCTTGCGGCGCGATCGCTCGGCACGCCCTTCGCGCTGGTGAGTCTGGTGACCGACAAGTGCCAGTGGTACAAGTCGGCGCAAGGCCTCGACGGAACGGAGAACTCCCGGGAGATATCCTTCTGCGGTCACGCCATCCTCGCCGATGAAACCTTCGTTGTCGAGAATGCATCCCATGACCCGCGCTTCTCCGACAATCCCCTGGTGACGGGCGAGCCGAACATCCGCTTCTATGCGGGACTTCCCTTGCATACCGTGGATGGCAGCCGAGTCGGCACCTTGTGTGTCATAGACCGCAATCCGCGAAAGTTCACGGCGGAGCAGTTTCAGATATTGCGCGACCTCGCGGCGATTGCCGAGGCGGAGTTGCAGCGTGGGCAACTGAGCGAAACCCAGCGCGACCTGATACACGAAAGAGACGAGTTGAAACGCAAGGCCGCCATAGACGGGCTCACTCGCTTGTGGAATCGGGCTGCAATCACCGAACTGCTTGACGCTGAATTGGCGCGGGCGAAACGCGGTATCCCGCTGTGCGTCGCGATGGTCGATGCCGACTTTTTCAAGAAGGTCAATGACACCTATGGTCATCCGTCGGGAGATCTTGTGCTGGTCGAAATCGCGGCGCGAATGCGCCGGGCGGTACGGGACTACGATGCCGTCGGTCGTTACGGCGGGGAAGAATTTGTCGCCGTATTGAGCAACTGCGACCTTGAAGTCGCCCGGATAATCTGTGAGCGCATTCGCGCCTTCGTCGCCAATGAGCCGATTGCCACACGCTCGGGACCGATCAGCGCTACCGTCAGCATCGGGCTTGCCGCCTTCGATGCCGGAAACGTCGATCTGGCGCAAATCGTCGCGGCTGCAGACGCTGCCTTGTATCGCGCCAAAAACAATGGGCGCAACCGCGTCGAGATGGAGGCCCCGCGCGACGGCAACAACCGGCAATAGTTTGAGCGCCCCCGTCGTTGCTTGTACCTGCTAACATTTCAGCCATGAACGAATGGACCCCTGCCCTCAGCACAGGCGTTCCGCTGCTCGATGAGCACCACAGGAGAATATTCCAGTGGCTTGCGGAACTGGAAAGCGCCGCAGTCGAAGAGCGAACCCTTTTCGGCGTCTATGCGCTGGTCCGCCTGAAGCACTACACGCGGGATCACTTCGCGGCGGAAGAAGCCCTGATGAAGTCGGCGGGCTATCCCGATCTGGCCGCACACAAGACGGAACATGCTGCGTTTCGCACCAGACTGGGCGACCTGCAGATCAAGTCCATGGGACAGGATATTTCGACGGAAACCGTGAAACTTCTCACGGACTGGCTTACCCATCACATCACCAGGGTAGACATGGCCTACGTGCCCTACCTGAAGAAGAAGCAGAAATAGCCGGCGACGAAGCAGACGCTGCGCATGGTTCAGGTGAGAGGGATTCGGTGCTCATGCCCGGACGACCCTACCTGCGATCCCTGGCAACGAATGGCTCGACCAGCGCCTCCTGCACCGAATCGTCCCGGTTGAGAGCCTTGTCGAAGCTGGCATTCCAGACGTCGGCATTGGCCAGATCCGCGCCCTGCATGTCGGCCTTGAAAAAAATCGCCTGGCGCAAGGTGGCGCCGGTCAGGCGCGTCGCCTTGAGCTTGGCGTTGGTAAAATCGACCTGCTCCATCGCCGCACCGGTCAGGTCGGCCCCGGACAGATCGGTGCCGATCAGCTTTGCCCCGGTAAACACGCCGCGAAACGCATAGCAGTTGCGAATCGAGCCGCCCGAAAGGTCGATCCCTTCCATCAGTATGTCTTTCAGATAGGCCCCCGAAAAATCCGCCTGCGGAGCCTTGGTGTTGATCAGGTTGGCGCCAAACAGGTAGGCGCCACCGAGATTCGCTCCGCTCAGATCCCCATCGTCGAAAGTGGCGTGAAACAAATCGGCGTTACGCAGATCCGCGCCGGCCAGATTCGCACCGGTAAAGTTTGCCCATTTGGCGTTAACGCCGCGCAAATCCGCGCCGGCCAGATTGGCCTTGCCGAGATTGGTGCTCTCCAGCTTGGCGCCCGCCAGCCTCGCACCGCGCAAATCCCTCCCCGCCAGTTTCTTGCGCGACAGCGCAATGAGTACGCGTGACTTCATTCTGCTCTCTCCCCGTTTGCAACGTTCCGATCGATTCTATGCGATCCCGCCCGCAACAGACCCCGGATGCCGGTATATGTGGAACGGGCTACCGGCGAACTCCAACTCCCGCTCCAGTGTCGCTCCCGCCGCCAGCGCCAGGCGGATCGACGCGGCGTTTTGGCTATCGATCAGGCTGATCAGCGAAAGATCGGGCATGCACTCCCGCGCCATTCGCTGGACGGCGCGCACTGCCTCGCTGGCGTAGCCCTTGCCCCAGTGCCGGCGCGCCAGTGCCCACTTGATTTCCGGCTCCGGCCATTCAAGCGGATACCAGAGCCCGACGGCGCCCAGGACAGCCTTCGTCGATTTCTCTTCGAGGGCGTAAGGGCCATAGCCGCGCAACTGCCAATGCCCGGCCATGCTGGCCATCGCCCGCCATGTTCCGGCTTCAGTCAGGGCGCGGCGAAAGGTGTAGCGCGTGCACTCGGCATCCGAATAATGCTCATGCAATGCGCGCCAGTCCTCTTCGACGAACATCCGCAGCAGCAGACGATCAGTCTCCAGTCGCCGTGGAACCAGGAACGGTTCACGCAGGCTCACTTCTCCATCGCTCCCCGAGCGACCTCGAAGCAAGCGTCAATATGCGCATTCCCCAAGTACATCATCGCCGCTACGCTGAGCGCAACCGCGGCGGCCTGCCCGGCAAACGGTATGTATTTCAGCACCTGTTTTGCCGCCATGCGGCCACCCACCTTCTTCAGCGCAGCCACCACCAGCCGTTTGGTCACGGCCCGGCCCACCAGATCGCCGCCGACCTTCTTCAGCATCGCGTAAATCAGCACCTGATGACGGGTATCGAGTTCATCGATTTGCTCCGGGGTCAAGCCGAATTTCCGGTTGATCGACGGTATCAACTGCAGCAGCATGCCGACGTCTCCCGCAATGTCCACGCCCGGAATGGGAATCAGGGACATGCCGCCGGAGGTTGCCGCACGCCTCTTGACCATCGCCTTGCACGACGCGCGAATCTTCTCCAGTTCGGTTATCGACTTCGGCAGCATGTCGGTGTCTCGTCCAGATACCTGCTATGGCTTGCGTTCGGCAAAGCGGGGATGCGTGTCGTTGAAATCCAGCCAGGACGCTTTTGAGCCGACAAAGATGTGGTAAATGTTGTCGCACACAAAGGGAGTGTCCACCGTACCGAGGCGCAGGCGTTTGACCTCCGGCAGATCGTCTTTGGCGCTGTAGATCGGACTGCCGCAGTTGGCACAAAAAACTCTGGCCTTGCCGGGTGTGGCACGGAACTCCTTGAGCAGTTCGGCGCCCGCGACAAGCTTGAATCCGGCGGACCCGATCGGGCTGACCGCGGCAAAAGCCGAGCCTTGCGCCTTGCGACACTGCGAGCAGTGACAAATTGAAACCTCTTCAATCTCGCCGTCATACTGGTAGCGGATACCTCCGCACAGGCAGCTTCCTTCAATCATTTGCGGCTCCTTTCAAAGGCAGCATGACGGGCAACGACACAGTTGCGGCAGCCAATCTAATTGAAGAAGCCCTTGACCGAACGGCTAAGCCAGTCCCCGTCATTCTTGTCCCGGCTCATGCGGTCGATGCCGCCTTT
>JAPLQZ010000095.1 GCA_026399415.1 Rhodocyclales bacterium | reverse complement strand
GATCGATAAGGTCAAGGCCGCCGTGGGCAAGCGCGGGCTCAAGGTCAACCCCGATACGCAGATGATGGAAGATGTCACGGACCTGGTGTTCATCGAGCACTACATGCTCGGTTTCGCCGGCCAGCATGCCGAGTACAGCGAAGAAAAGTGGCTGGACATCATCCGCAAGACCTGGAAGAAGATGTCGGAGCGCGCCCACGCCTATGCCACCGGCGGCGGCATAAAGCTGCCGGAACCGCTGGTGCCGCTGATTCTCAAGGCCATTGGCGCCTGACGAACCATACGACATCAATCGAACTGGAGGAATCACGTCATGAAAGTTGGATTCATAGGTCTGGGCCTGATGGGCCGCCCCATGGCATTGCATCTGGAAAAAGCCGGCCACGAGTTGCACTTGTGGGCGCGCCGGCCCGAGTCACTGGCGCCTTTTGCCAAGGTGAATGCGAAGACCCATGCCTCGCCCGCGGAAGTCGCGGCGCATGCCGAGGTGGTGATCGTCATGGTCGCCGACGCGCCTGACGTGGAAAAAGTCTGCCTGGGCGCAGACGGTCTGGCGGCCGGTGGCAAGGCGGGCTTGATCGTCGTCGACATGTCGACCATCAACCCGAATGCAGCGCGCAGTATTGGCCTGCGCCTGGCGGAGAAGGGCATCGATTTTGTCGACGCGCCGGTATCCGGCGGCGAAACCGGGGCGATCAACGCCGCGCTGACCGTAATGGCCGGCGGCAAGGCAGCGGCCTTCGAGAAGGTCCGGCCATTGCTGGAAAAGATGGGCAAGTCGGTGACGCTGATCGGCGATTCCGGAGCCGGTCAGGTAGCCAAGGCCTGCAATCAGATTCTCACCGGGGTCGGCACCCTGGCGGTGGCCGAAGCCTTCAACTTCGCGGCGAAAAGCGGTGTCGATCCGGCCAGGGTACGTGAGGCTCTGCTGGGTGGTTTCGCCTATTCGAAAATTCTCGAAAACCACGGCCAGCGCATGCTCGACCGCAACTTCAAACCCGGCTTCAAGGCCTGGATGCACCAGAAGGACTTGCGCATCGTCATGGAAGAGGCGCATCGCCTGGGCCTGATGCTGCCCTCGGCGGCGGTCACGGCGCAGGTCTTCAACGCCATTGTCGGCAGCGGCATGGGCGAGAATGATTCGATCTCGGCGCTGATGCTGCTGGAGAAGATGAGCACGCCGGGGTAGCTTCATGCAACTGGGTTTCATCGGCCTCGGTGCCATGGGCCGCCCGATGGCGGAACATCTGCTGCGCGCAGGACATGAGTTGTCCGTCTGGTCGCGGCGGCCGGAATCTGCGGCCGCGCTGATTGAACAGGGAGCGCAGTGGTATGCCTCACCCGCTGAAGTCGCGCGTCATGCCGAAATTGTCTGCACCAATGTCACGGGCAGCGCCGATGTCGAAGGGCTGGCTTTTGGATCCGAGGGACTGGCGGCCGGCTTGGCGCCGGGCAGTCTCCATGTTGATTTTTCCACCATCGCGCCGTCCGCTGCGCGACACATCGCGGCACGCTATGCGGCAACCGGCGTCGACTTCGTCGATGCGCCGGTATCCGGTGGCAGCGGCGGGGCGCAAAGCGCCACGCTGTCGATCATGTGGGGCGGAGAGTCGGCGCTGGCGGCACGCCTCCAGTCGGTTTTCGGTGTACTGGGCAAGACCATCGTGCGTGTAGGCGAGACGGGCGCCGGTCAGGTGACCAAAGCCTGCAACCAGATGGTGATGGTGGCGGCGATCGAGGCGGCGGCGGAAGCGGCGCTGCTGGCGACCGCTGCCGGGGTCGACTTCAGCAAGGTGCGCGCCGCGATGTTGCACGGCTCGGCCGGCTCACGGGTGCTGGACGTGTTCGGCGGCCGCATGGCCATGAAGGATTTTCGTCGCGGCGTCGAAGCACGATTGCATCACAAGGATTATGCGCTCCTGATGGATGAGGCGGCCCGGATCGGTGCGCCCTTGCCTGTGTCAGGCGCCGTAGCGCAGCAGTTGAACTCGTTGATGAGCCGGGGCTGGGGAACGGATGACACGTCGTCATTGCTGCGTGTGCTCGAAGCAGGGTGCGGTACGGATCCGGCGCGATGAAGAGCGGTGTGATTGCCCTGGCGCCCAAGCGGGCCGTACTCGAACTCAACGCGATTTTCGACAACGCCACGGTCGGCATTCTGTTTACCCACAATCGCCGGCTGATTCAGGCCAATCGCTTTTGCGCGGAAATGTTCGGCTACGCGCTCGACGACTTCATCGACCAGTCTGCGCTGATTCTGTATTCCGATCAGGCGGCCTACTCTGCGCTTGGGCGTGAGGCCGGGCCGGTGCTGGCTGCCGGACGCTCGTTTCGTACCGAAACCCAACTCAAGCGCAAGGACGGCAGCTTGTTCTGGTGCCGTGTTTCGGCCAAGGCGGTTGATCCGGATCATCCCAGGGAGGGTACCTTGTGGATCATCGAGGACATCACGGAAGACCGTCTGATGATCTCTGCGCTCGAAAGCAGCACGCGGGAGTTGTCGGCCATCCTGGATACTGCGTCGGTGGGCATTGGGGTAGTACGCAACCGCGTCTTCGTGCGCTGCAACCGTCGTTTCGAAGAAATATTTGACCTGCCGGCAGGTTCGCTGGCGGGGCAGTCCGCGCAGCGGTTATACAACAGCGAGGAGGAATTTCAGCGCGTCGGCGAACAGGTCTATGCCGAATTCGCCGCCGGTGCGGTGCATCATCGCGAGCAACTGTACCTGCGCCGCGACGGCAAGTCGGTCTGGGTGCGCGTGAGCGGCAGCGTCTTTGACCCGGCGAAGCCGCACGAAGGTTCGGTCTGGATTGCAGAGGACTTCACCGCGACGCGCGAGGCCGAGGAAAGAGCACGGCGGGCCTTCGACGAGCAGCAGATGATTTTCGACAACGCGGCGGTCGGCATCCTGTTCGTCAGGGATCGCATGGTGCAGCGCTGCAACCGGAGACTGGCCGAGATCTTCGGCTACCAGCCGGAGGAACTGGAAGGGCGTTCGACGCGCGTGTTCTTCCTCAACGAGGACGACTACCAGAATTACGGGGCGGCGGCCTTTCCGGCAATGCTGGCCGGGGGTACCTACGTCGGCGAGACCAGGGTGCGGCACAAGGATGGCCATGCGTTCTGGGTGCGCGCCACCGGGCGCCGGGTCGCCGGCCAGAGCGACAGCGTCGACCTGACCTGGATTTTCGAGGATGTCACCGAACGCCATCAGGCCGAGGAGGCGTTGCTGCGCGCCCATGAAGAGCTTGAGCAGCGGGTGGTCGAGCGCACCGCCGAACTGGCGAGCGCCAACTCGCAGCTGCAGGAGGAGGTGTTCGAGCGGATGCAGGCCGAGCAGCGCATCTGGCATGTCGCCCATCATGACGGCCTGACCGGCCTGCCCAATCGCACCCTGCTGCATGACAGGCTGGCGCAGGCGTTGGCGCAGGCGCAGCGCAGCCGGCATCGGGTGGCGGTGATGTTTCTCGATCTCGATCGTTTCAAGAGCATTAACGATACGCTGGGCCATGCGATCGGCGACGAGCTGTTGCAGCATGTGGCAGAGCGTCTGGCGAGTGTGGTGCGGGCCGTCGATACCGTGTCGCGCCTGGGCGGCGACGAGTTCGTCATCGTATTGCACGAGATATCCTCGCCCGACGATGCCGTGCAGGTGGCGGAAAAAGTTCTTGGCGCCCTGGCTTTGCCAGTGAGTATCGGCAGCCACCGGCTGCGCATAACGTCATCCATCGGCATCAGCATTTTCCCCGATGACGGCGACGAGGTTTTTGTCCTCATGAAGCACGCCGACACGGCGATGTACCACGCCAAGGAGGCCGGGCGAAACAACTTCCAGTTCTTTGCCGGACAGATGAAGGAGCAGGCCGCACACTTTTTTACCATGGAGAACAGGCTGCGCAAGGCCATCGAAATGGGGCAACTGCTGCTGCATTATCAGCCCCTGATCGACTGGCCGCGCCGCTCCGTTTGCGGGATGGAAGCGCTGGTACGCTGGAACGATCCGGAGCATGAGTTGATCGAACCGGACGAGTTCATACCGATAGCAGAGGAAACCGGGCTCATCGTGCCGATCGGTGAATGGGTGCTGGTCGAGGCGCTGCGGCAGAATCGCGCCTGGCAGCAGGAAGGCCGGCTGTTGCTGCCGGTTTCGGTTAACCTGTCGCCGCGCCAGTTTCGGCAGAAGGATCTGATCGAGACCCTGCGCCGCGCTCTGGCGGATACGGGGCAACCTGCCCGGCTTCTGGAACTGGAAATTACCGAGTCGACCCTGATGCACGACATCGAGGAAACCCAGGCCAAGCTGCAGGAAATTGCCGCGATGGGTGTGCGGCTGGTGATCGATGATTTCGGTACAGGCTATTCCAGCCTGAGTTACCTCAAGCGTTTTCCGGTGCACAAGCTGAAAGTCGACCAGAGCTTTGTGCGCGACTTGACGTCCGATCCCGAAGATGCGGCCATCGTAACGGCGATTGTCGGCCTGGCAAAGAGTCTTGGACTGACCACGCTGGCAGAGGGTGTGGAAACCCGCGAGCAGCTTGATGTACTGGTCGGGCTGGGCTGTGAGCAGTTTCAGGGTTTTCTGTTCTCGCACCCGCTGCCGCCAGCCGAAGCGGACGGAATCTTTCAGCCGCTACTGAGCAAAGTCTCTCGGGCATAATGGAAGCATCGTTCAATAAACGTCATGGAGCAAAGCAATGAGTCAGATCACTACGGCCAGCGGCCTTGTCATTGAAGAACTGGTTGTCGGCGAAGGCGCGGAAGCTTGTGCCGGGCAGATGGTTTCCGTGCATTACACCGGTTGGCTTACCGATGGTTCCAAATTCGATTCGAGCAAGGACCGCAACGAACCCTTCGAGTTTCCGCTCGGTGGCCGGCACGTCATTGCCGGTTGGGATGAGGGCGTGCTGGGAATGAAAATTGGCGGCGCGCGCAAACTGACCATCCCGCCCGCGCTGGGTTACGGCGCTCGCGGCGCCGGCGGCGTGATTCCGCCCAATGCGACGCTGGTGTTCGAAGTGGAATTGCTGGGACTGGCTTGACCCTGTCTTGACCCTCTATCTGCCCTCCCGCCTGCCGAACGTCGGCACCACGATTTTTACGGTCATGTCGCGGCTTGCCGCGGAGCATGGCGCAATCAATCTTTCGCAGGGTTTCCCCGATTTTTCGCCGTCGCCGCTGCTGCTGGATCGCGTGACGCATCACATGGCGGCCGGCGCCAACCAGTATCCGCCGATGGCCGGCGTCGTTTCGTTGCGCCAGGCGATTGCGGAAAAGGTGGCGCGGCTGTACCTCGCCGCCTACGATCCCGAAAGTGAGGTGACGGTGACCGCCGGCGCCACCCAGGCGATCTACACCGCCATCGCCGCCTGCGTCAGGCCGGGTGATGAGGTGATTGTTTTCGCGCCGGTGTACGACTCTTACGTGCCCGGCATCGAACTCAATGGCGGCCACGCGGTGTTCGCCCATTTGCGTTTTCCCGAGTTCAAGCCGGATTGGGACGAAGTGCGGGCGCTGATTACGCCGCGCACGCGCATGATCATCATCAATTCGCCGCATAACCCGAGCGGCTCGGTGTGGTCTGCAGACGACATGGCGATGCTGGAAGCCATGGTGCGGAACACGAAAATTGTCGTGGTCAGCGACGAAGTCTATGAGCATGTCGTGTTCGACCAGAAGGACGCCGGGGACGGCAAGGTGCGACATGAAAGCGCGACGCGCTACCCGGGTCTGCGCGAGCGCAGCTTCGTCGTTTCCAGTTTCGGCAAGACCTACCACGTCACCGGCTGGAAAGTCGCCTATTGCCTGGCGCCACGCTCCCTGATGAACGAGTTTCGCAAGGCGCACCAGTTCATCGTCTTCACCGTGCATCATCCGGCCCAGCTTGCGCTGGCTGATTTCATGCGCGAGCACCCCGAGTTTGCCGACAACCTGGCGAGCTTCTACCAGGCCAAGCGCGATTTCTTTTGCCAGCAGCTCGAAGGGTCGCGCTTTGTTCTGCTGCCCTGTGCCGGGACGTATTTCCAGTTGGCGACCTATGCCGCGATCAGCGACGAGCCGGACACGCGCTTCGTCCAGCGCCTGACCACGGAACACGGCGTCGCGGCGATTCCCGTTTCGGTATTCAATCCGGATGGCGAAGATCAGCGCGTGATCCGCTTTTGCTTTGCCAAGAACGAGGCAACGCTGGCGGCGGCGGGTGAACGATTGCGCGCGCTGTAATCGCCGTCCCGTTAGCGCCGACTCTTGGATACCGTCTCCGCATCCCGCGGAGACATAAAAAAGACCCGATGCTTTTGGGGCACCGGGTCTGAAACCAGCCCTTTTGCGGGGCCGGAGGAGGAGACGTTACGAAAGTCGCTTAGGCGGCTTTGCGGGCCTTCGGTGCAGCAGCGCCGTTGCCGACAGCCTTGACGGTAGCGGTGGTGGCGGCAGCGACGTTGGCTTCAGCGATTTCGGCGACTTGCTTGGCAGCCTTGGTCATGCTGTCATAGGCCGAGTTGGCGGCGGCAATCGCCGACTTCACGGCAGCCACGGCGACATCGGAACCGGCCGGGGCGTTCTTGACAGCCTTGTCGAGGGCGGAAGATACATTCTTGTTGATTTCGGAGAACTGGCCTTCGACGACCTTGGACAGTTCTTCCTGGGTCTGGGTGGCGATCTCATACACGCTGCGCGAGTAGGCAACGGCCTTTTCAACAGCGGGCTGAGCCAGCGTGGTTTGCATGGCGACCAGTTGCTGCACGTCCTTGACGGCGAGCAGGGCCTTGGCGCTGGCAACGCTGTCTTCCAGCATGGCGCGGGCGGTGTTGAGGTTGAGTGCAGCAAGGCGCTCGGCGCTGGCGAATGCCGTGTTGGCAATGGTCAGCAGGGTTTCTACGTTGGCCTTGTTGGCGCTGGCGAATTGTTCGGTGGTGGCGTTCATGGTGATCTCCTAAGGATGGTGTCGAAAAGGTCGGTAAATAAAATGTCTTGTTCGTCGCTCACCCCTCTTTGCCGGGGCGATGGTGCAGTGCATCATGGTTCGTATTATAGGTGTGAAAATCACCATGTCAAGACTTTTGTGGTGCAACGCAACAAAAACTTGTTTGTTGAAATATATGCCAATATAAACAGTATGTTGAATAAAACAAAAAAGGCCAGTAAAGGCCTTTGATGTTGCGATGCGAAACAGATCTCAGCGGTTGCCGAAGACCGGTTTTCGCTTTTCGACGAAGGCCGCCATGCCTTCCTTCTGGTCGGCCAGGGCGAAGGCCGAATGAAAGGTGCGGCGCTCGAACAGCAGTCCTTCCTGCAGGCCGGATTCGTAGGCCCGATTGACCGATTCCTTGATCATCATCACTACCGGCAACGAGAAGCCGGCGATGGTTGCCGCCGCCGCCAGGGTTTCTTCGAGCAGTTTGTCGGCGGCGATGATGCGCGCCACCAGACCGGCGCGCTCGGCCTCCTGGGCATCGACGAAGCGGGCGGTGAGGCACATGTCCATGGCCTTGGCCTTGCTCACCGCGCGCGGCAGGCGCTGGGTGCCGCCGGCGCCGGGAAGGATGCCGAGCTTGATCTCCGGCTGGCCGAATTTGGCGGTGTCGGCGGCGTAGATCATGTCGCACATCATCGCCAGTTCGCAGCCGCCGCCCAGCGCGAAACCCGCCACTGCGGCAATGATAGGCTTGCGGCAGCGGGCGATGCGGTCCCAGTTGCGGCTGATGTAATTGGCCTGGTACACATCCATGAAGTCCCAGCCGGCCATGGCGCCGATGTCGGCGCCGGCGGCGAAGGCCTTGTCCGAGCCGGTGAGGACCATGCAGCCGATATTCTCATCGGCTTCGAAGCCATCCAGGGCGACGCCGATTTCGTCGATCAGCTGGTCGTTGAGAGCATTCATGGCCCTGGGCCGGTTGAGCGTGATGAGCCCGACCTTACCGCGCGTTTCGACGATGATGTTTGCGTAACTCACCGTGCTGTCTCCTGACGGGTTGCACCGATGTTCTGAGCGCCTTTCAGCGCGGGAGCTATCGCGCCGGTCGGGCGGAGTGACGCCGAGGGTGCCGGCGTCGCTACAGCGGCACCGGCATCCTTGTTCTTCGGCTGGATCACGGCGCGCACGCGCTCGCTGCTGCCGGGTTGGGCACGGGTGCCGTTGGGTCCGCTGGTGACGAAGTATTTTTCAGTCCTGGCGTCATAGGAAATGAACTGGCCGCGAACCTCGTCGAGGCCGCTCTTGACCCAGGCGCGATTGAAGAACTCGGTCTTTTCCGCCCTGGCATCGTGCTCGATGCGCTCGCCCTCGCCCTCGATATAGTCGTCCTGGCCCTCACGTTTCTGGCGGAAGCGCGGTGGCATGCCGGCGGTGCCGGTAGCGACGCCGCGCTGATAGCCGTCATCGTCCTGGGTGACGACGATGCGCTCGGCGCGGATGATCAGCGTGCCCTTGACCAGTTGCACGTTGCCTTCAAAGATCTGCACCTTCTTCACGTCATCGACGGAGACCCGGTCAGCTTCGATATTGACCGGCTTGTCGCGGTCGGCTTTTTCCGCCCTTGCCAAAGTTGCAGCAAGCATGAGGCCGGCAATGCCGGCAACGGTGGCAAGTCGAAGAAAAGGTTTCATGGTGTCTCGGTCCGGTTGCGATGGAGGGTGCCGGTAACGCGGCCATGCAGGACCGTGATGCCGGATCTGTTGTCAATGTCGAGCCCGGTGCCGTGCATGACGCTCATGCCCTGCGTAATGACAACCGGATCATTGGTGTGTCCCCTTTCGTCATCGGGGAAGACCTTCAGTGTTCTGGTTTCAAGCACCGTGGGACGCGAATCGTCCGTTGCGCCGTTACGAATGACCTGTACCTCATCGACCAGATCGACTTCCTTGCCATCCCTGCCGATGTAAGCCATGCGGGCAAAAATTTCGGTTGGCGGCTGCTGGTGATAGGTGATGTGCGGCGTGGTGACGATCGTCGTGTCGTCGTCCGGATAATGCAGGAGGTTGTCGGCGATGACGGTATGTTGCAGTTTGCCATCGATGTCGAAGCGACGCACCTCGAAGCGCTCTACCCAGTAGTCGGGATCGTGCCGCTGCGGGCCGCGCGGATTGTCGCCCTCGATCACCCGGTTGAGCCAGAAAGTGAGCGCGGCCAGCAGTAGCAGCATGGCCAATGGAAACAGCGAGGCGGTGCGATCCTTCATGTCAGATATTCCTTCATGGCCGCATCCCACTTGCCCTGGGCACGAAGGATCAGGTCGCAGACTTCGCGCACGGCGCCGCAACCGCCGCTCTTGGTCGCGACGTAATCGACACGCGAAAGGACTTCGCTGTGGCCGTCGGCCACCGTGGCGGAAAAGCCGCAGGCGCGAAGGATTGGCAGATCCACCACGTCGTCGCCCATGTAGCCGGTTTGCGAAAGATCGATACCGCGTTGCGCCGCAAGCCCCGTCAGCAGGGCCCGCTTGTCTTCGACGCCCATGTGCAGTTCTGCAACGCCAAGATTTCCGGCGCGCAGTTCAAGCGCCCGCGAACTACGCCCGCTGATGATCGCCACCTCGACTCCGGCCCGCTGCAACATCTTCAGGCCATGGCCGTCGAGGCTGGAGAAGGCCTTGATCTCGTCGCCCCGGGAACTGAAGTAGAGCGTGCCATCGGTGAGCACGCCGTCCACGTCAAATCCCATCAGGACGATTCCGGCTGCCTTGTCGGTGGCACGGGTCATCAGACCACTTTCGCCCGGAACAGGTCGTGCATGTTCAGTGCGCCGCAAAGCACGTCGGCGTCATCGAGTACCAGCAACTGGTTGATCTTGTTGGCTTCCATCATCTCCACCGCCTCAACCGCGAGGCGACGGGCGCCAATGCTGCGCGGATGGCGCGTCATGACCTCGGCAACCGGCGTCGAGCGCAAGTCACCCAGGCGCTCCATGGCGCGCCGCAGGTCGCCGTCGGTAAAGATGCCGGTGATCTTCCCGGCCGCATCAAGCACTACCGCCATGCCCATGCCGCCTCGTGTCATTGCCGCCAGCGCGACGGGGACCGAGACATTTTCGGCAAGCGTCGGCACATCGACTTGCATTGCGTCGCCGACATGGGTCAGCAGCTTGCGGCCCAGCACGCCGCCGGGGTGGGAACGGGCGAAATCGGAGGCCGAGAAGCCGCGCGCGTCGAGCAGAGCCACGGCGAGCGCATCGCCCAGCGCCAGCGCGGCCGTGGTGCTGGCGGTTGGCGCCAGATTCAGCGGGCAGGCTTCCTGATCGACGCGGGCATCGAGATGGATGTCGGCTTCATTGGCCAGAGAGGACGTCTCGTTGCCGGTGATGGCGATCAGCTTGCCGCCGAGTCGCTTGACCAGCGGCACGATGGTCATCAATTCGTCGTTCTCGCCGGAATTGGATATGGCGATCAGCACGTCATCACGGGTGATCATGCCCAGATCGCCGTGCACGGCTTCGGCGGCATGGACGAAATAGGCCGGGGTGCCGGTGCTGGCGAAGGTGGCGGCCAGCTTGCGGGCGATATGGCCGGACTTGCCGATGCCGCTGACGACCACGCGACCGCGGCTTTCGAGTATCAGCGCCACGGCGGCGCGAAATTCACTCCCCAGTCGCCGGGCCAGCGCTGCGACTGCCGCCGCTTCAATTTCCAGCACCTGGCGGCCCATGATCACGGCGCGATCATCGTCATGGGCGCGAACCGTTGACGAAAATTCGGGAGGCTTGACGGCTTGGTTCATCGGGTCATGGTGTTTATCATGATGGAGCCAAATTATAGCAACCGCGCCCGCTTCTTCCCTCGTCTCTTCCATGACCACCACACTGCTCCTCATTTTGCTGCTGCTAGCCGCCGCAGTGGTCGTCATGTCGCGGGCCAGAGAGCAGGATGACGTGGAAAAACTCTATGCCGCAGGTGCCGCCGAAGTGGTGCCGGAAGCCCTCGAATCGAGCGTGATGCTGGCGACCCATGCATTGGCGCTGTCCGGCATCCCGATGCACAAGGTGATCAAGCGTCTGCGTGAGATGCGCGAACAGCATTACTCACTGCGGGCGCGTCCCTGAAGTCGGCGCAGCGATAGAGGAACCAGTGCGCGGCGCTTAGCGGGTCGAGCCATTGCGGCGCCTCCATGTCTTCGATGCGATGGTTCACGACCACCTTGTCCAGCACTCGATCCGCGCAGAGTTCGACCAGGTCCGCCCGCGTCGCCGGGTGTCCCGCTTTCTTGCCGGCCGGCAAGTCGGTGTCAGTCGAGCCGAAGGCCGCGAGCCGCGCCAGCCGTCGGGTAGATTCCATGGCGGTTGCGCGCGAAAAGACAACGCCGACACTTTGCTGCTTGGACGCGTAGTTTCCCTGCCGCAGCAGAAACCATGTGTAGAGGAAGTTGTTTTGCCAGTAGACCGTGTCGTTGCGGGCGATCAACTCGCCGAAAGGTCTTTGCGGCACAGCGGAATACAACGTGGTCTGCAGCATGTCATTGGCACGGTACCAGCCGGCAGCCGAGACTGCCAGACAAAGCAAAGTAGCCAGAACGGCGGCTTTCGGGTAACGGAAATGGGCCCGTAGCAGAAGCGCCAGGCCCACTGGCAGCAAGATCGCCAGCGGTCCCTGCAGAAAAGCCGCCGGATCGCCCGGCGGCATATGGCTGGCGGGGTTGGCCCATTCCTGCAACCGTTCCGCCAGATATGCCAACTGCTGCAAAAGAGCAAGAGCGGACTCCAGCAGAACCAGCGCCAGTGTGGTGCCACCGACCAGCGGCAGCCATCGCGGCAACCCGGGCGGTGCGCCATTGCGCCAGCCGAAGCGAGCCATGCCTGCCAGCAGCAGCGCCACCGGTCCGCCCAGCGTGTTGGCGGTCATCGCCGCGGCGATCAGACCCGCCAGCAGCCAGCGGTCGGCAGCGGACCGGTGCCAGCGCCGGGCGATCATTTCCGTCAGCGCAAGCAGGGCGGCGACCTTGATCAGCCACAGGCTGCGCCAGGGTTGCGCCTGGATCAGTAGCGTGGCGTGGGTCGCGACGCCAAGCAGGGCAAGATAGAAACCGGTCGCCACGGTCAGCGCCAGGGACAGGCAGGCGCGCCTTATCGGCAAAGCAGTCGCGGTTGCGGCGGCCAGCAGAATCCCGATCCAGGTGAAGGGCTCGACTAGTTCGCCCCACTCCCAGCTATCCAGCAGAACAAACGGCGCACGGTGACGCACGATGGCGAGCCAGTCGGCATCCATGCCCGGCAGGGCGAACGCCGCCGCTGCGGCGGCAAGTGCCAGCAACGCCACCTGCCGAGCGCCTGGCTGCGCATGAAAAACCACGAAGAAAACCACCCCGGGCAGGGCGATGATGGGGTGGCAAAGAAACCCGGCGGCGAGTGCGGCAAGCGCAGTCCAGCGATGACCGCGAAGGCTGGCGGCAATGCCTGCCAGCACCAGCGCTTCCGCCCAGCTGCGGGCGGTGAGGAAGTTCTCCGCATAGTGGAAGAGGCCCTGATGGAGGCCGCCTTGCGCGCCGTAGTCGCGTGGCAGCGCGAAGACCAGCGCGAGGCCGATCCACAGGAACAGGCCGCTCAGCCATTGCCGTGCAATGGCGTAGGCCGCCAGCGCCCAGACCAGATGGGCCGTTACCAGCAGCAGCAGGGCGGCCCGGCCCGGCCCCAGCAAGCCGGTCAGCCAGGCATGGATCCGGCCGAACAGGCTGTAGTCATCCTGCGAGCCGAAGGCGAAAAACAGGTCGTGCCGAAATGCGGACGGATCAGCATGGGCCAGGGCCTGTGCGGCATAAAACAGGCCGTCGTGATGGATGCCGAAATAGCGATGGGTCAGCAGCCAGACTGCCGCCAGCGCAAGTATGGCAGGAAGGCGAGCGACGCTTGATGGCATGGGAGCGGGCAGAAAAAAGCCCGCCGAAGCGGGCTTTCAGCGCCGTTGCGCGGGTCGGGATCAGAGACCCATGCAGACGATAAACGAACTGGAGTCATCGACCGATGTCGTCGCAACTGCTGCGTTGCCGCGAGTGTGCGTAGCCGTAACTACGCGCATCGAACCGGTCGCCGTGTTGCCGTCATCCAGCGTCGTGTCGAGTTGCTTGGCGTACTTGCCGAGGATGCCCGATGAGCAGAGCATGTAGGTCGGCGTCATGCCGCTGATATAGGCGCCACCGGTGGCCGCCGAGCCGCTCTCGATGCCGATACGGCCGCCGTCGGCGTTGGTCGGAAAATAGGTTGCATCAGCGGTTGAGGTGGGACCGGCCGCCAGGCCTGCCAGCCGTGCGTGCTGCCAGAACAGCGCCGTTTCGTCGGTAACGGTGACTGTATCCCATTTGCCGTCGATGACGCCGTTACCCTGACAGAGACTGGCCACGCAAGCGTTCCCGCCAGATGTTGTCGGCGTGGTTGCTTTGGTTGACCCGGTAATGGCCGTGGTAACCGTCGCGTGGTCGCCCGGCAACGCCTTGTACTTGTCCTGGTAGCCATAAATGAACAGCGGAATATTGCGGAAGTCCGTGGCGAAGTTCTTCACCTTGGCGCTGTTGATGAGTTCCTGGCCCTTCAGCACCCCGCCCAGCAGCAGGCCGATAATGACCAGCACGATGGCGATTTCGACCAGGGTAAAACCCGACTGTTTGCTTTTCATGATCATCTCCCCCTTGGGGTTGTTGTTTGGTGCAATAGCTAAAGCATGATTGGTGCCAACATATTTATATTATATTAATCAATATGTTGTTATTAAATTTTAGGAAAATTCGAACGGCATCTGTCGATTATTGGACAGGTTCGTCAGCTATCTGGCAGATTTCCCGGGGCCTGAATGGCTAGAATCAGGCTACCCTCCCTGCATCCCGGCCAATTTGTAAACTCCGTCGCGTGTCGATTTTCTCTCCTTCTTCAACGCTGCCTTCGCGGCTGATTGCGCTGCGGCGCGGATTGCTGCTGGCGATGTTGGTGGCATTGTTCCTGGTTCTTTGGCAGGGGCCGGAAACGATGTTCGGCAGAACATTGTTTGTCGTTCATCTGGGCGTGTTCATGCTCTGGCAGCCCTTCGTGCACGCCGAGCAGCGCTTGTCGGTGACTTCGCTGCTGGTTCTGGCTGGAGTGGTTCTGCTTGTCGGCGTCTTCCTCAAAGGCTGGATTATCGCCCTGTGGATCATGATGCTGGCAGGTATTGTCGGCGGCAAGGTGCTGTTGTTCGGCGCTCGCGCCCCGCGTCTTTTCTACCTTCTGGCGCTGGCTTTTCTGGTGGTGGCGCTGTTGCTGATGGCAGCTCCGCTGGCCGTGTCGATGGCCAGACCGCCGCAACAGATACTCGCGCTTGGATATTTCGGGCTGCCCCTGCTTCTGGTGGTGATGGCTTTTCTGCCGCAGGGGCAGGAAACCGGCGGCGCGCGTGAAGTCGTGGATTTTGTTTCCAGCCTGTTCGTCTTTCTGCTGCTGGCGGTATTGATGCTGGGTAGCCTGGCGGCCATGCTGCTGTTTGGCAGCGACTATGCCGAGGCCCTGCTGCAAGCCTTGCTGACCATGGGCATGATCCTGTTGCTGCTTGGCCTAGCGTGGAATCCGCACTCGGGCATTTCCGGAATCGGTGCCCTGTTTTCGCGCCACGTGACATCGATCGGCCTGCCGGTTGAGGAGTGGTTGCAGGCCTTGGCCAATCTGGCGTTGCGCGAAGATGATCCACAGCTTTTCGTCGAGCAGGCGTGCGGCGAAATTGCGCAGCGACTGCCCTGGGTGACGGGCGGCGAATGGATCGCCGGCAGGAGCCGCGGGCACTTTGGCGTGACCGGCGGTCGCCGTTGGGAGTTCAGCCACGACGGCATGGTTCTCGTGCTCTATACGGCACTCGCGCTCTCGCCGACGCTGATCTGGCACTGCAACTTGCTGGCACAAGTGCTTGCCCAGTTTCACGGCGACAAAAAGCGCGCTTTGGCCCTCAAGCAATTGTCTTACATGCAGGCCATTCACGAGACCGGGGCGAGGCTCACGCATGACGTGAAGAACCTTCTGCAGTCGCTGAATACGCTGTGCTCGGCGGGCATTGAACCGGGCGCCGAGTCGTCACTGGAGTACAAATCGCTGTTGCGTCGCCAGTTGCCGGCAATTACCGATCGCCTGGGCGAGACTTTGGCCAAACTCAATGCGCCGCAAAACCTGTCGACGGCCCATCGGGTGGCCGCTGCGGAGTGGTGGCGAGAACTTCGCCAGCGAATGGCAGCACTGAAGTGGATAACTTTCAAAGCGGAGACTCCGATTACCGGCGAAATTCCTGCCGAGGTGTTTTCCGGTGTCACCGACAACCTGATCCGCAACGCCGCCGAAAAACATTTGCGCGAACCGCATCTTCGCTTGCAGCTTGAGCTGATACGCAATGACGGGGGCTTCGAACTGATGGTTTGTGACAACGGCTCGGCCATGGCGGAGGCCATCGCGGCCAGCCTGTTTGTCGGCCCCGTGTCCTCGCAGAGCGGCTATGGGATCGGGCTCTATCACGCGGCACGCTACGCGCAAGCCGCGGGATACCGGCTGGAACTGGCCGAGAATCGGGCCGGTCGGGTCTGCTTTCGGCTGACGCTGGAGACCTGAAACAATTTCAGGTGGAGTCGTCTTCCCGCGCGGAAACAGGCCCTAGATTTCTTCCTCGTGCGCCGCGCCTTTGCGGCCAATCAGTCGATACACCGTCATGTTTCCCTTGCCCTTGAGGTAGATCGTTTGGGGTTCGTGAAAATCAAAGCTTGCCGCCAGGCGATGGTAGGTCATGGTGTCGCACTGGATCATGCCGGGCACGCCTTCCGCGGTAATGCGGCTGGCAATGTTCACCGTGTCGCCCCAGAGGTCGTAGATGAATTTCTTCTTTCCCAGTACGCCGGCGACAATCGGGCCGGTGCCGATGCCAATGCGAACTTCAAGGTGCGAGGCATTGACCGAGAAGTCGCGCCGCAGCAAGTCGCGCATCGACACCGCCATGTCCGCGATCGCGGCCGTATAGTCGGCCAAATCGTCATTCAGCCCGCCGGCAACCATGTAGGCATCGCCTATGGTCTTGATTTTTTCCAGGCCATATTCGTCGGCCAGTTCGTCCAGTGCGGAAAAGATCCGGTTCAACATGGCGAACACCTGCGATGGCGACATGTTGGAGGCCACCTGGGTGAAGTTCACGATGTCGGCGAACATCACCGTGACATCGGCAAAACCATCGGCGATCGTCTGGTTCGAGTTTTTCAGCCGCTCCGCCACCGGGGCGGGAAGGATGTTGAGCAACAGTCTCTCGGATCGCTCTTGCTCGACCTGGATCTGCTGGTGGGCGTCTTCAAGACTTTCCTGAATTCGGCGCTTTTCCGCTATCGAAAGACGCAACAGCATGTAGATGATGGTCGATATTGAAATGAAGTTGAGCGCAAAGAAGACGATGGTAGTGCGGATCGGCACGATGATCTTCGGCGCGATCACCGAATCGGAGAGATAAAAATCGACGGCGCCGGACAGGGCGGTCAGTACGACCCATGCAATGAACCAGCCCACCGATTGCCTAACGCCGATGCACAGGATGGCGCCAACAGGGGCGAGCAGGGCCCAAAGCAAAACGCCGCTGGTGGTAATGATGGTGCCGCCACTCCAATGTGCGACGAAGGGCAGGAACAGAAACAACCCGAGTTGGCTGACGCGGAAAAAATCGAAGTTCCGCGACTTGATGTAGAAGAGCATGTTGCCCACCAGCAAGAGCTGGAACGCAAGGGGTACGTTGATCGAGAATTGAGGCCCGAGGAAGGAGTAGATCGTCACCCAAACCATGATGGCCACGCTGGCCATGCCGGTCGCCAGCATCAGCAGCGACTTGTTGAGCCGCACGTCCTCGCTGTCGTCGGGCTCGATGCCGGCGTTTTGCAGCCGGTCGTAAAAACGCGGCGG
>JAPLQZ010000309.1 GCA_026399415.1 Rhodocyclales bacterium | reverse complement strand
GTGAAATTGCTGTTGATGCGGCTTGGCGCGGAAATCGCCGTCGGATCGATGCGCACCCAGCCGCGTCCGGCAATCCAGGCCTCGGCCCAGGCGTGAGCATCGTACTGTCGCACCACCAGATAGCCGTCCACCGGATTCACTTCGCCGCCCTGATAACCAGCCACCACTCGCGCCGGCACGCCTCCGGCGCGCAAGGCGAAGACAAAGGCGGCAGCGAAGTGTTCGCAGAAGCCGCGCCGGGTATCGAACAGAAACTCGTCCACTATGTCGGCGCCGAGCAGCGGCGGGTTCAGCGTGTAGATCAGGAATTGCTGACGGAACAAGTCCTCCGCGGCGGCGAGGATCGCCGCGCCGTCGGCTCCGTACTGCGTGCTCCAGGCCGCGCCGATGGCACGCATGCGCGGGTTGCCATCTTTCGGCAGTGCCAGCGCGCTGCGCAAAATGTTCGGAGCTTCGTCCGCTCCGGCGATTGCCTCGGGCCAGGCACGTTGCGCGTAGCGCATGCGGTTGCGTACGGCCTGGCGCGCGACGGGTTGATAGTCGCTGGTCAATGCGCTGTCCGGCGGCAATGTGGCAGGCAGTTCCAGCGCAAACAACCAGAATTTTCCATGCGGCTCCAGCGTCACTTCGTAATCCACCGCGGCGCCGAGTCCGGTGTACGGCACTTCGGGATAGGCGCCCAGAGTTTGTGCCACCCGCCAGGTGCGGCCGTCGAAGGAGGGCATCACCGGGCCGCGCCAGTAGAGCTGCGACTGCGGTGGCAGCGGACCCTTGAACTGGACCCGGAACGCGATTGCATCCGACTGCGAGAGTTGCGCAATCGAACCGGGCGACATGCTGTCGGACAAACCCGAGACAGCGGAAAAGCGATCCTGCGGAATACCCCACAACGGCCCCTGCACGCGAGGAAACAGCACGAACAGCAGCAGCATGAACGGCAGAGCCTGCGCCAGCATCAGTCCGGCCCGACTCAACTGTCGCTGCAATTGCGGGCGATCATCGCTGGCCGCCAGCAGGGCGGCGGTAGTGATCAGCACGGTCAGACACGCCAGCAACGCGGTTGGGATGGTCTGGGTGAACAGGAACTGGCCGAGGACCAGGAAGTAACACAGCAGCGCCGTTGCCACCGCATCGCGGGCGGCGCGCAGTTCGAGCAGTTTGAGCGCGAGAAAGACCACCAGCAGTGCTACTCCTGGCGTGCGGCCGACTATGGTTCTGTACTGCAGGAAGACCCCCACCGTACCGGCGATGACCAGCAGGACCAGCAGCCAGCGCGGTGGCAAGCGCCATTGGCGCCAGGTCAGCGCGGCACGCCAGCCGAATGCAATTGCCGCGGCAAGCGAGAGCCACAGCGGAAGCTGAGGCACAAGCGGCAGGCAGGCTGCCAGCGCGGTTGCCAGCAGCCACCAGGCCTGGCGGCGGCTGACGGGGCGGTTAACGCGCGCCATGATCGTGCAGCGCCAGCGCGCGCAGGCCGGCGCTGAGTTGCGCCGGTCCGTTGTCGGGGACAAGGCGTACCGCGGGTATTCGCAAACCCCAGGCGAGTCCCGCCGCATCGGCATCGAGAATCCAGCGGGCAAGAATGGACAGGCGCTGTTCGCTATCGATGGCGTCCGGCAGCGCTTCCCAGTCCAACCAGAGTTGTTGCGCTGCCGCTCCCTCGAACAGCTTGGTCAGCAGCGGACCATCCTGCTGACGGGCGACCGCCTTCCACGCGACATGGCGCGGCGGATCGGCCACCTGATGGTTGCGCAGACCGGAAAAGTCATCTGCGCCGCGGCCGTCCCTGGTCGACCCTCGCGCCGATGCACCGCTCCACGGCAGGGGCGGCGCTTTGGCCGCCGGTTTCGGGTAGATCAGGCAGTTGAGGTCGGGAACGGCATAGCTCCAGGCACGCACCAGACCCAGCGGCCAGGTGGTCTCGATGGTGAAGCGCGGCATGGGCAGCCAGCCGCGTTTTTTGGCGTGGACATCCAGCGTGGCCACCGTGCTGGCAGGCAGGTGCGCGCATCGGAGCGCCGGTTCTCCAGTACCAGATCGAACTGGGCCAGGCTGCCGGCGAATACGGGTTCGCAGCGGCCCGGGCGAATCGCGACGAGCACCAGATTGCGGAAGGTATGGAGGATGGCGACGATACCCAGCCCCGCCAGCAGGAACACCAGGGCGTGTCCCAGGCTCAGGTTGTAGTTCATCGCGCCGAGCAGAATGACGCCGAGCGCCGTGGCGTAGGCCAAACCGGCTCGCGTCGGCAGGACATAGACGCGGCGCTGGGTGAGCACGATCGGAGCCGGTTCCGGCGGACGCACGCGCAACGCCCAGCGGACGAATGTTTCGTGCAGCCGGTGGCGCAGGGAAGCCGGCATTGGCTATTACGGCAGCGGGACGGTCTCGATCAAGGCTGCGGCGACGGCCTCGACGTCGGTGCGTGCGGTGTCATCGGCGGGCCTCAGGCGATGGGCGATAACGCCAGGCAGCACGGCTTGCACATCTTCGGGCAACACGTGGTCACGGCCATCGAGCAATGCCCAGGCGCGCGCCACCGCCAGCAGTGCCAGGCAGGCGCGCGGCGACAGGCCGGCCTGCCAGCGCGCTGCCGTTCGCGTGTGTGCTGCCAGGGCCTGGACGTAGTCGATCAGGGCCGGCGATGCGTGCACCTGGCGCGCCATCTCCTGCAGTTCAAGCAACCGCTGCGGCGTTATTCGCGGGGCCAGATGGGCGACCATCTGGCGTCGGTCGGCGCCCGCAAGAAGTTCGCGCTCGGCCGCCGGGTCGGGGTAGCCGAGTTCTATCTTCAGCAGGAAGCGGTCAAGCTGGGATTCAGGCAGCGGGAAAGTGCCGATCTGATGTGTCGGATTCTGTGTGGCAATCACAAAAAAGGGCTCGGGCAAGGCGCGGGTTTTTCCCTCCGCCGTCACCTGTCGTTCCTCCATCGCTTCCAGCAATGCGCTTTGCGCCTTCGGCGTGGCGCGATTTATCTCGTCGGCCAGCACCACCTGGCTGAAGATCGGACCCGGATGAAAATGGAACGTGCCGCTGTCGCGGTCGAAGATCGAAACGCCAAGAATATCCGCCGGCAGCATGTCGCTGGTGAACTGGATGCGTTGAAAATCCAGACCCAATACGCGGGCCAGCGTATGGGCCAGGACGGTCTTGCCGACGCCTGGCAGATCTTCAATGAGCAGGTGCCCGCGTGCCAGCAGGCAGGCCAGCGAGAGGCTGATGGGCCGCTCCTTGCCGAGGATGATGCGGTTGACGTCGGCCTGGATGGCCTCAAGTTCCGGGAGTCGCATGGGGTCGGGGTTTTCCGCAGGCTTTGATGGATAATATGCCACTGCGCCGCATTGTAAGTCATCAGGCAAGACACCCGTCATGACAACCACCGCCTTCATTACCCACCGCGACTGCTGGCAGCACGACATGGGAACCCACCATCCGGAATGCCCGGACCGGCTGGGGGCCATCAACGATCGTCTGATTGCCTCCGGGCTTGATAACTATCTCCAGTTCCACGATGCGCCGCTGGCGGATGTGGAGCAGTTGCTGCGCGTGCATCCGCGAAACTATATCGACCACTTGCACAGCAGCAGTCCGGCACACGGCATCGTCCATCTCGATCCAGATACGGCGATGTCGCCGGGTACCCTCCGGGCCGCCCTGCGCTCGGCTGGCGCTGGCTGTTACGCCACCGATCTGGTGATGCGTGGCGAAGTGCAGACCGCCTTTTGCGCAGTACGCCCGCCGGGCCATCATGCCGAACGGGCGAAGGCGATGGGTTTCTGTTTCTTGAACAATGTAGCCGTGGCTGCGCGGCATGCGCTCGAGGCGTGGGGTCTGTCGCGGGTGGCGATCGTCGATTTCGACGTACATCATGGCAACGGTACGGAAGAAATATTTGCCGGCGACCCGCACGTTTTGATGACGGGAATTTTTCAGCATCCGTTTTATCCCTATTGCGGAACCGAAAATCCGGCGTCTAACATGTGCAATGTGCCGCTGCCCGCCGGAACCCGCGGCGACGAGTTCCGGCAGGTGGTCTCCGACATATGGCTGCCGCGCTTGCGGCAGTTTCAGCCGGAAATGATCTTCATCTCGGCCGGCTTTGATGCTCATTACGAGGATGACATGGCCTCGCTGGGACTGGTCGAGTCGGACTATGCCTGGGTAACGGAACAGATCAAGCAGGTGGCCGGCGAGTTTGCCAACGGGCGCATCGTGTCCCTGCTGGAGGGCGGTTACGCGCTCTCTGCGCTGGCCCGCAGTGTCGTCACACACATCAAGGCTCTGGCTGATTTGTAAGACGGCATTGCAGGATGTGCCTGGGGATGGCCATCAGTTAGAATTCACCTTCTTTCGCACTCATTTGGCTGCCGTTTTCGGCATTCAGTTTCGGATACGTTCATGAAGACCATACAGGGTTCCATTCCCGCCATACTTACGCCGATGCAGGACGACGGTTCGCTCGACCTGCCGGCATTGCAGCGCCTGCTCGACTGGCATATCACCGAAGGCTCCGACGGTGTCGTGATTGTCGGCACCACCGGTGAATCGCCGACGGTGGATTACGACGAGCATTGCGCGCTGATCGAAACGACGGTCAAGCATGTTGCCGGTCGCATCCCCGTGATTGCCGGTACCGGCGCCAACTCGACAGCGGAGGCCATTGAGCTGGCTGAGTTCGCCCGGCAGGCCGGCGCCGATGCGCACCTGTCGGTCGTACCCTACTACAACAAGCCGACGCAGGAAGGGCTTTTTCGGCATTTCAAGGCGATTGCCGAAGCGGTCGATCTGCCGATGATCATGTACAACGTGCCGGGGCGTACGGTGGCCGATCTTGCCACCGACACCACTCTGCGTCTGGCGCAGGTGCCCGGTATCGTAGGCATCAAGGACGCGACCGCCAATATCGAGCGCGGTTCGGACCTTTTGAAGCGCGCCCCGGCTGGCTTCAGCGTGTTCAGCGGTGACGATGCCACAGCCATCGCCTTGATGCTGCTGGGCGGCAAGGGATCCATTTCGGTCACCGCAAATGTCGCGCCGGCCCTCATGCACCGGATGTGCGCGGCGGCCATCGCCGGCGATCTGGCAACGGCGCGCGAGACGAATTTCCGCTTGCTTGGATTGCATCGCAATCTGTTTCACGAAGCCAACCCGATCCCGGTGAAGTGGGCCGCGCAGCAGATGGGGCTGATCGGCGGCGGCATCCGCTTGCCGCTGACGCCCCTTTCGCCGGAGTTCCACGAGCGTCTGCGCGTGGCCATGCGTGAAGCCGGAATCGTTCTTCAACAAGGAAGCTGATACTCAATGAATCGTTCATCCTCACTGTTGTCCTGGTCCGTGTCATTGCTGCTGATCGGCTTGATTGCCGGCTGTAGCGGCAACATCGGCAGCATCCTTCCGGAATCCAAGAAGATCGAATACAAATCTGCCGGAAAGCTGCCGCCGCTGGAGATTCCTCCCGACCTGACGCAGCAGAGCCGCGATGAGCGTTACGTGGTTCCGGATGTTTCCGCCAGCAAGGGTTCCGCCACCTACTCGGCCTACTCAAACGAGCGGTCCGGGCAGGCGCGTACCACTACCGCCCAGGATCTGCTGCCGCAGGTCGACAAGATGCGTATCGAGCGTTCCGGCACGCAACGCTGGCTGGTGGTCGGCGGTGTTCCGGCAAAACTCTGGCCTGAAGTCAAGGAGTTCTGGCAGGAACTCGGTTTTCTGGTGAATGTGGAAATACCGGAAGCCGGGATCATGGAAACCGATTGGGCCGAGAACCGCGCCAAGCTGCCGCAGGACATCATTCGCGGCACCATCGGCAAAGTCTTCGACAGTCTTTATTCGACCGCCGAACGGGACAAGTTCCGCACCCGCCTGGAAAAAGGCGCCGAAGCCGGCACGGTGGAGATCTACATCAGCCATCGCGGCATGTACGAGATATTTGTCAACGAGGGCAAGAGCGATACCAAGTGGCAGCCACGTCCAGCCGACCCTGAACTTGAAGCCGAGATGCTGCGGCGCTTGATGGTGCGTCTCGGCGTCGAGGAATCCCGGGCCAAGACGATGGTCGCGGCCGATCAGCGCGAGGAGCGCGCCAAACTTTCCCGGGCGAAGGATGGCGCGGGCGCCTTGCTGCTCGAAGAACCCTTTGACCGGGCCTGGCGGCGCGTGGGTCTGGCGCTGGATCGTGTCGGTTTTACGGTCGAGGATCGCGACCGCTCGCTGGGACTGTATTTCGTGCGCTATGTCGATCCGGGGCTGGACAGCAAGAAAAAGGATGACGACAAAGGTTTCATGTCCAAGCTGATGTTCTGGAAGGGCGGCGCCAGC
>JAPLQZ010000202.1 GCA_026399415.1 Rhodocyclales bacterium | reverse complement strand
GCATCGGCTACACTCGCCGCGTGCGTGACGAGCACGTATTGCGCGGCATCGGTTCGACCCACGCATGGATCAACAACTAAAAACGAACAACGGAAGAGAACGTTCCCCGGTGGGACGGCCGGTCTTCAAAACCGGCAGGGGCCGCCATGCGGTCCTTGGTGGGTTCGACTCCCGCTCTTTTCCGCCAACCCAACCAAGGAGAGCTTCATGCAAACGAACCGCACCCTCTACAGCACGACTCGCATCATTTGTCTCGCCTCCGTAACCGCCCTGCTCGCCGCCTGTGCAAGCATGGAAAGCACCGGTCCCAAAGCCGAAGCGACGCTCGAATCGCGCTCCGGCAGCACGGTCAGCGGCACGGTCAGTTTTCAAACCGTCGGCCAGAAGATTCGCGTCGAGGCCCGCATCGCCGGGCTGACGCCGGGCGAGCATGGTTTCCATGTGCACGAAGCCGGCGATTGCAGCGCGCCTGACGCCAGCAGCGCCAAGGGACACTTCAACCCTGGCGCCAAGTCGCACGGCCACCACGGCGGCAGCGAGCGCCATGCCGGCGACATGCCCAATCTGATGACCGACAGTGCCGGCAAGGCCACGCTCTCCGCCGAGTTGGACATGCTGTCGCTGACGGAAAGCTCCGGCGGCATCCTCAAGCGCAGCGTGGTAATCCATGCCGATCCGGATGACTTCAAGTCGCAGCCCGCCGGCAATTCGGGCAAGCGCGTGGCCTGCGGCGTCATCCACGCCGTCGCGTCCGGTAGCGGCTACTGAAGAGGTCGATGAGCCGCAACCCCTTCCGTGGCGTCGTACCTGACGGCCTGCTCTACGACACGACCCATGACATGTGGGTGCGACGGGAGGGTGACGAGGTCGTGATTGGCGCTACGGCCTTCGGCCTGTTTCTCGCCGGCGAGATCATCGCCTTCACAGCCAAGCCGAAGGGCGCCGAGGTTGAACGTGGCCGCGGCCTGGGCACGGTTGAATGCGCCAAGACCGTACTCGCCGTGCATACGCCGATTTCCTTCGTGCTGCTGGAAGCCAACGAGGCCGCCGAGGAACGCCCGTCCATCCTCAATCGCGATCCCTACACTGCCGGCTGGATGGTGCGCAGCCGTGCCACGGCGTGGGAGGCGGAACGCGCCCGGCTGGTGGATGCGGCAACCTATCGGACTCACGTCAGGCGCATCGAACCAGAAGCGGAGTTCCTGTGAGCGAACATCGCCAGAAGCTCGCCATCCTGCTTTGGTCGGCGACGCCGGAACGACCGCAGCTGTGCGCCACGCCTTTCGTGCATGCCACGGCGGCGGCGGCGTTCGACTGCGAGGTCGAGATCCACTTCGCCGGACCCACCGTGCGCCTGCTGGTGGCGGGCGTCGCCGATTCCCTGCGGCCATGGCCAGGTGTCGACACCTCGATCTACAACATGATGCGGCAGGCAGCGAACCTCGATGTCCGCTTCAATGCCTGCGCCATGGCCATGGGCGCGCTGGTCGGCACCGACGAAGTTCTGATCCCCGAATACACCGGCACGGTCGCCGCCAGCGCCTTCGTCGCCCGCGCGCTGGATCCGGAATGGGCAACGCTGGTGTTCTGATAGCAAAGTCCGAGCCCGATGCCTGCAACTGAAATCACCAGTTGTCCTTCCTGCCGGGCGCCGACGAACACGCAGCGCTTCCTGCGCAAGATCACGGGCGAGGTGGAGCTCGATCTGTGCTTCGCCTGTCAGGGCATCTGGTTCGACGAATACGAAAGCCTGCAACTCGCGCCGGCCGGCGTGATCGGGCTGTTCAAGCTGATCCATGAACACCGCGACGACCTGCGCCTGCCGCTGGCCGATCCCTTGCGTTGCCCGCGCTGCAAGGAGCGGCTGATCCATTCGCAGGATCGGGTCAAGAGCGGGCTGTTTAACTACCTGCGCTGCGGACAGCAACATGGCCGCTTCATCACTTTCGCCCAGTTCATGATCGAGAAGGGCTTTGTGCGCCAACTGACCGGAGCGGAGCTCGATGCACTCAAGCCGCACATCGGCGTGGTGCGCTGCACCGGCTGCGGCGCACCGGTGGACATCCGCAAGGACAGCGCCTGCCAGCATTGCCGCGCACCCATCGCCATCCTCGATACGCAGGCAGTCGAAGCAGCGTTGGCCGGCTATCAGCAGGCCGCGATGAGGCAGATGGCGCGAACGGATCCCGCGCTGCTGGCCGATGCGATCCTGTTCAGCGAACGCGAACGCAATCAGCGCCAGCGCGAACGGGGCCACGGACTCAACGCCGACATCGGTGATCTGCTGCTGGATGGCGTGGCGATGGTCTGGGACAGGGTGCCGTGATGGCAGACGGTATCACCGGCGTCATTCTGGCGGGCGGCCTGGGGCGGCGCATGGGCGGTGTCGACAAAGGCCTGCAAAACCTGAACGGCCGGCCGCTGGTGCAGTGGGTTCTGGACCGCCTGGCGCCGCAAGTGGACGCGGTGCTGATCAGCGCCAACCAGAACCTTTTGCGTTACGCTGAATTCGGCTGTCCCGTCCTGCCCGACCGGATTCCGGATTTCTCCGGCCCGCTGGCCGGACTGCATGCCGCGCTGTCGCAATCAACCAGTCCGCTGCTGGCGACCGTGCCCTGCGACTCACCCTTTCTGCCGGCCGATCTGGTGCAGAGGCTGCGCAGCGCGCTGGAAACGGAAGGCGCCGAACTTGCCGTGGCGCGCACCGGCGACCAGGTGCAGCACGCGTTTTGCCTGATGCGGCGCGAGATATTGCCGAAGCTCGATGCCTTTCTTGCATCCGGCGAGCGCAAGGTCTGGCTTTGGCATGCCTCGCTGAGAGTGGCCGAAGTCGCTTTC
>JAPLQZ010000135.1 GCA_026399415.1 Rhodocyclales bacterium | reverse complement strand
TCACCAAGCTGGGCGTGACGGCGGCGCTCTGGAATGCTCCGAAAAAATAGCCGGTGCGCCGCCACACGGAATGCCGCTTCGAAGAGTTTTCGAAGTGCGGTTTTTGCGGCATGATGAGCAACAGGTCTTCTGTCATGCGTACAGTTCTGCGCTGGGCGGTTCCGACCATCGTCGCGCTACTGATTGGAATTGTTGTCGGGGGTCAAATGGGACTATTCGCGGGCAAGCGTCCGACAGATCTGGGCGTGCATGAAGGTCGGCTGAAACCGGCGCCGCCGACGCCGAACTGCGTCAATAGCCAAAGCACGGGCGGCTATTCGGCGATTGCGCCCTTTGCCCATGCGGGCGACAGCAAGCTCGCCCTGGCGCGGCTGCATGCCGTCGTTGCGGCGATGCCGGCGGCGAAAATCATCGACTCCCGAGCCGACTACTTCTACGCCGAATTCGCCTCAAGATGGCTGGGCTTTGTGGACGATGTCGAGTTTTATCTGGATGAAAAGGCCGCGATCATCCACGTCCGTTCGGCCTCTCGCCTCGGCCGCAAGGATTTCGGCGTCAATCGCCAGCGCGTGGAGGCAATTCGTGCCGCGCTTGACGGCAATTAGCCCCTGGCGGTCGGCATCTGCTTGCCGACCTGCGCCGCAATCAGCCGCGAGCCTTCGTTGTCCATGAAATTGACGAAGGCCGTGGCAGCGGGCATCAGGCGCTTGTCGGTGCGATAGACCAGGCGCCACTGGCGTTTGACCGGCGTGCCGATGATGTTGAGCTTGACCAGGCGGCCGACCGAGCGTTCCAGCCCGATGGTGTGCTCCGAGATGAAGGACAGCCCAAGCCCTGCCATCACCGCCTGCTTGATGGTCTCGTTGCTGCCCAGTTCCATGGTGGCGCCCGCCGCTACATGATGTTCCTCGAGGTAGCGCTGCAGCGCGGTACGGGTGCCTGAGCCGGGCTCGCGGATCAGCAGGGTTTCTTCCGCCAGCCGCTGCGGGTCGATGCGTTTCTTGTCGGCCAGCGGGTGGTCGGGCGCGGCGATGAACACCAGCGGATGCTCGGCAAAAATCTTGGCCACGGTTTCGAACTCGTTCGGCGGCGTGCCCATGATGGCGAGGTCGATGCCGTTTTCGGCAAGATGGCGGACGATGGTGGCGCGGTTGTTGACCGTCAGTTGCAGTTCGACGCCCGGATGCCGGCGACGAAACTCGGCGAGCAGCGACGGCGCGAAATACTTGGCGGTGCTGACCACGCCGATCTTGAGGCGGCCGGCTTCGACCCCCTTCAGCGCGGCCAGCGCTTCGCCGGCCTCGCGCAGTTGTTCGGCGACACGCCGCGCCTGACGCGCCACTTCTTCGCCGGCGGCGGTGAGGCGCACCTTCTTGCCGGCCTGTTCGGTCAGCGGCAGTCCGGCCAGATCTTCCAGTGCCTGGACCTGCATCGACACCGCGGGCTGGGTCAGGTGGAGCTCTTCGGCGGCGCGCGAAAAGGAGAGGTGGCGGGCCACGGCCTCGAATATTTTCAGTTGGCGCAGGGTCACATTCTTCATTTCACTATCTTATCCTGCAAATAAGAACTTGTGACTGGCGCTTATACCTCGGCGGGCTTAGGCTTCGTCTCCATGGAATTGCAGGCACTGATGTTTGATGTCGATGGCACGCTGGCCGACACCGAGCGGGATGGTCATCGTCAGGCGCTCTACGGCGAACTGCTGGAGGTCACCGGGGGCAAGGAACGCATCCGCTTCTTCTGCGATCGGCATGCTCCGGAATTCCTGCGTCAGGCGGATGCCGAAGCGCGCATCAAGGAGTTGCATGCGGCCAAGACGCGGCATTACGTGGCGCTCTGCGCGCAGGGCATTCCCTTGCGTCCGGGCGTCGAGGCTTTGTTGCGCGAGGCCCGCGCCGCCGGCCTGCGCCTGGCCATCGCCACCACCACCACGCCGGAGAATGTCACCGCGCTGTTGCCCGCCGAATTGATGGCGCTGTTCGCAACAGTCGGCGCTGGCGACACGGTGGCGAGCAAAAAACCGGCGCCGGACATCTACCAATGGGTGCTTGCGCAACTGGACTTGCCGGCCGCCGCCTGCCTAGCCATCGAAGACTCGGCAAACGGCCTCAAAGCCGCGCTCGCGGCCGGGCTGGCGACGGTGATCACGCCTACCGACTACACCCGTGACCACGACTTTGCCGGCGCCCTGGCGGTGCTGCCCGATCTGGGTCGGGTGGCCGTGCCGCTGCTCCGCCGTTGGCATGAAATTGCTTATGCTAGTGATAAAAAATAGTGACTTTCACTTATGCAACGGCATGATTAACATGGCGTCAATCCGCTGAATCTTTGCCTGAACGAACAACGCACAAGGAGCAATACCATGGACCAATCGAACCGCTACGCCGACCTGAGCCTGAACGAAGAAGACCTGATGAAGGGGGGCAAGCACATCCTGGTCGCCTACAAGATGAAGCCCAAGGCCGGCACCGGCTATCTGGAAGGCGCCGCCCACTTTGCTGCCGAGTCCTCTACCGGCACCAACGTCGAAGTGTCCACCACCGACGATTTCACCAAGGGCGTCGATGCGCTGGTCTATCACATCGACGAAGCCACCGAGGATATGCGCATCGCCTATCCGCTGGAACTGTTCGACCGCAACGTCACCGACGGCCGCTTCATGCTGGTGTCCTTCCTGACGCTGGTCATCGGCAACAACCAGGGCATGGGTGACATCGAACACGCCAAGATGATCGACTTCTACATGCCCGACCGGGTGATCCAGATGTTCGACGGCCCGGCCAAGGACATCTCCGACCTGTGGCGCATCCTCGGCCGCCCGGTCAAGGATGGCGGCTACATCTCCGGCACCATCATCAAGCCCAAGCTCGGCCTGCGTCCCGAACCCTTCGCCCAGGCCGCCTACCAGTTCTGGCTCGGCGGCGATTTCATCAAGAACGACGAACCGCAGGGCAACCAGGTTTTCGCCCCGATCAAGAAAGTGCTGCCGCTGGTGTATGACTCGCTGAAGCGCGCCCAGGACGAAACCGGCGATGCCAAGCTGTTCTCCATGAACATCACCGCCGACGACCACTACGAAATGTGCGCTCGCGCCGATTTCGCGCTGGAAACCTTCGGCCCCGACGCCGACAAGCTGGCCTTCCTGGTCGACGGTTTCGTCGGCGGTCCCGGCATGGTCACCACCGCCCGCCGCCAGTACCCCAACCAGTACCTGCACTACCACCGCGCGGGTCACGGCATGGTCACCTCGCCCTCGGCCAAGCGCGGCTATACCGCCTTCGTGCTGGCCAAGATGTCGCGCCTGCAGGGTGCTTCCGGCATCCACGTCGGCACCATGGGCTACGGCAAGATGGAAGGCGAAGGCGACGACAAGATCATCGCCTACATGATCGAGCGCGACGAGTGCCAGGGCCCGGTTTACTTCCAGAAATGGTTCGGCATGAAGCCGACCACGCCGATCATCTCCGGCGGCATGAACGCCCTGCGCCTGCCCGGTTTCTTCGAGAACCTCGGTCACGGCAACGTCATCAACACCGCCGGCGGCGGCTCCTACGGCCACATTGATTCCCCGGCCGCCGGCGCCAGGAGCCTGCGCCAGGCCTACGATTGCTGGAAGGCCGGCGCCGATCCGATCCAGTGGGCCAGGGAGCACAAGGAATTCGCTCGTGCCTTTGAATCCTTTCCCAAGGATGCCGACAGCATCTTCCCCGGCTGGCGCGAAAAACTCGGCGTGCACAAGTAATCCGGCCCGTGCTAAAAACCCCGCTGCGGCGGGGTTTTTTTACCGCCAGAACCTGAACGGATGATCGGATAGAGCCATGTCGAACAAAGAGCAGTTTCTGGTCAGGACGGAGCCCTACTACCAGGCGCAAGGGAAGGAAGTGGCGCTCTTCGAGGCGGCTTACCACGCCCGCCTGCCGGTGATGGTGAAGGGCCCTACCGGTTGCGGCAAGTCGCGCTTCATCGAATACATGGCCTGGAAGCTGGGCAAGCCGCTGATCACCGTGGCCTGC
>JAPLQZ010000161.1 GCA_026399415.1 Rhodocyclales bacterium | reverse complement strand
TCGAACAGCCATTGCGCGAGTCCGGCGTCCACGCCCAGCATCGGTCCCGGCAACTGCACCGTGGGCGGGTAGCTGAAGTAGCTGGTGACGATGGGTTCCCAGTCGAAGTGTTCCACCTGGGGTGCCAGATCGGGCATCAGGCTGGCGAGGTGATACGGCGCCACGGCGAGAACAACTTGCGCGAACGGGCCGGCATCGTCGATCCGCCACGCATCACCTTCACGCCGCAGGGAACTGACCCGATGGCCGAGATGCACTGCGCCGCCATGTTGCGCGATGAACTGCGCGGCGGGCTCGGGAAACAGCGCCGACAGATTCACCTGCGGCAGCAGCATGTCGCTGGCCTCGCGCGTGCCGGCGAGGCTGTCGCGCAAGACCTTGGCCAGCACCTGGGCCGAGGCGCGGTCGGCCGGCGTATTCAAGGCCGCGATGCACAGCGGCTCCCACAGGAGTCGGCGCTGGCGGGACGGCGTTTTGTTGCCATCCAGCCATTTCGTCACCGTGGTGTCCGGTTCGACGCGGAACTTGTCGGCCTGAAGTCCCTGCATGAGGCGAATCGCCGCCCACTTTTCGCGCCAGTCGAGACCTTGGGCGAGGAGCAGTGCAAAAGCGGTGTGCAGTGGTGCCGGCAAGCGCGGCGCGGTCATCACGAACTCGCCGGGGAATTCGAATCGCAGCGCGGTGCGCTTGAGCAACCGGTCGGGATCGGCGCCCACAGCTCGCATCAGGCGCAGGGTTTCGGTATAGGCACCGACCAGGATATGCTGGCCGTTATCGACGGTGAAGCCTTCGATCTGCGTTGCGCGGGCACGACCGCCAAGGACACGCGATGCCTCGAAGACTTCGACCTGCCGGCCGGCGGCAGTCAGTTCGACGGCGGCGGCCATTCCCGCGTAGCCGGCGCCGATGACCGCGAGTCTCAAGCCATGACCCATGTTTTGCCTGCCAGCCACAGCTTGCGCAGGGGAGGCAGGGAGATGCGTTGATCGAGTACGCGGTAGTCGTCGCGCACTATTTCTTCCAGCGTGGCGCGGTAAATGGCGGCCATGATCAGCCCGGCGCGCTGCGCCTTGCGGTCGGCGGCGGGGAGCTGGGCAAAGGCCTGCCGGTACATGGTCTGTGCGCGCCCGACCTGAAACGCCATGAGTCGGCGGAAGTTATCGTTGTAGTGCGCCTGCAGCAGATCGGTTTCAGTGACGCCAAAGCGTGACAGTTCGTCCTGCGGCAGGTAGATGCGGCCGCGTCGCGCGTCTTCGCCGACATCGCGGATGATGTTGGTCAGTTGAAAGGCCAGGCCGAGGTCGTGGGCATACTTGAGCGTCAGGCGCTCGCGGTAGCCGAAGATTTCCGCGGCGAGCAGGCCGACCACGCTGGCGACGCGGTAGCAATACAGGTGTAGCGCCTTGAAATCGGCGTAGCGGACCTGGTCGAGGTCCATCTCCATGCCGTCGATGATTTCCAGCAACTGTTCCTGCGGTAGCGAGAAGGTTATTAGCGATGAGGCCAGCGCCTGCGTTACCGGATGGCTGGGGCGGCCTTCGAACAGCGCCGTCACCTCGGCCCGCCACCAGGCCAGCTTGGTGCGCGCCAGGAGCTTGTCAGGGCATTCGTCGACCACATCATCGACTTCGCGGCAGAAGGCGTAGAGCGCCGTAATGGCCTGGCGCCGTTGCGGTTCGAGAAACATGAAGCTGTAGTAGAAGCTGGAGCCGCTTTTTGCGGCGCGATCCTGGCAGTATTGATCGGGAGTCACGGCTTTGTGTCCAGGGGGCGGACCAGCGAGCGCCACAGGATAAGCGGCCAGTCGACAGACTGGAGCATCGGGTGCCGGTTGAATACATCGTAATCGACGGCTTCGATTTTATCCAGAATGCGCAGGCCGCCGGCGACAATGGCGCGGATTTCCAGGCCGATGCGTCCCGGCAGGTCCCAGCCCAGCGGTGCGCCTGAGAGCATCAGGGCGCGGGTCCGGTCAACCTGAAACTTCA
This sequence comes from Rhodocyclales bacterium, assembly GCA_026399415.1. Taxonomy (GTDB): domain Bacteria; phylum Pseudomonadota; class Gammaproteobacteria; order Burkholderiales; family Rhodocyclaceae; genus Sulfuritalea. The sequence continues at coordinate 25,772 of JAPLQZ010000161.1, read as the reverse complement.
TCAGGGCGCGGAAGTCGGTGCTGACGGGTTTGCCAACTGCGCGGCGAAAAATGTCATCGTCGCTGACGCCAAAGCGCGCCATGTCGTCCTGCGGCAGATAGATTCTGCCGTCGGCGCCCTTGGCGGCGTCGATGCCGATATCCTGCCAGTGGTTGATCAGCTGCAGCGCCGAGCAGATGGCGTCCGAACGGGCAAGGTTGTCCGCGCTGGCGTGGCCGAAAAGATTCAGCAGCAGGCGTCCGACCGGATCGGCGGAGCGGCGACAGTAGTCCATCAGCTCGGCGAAGTCGCGGTAACGGTCCTTGCCCACGTCCTGCAAAAAGGCGTCGAGCAGGTCGCGAAACAGTTGCAGCGGCAAATCGTACCGGGCGATCACCGGGCGCAGGCGCATGAATATAGGGTGTTGCGTGGGTTCGCCACGTTCGATCGCGTCCAGTTCGGCCTGATAGGCTGCGAGCAGCGCACTGCGCTGCTGCGGCGACAGATCCCCTTCGTCGGCGAAATCGTCCGCGCTGCGGGCAAAGCCGTAAATGGCCGCGACCGGCTCGCGCAAGGATGCCGGCAGCAGTGCGGAGGCAACGGGAAAATTTTCGTAGTGATCAACGGCCATGCAGAGGACGGAAGGCAGAGGACTGAGGACCGGATTCTACCGGCGCTTTGCGCTGCATTCATGACTGTCTCCGTCTTCCGTGCCCTGTCCTCTGGGACCCGAAAGCAGGTAAAATTCACAATCCACGTCGTGTCGTTCGCGTCTGTACTAGTGGCCGCTTGCGACATGCGCCCAGGTGGCGGAATTGGTAGACGCACCAGATTTAGGTTCTGGCGCCGCGAGGCGTGGGGGTTCGAGTCCCTTCCTGGGCACCAGCGTTTGGGTGCAGACCCGGAGTTTGGTCGCAGTTTGGTAGCTGGCGCGGTTTCTTAATGAATTTTTCAATGACGGATATAGAGATGACGGACAAGGCAACGACGGACGCGGTAATCGAGGCAAGCAGCGCGCTGGAGCGGCGCATCGAAATGACAGTGGCGCTGGCCGAGATCGACAAGGATGTCGGTCAGCGCTTGAAGCAGATGTCGCGCACGGTGAAGATGGCGGGTTTCCGTCCCGGCAAGGTGCCGATGAAAATCGTTGCCCAGCAATATGGGTCGCAGGCCCGCTCGGACGCGATCGGTGCGGCGGTGGAAAAAGCCTATGGCGAGAAAGTGCGCGAGCAGAATCTGCGCGTCGCCGGTTACCCGCGCATCGAGCCGACGGCGGATGCCAGTCCCGGGATGTTGGGATTTGCGGCGGTGTTCGAGGTCTATCCCGATATCAAGCCGGCGGATATCTCCGGCCAGGCGATCGAAAAGCCGACCCTGACAGTGACTGAGGCCGAGGTCGACAAGACCCTCGATGTCCTGCGCAAGCAGCGCACCACCTACGCCGAGACCGACCGTGGCGCAATGAAAGACGATCGCCTGGTGATCGACTTCATCGGACGCCGGGATGGCGAGGAATTTCCCGGCGGCAAGGCCAGCGACTTCGCGGTGATGGTGGGTGGTGGTCAGATGCTGCCGGATTTCGAGGCGCAACTCGAAGGCCTCAAGGCCGGCGACACGAAGATCTTTGATGTGACTTTTCCCGCCGACTATCAAACTACGGAACTGGCCGGCGCGACAGTGCAGTTCGAGGTGAGCGTAAAGAAGGTCGAGGCGCCCCGGGTGCCGGAGATCGATGCCGATTTCGCCAGGCAACTCGGCGTCGCCGATGGCGATGTCGACAAAATGCGCATCGAGGTCCGCTCGAATCTGGAACGCGAAGTGAAGAAGCGCTTGCTGGCAAAAGTCAAGGAACAGGTCATGGAGGCGCTGCTGAAGGTCAATCCGATCGAGGTGCCGAAGGCGCTGGTCGAGATGGAATCGCAGCAGATGGCCGAAGCGGCGCGCAAGGACATGGAATCGCGCGGCATGATGATGAAGAACATTCCGGTCGAAGCGTCGTGGTTTGGCGAGCAGGCCACGCGCCGGGTGAAACTCGGCCTGCTGCTGGCCGAGTTGGTCAAGGCCAGGGACCTTCACGTCAAGCCCGAGCAAGTGCGCAGCATCGTCGACGAATTTGCGGAGACCTTCGAAGACCCCAAGGAAGTTGTCCGCTGGTACGTCAGCGAAACCCCCATCGCCTTCGATGCCCTGATGGGAAATGCAGCATGATCTTGCCGGAGATGTCCATGTACGGTTCGCGACGAAACGCTGGTGCCTACGATGCACCGACTCCCGACACGCAGGCGCTGGGTCTGGTGCCCATGGTCATCGAGACCAGCGGGCGCGGCGAGCGGGCCTATGACATTTACTCGCGCCTGCTGCGCGAGCGGGTGATTTTCCTGGTCGGGCCGGTCAACGACTCGACGGCCAACCTGATCGTGGCGCAACTGCTGTTTCTTGAATCCGAAAATCCGGACAAGGACATCTTCTTCTACATCAACTCGCCGGGTGGATCCGTTACGGCGGGAATGGCCATCTACGACACCATGCAGTTCATCAAGCCGAACGTATCGACGCTGTGCATTGGCCAGGCGGCCAGCATGGGCTCGTTTCTTCTGGCAGCGGGAGAGAAGGGCAAGCGTTACTGCCTGCCGAATTCGCGCGTGATGATTCATCAGCCCATGGGCGGCTTTCAGGGGCAGGCTTCGGACATCGAGATCCATGCCAAGGAAATCCTCTTCCTCAAGCAGAAACTCAACAGCATGCTGGCGCACCACACCGGCCAGTCGATCGAGCGCGTCGAGCGCGATACCGATCGCGACAACTTCCTTTCAGCCGAAGCGGCGGTAGAGTACGGTCTGGTGGACAAGGTGCTGAGCACTCGCGCCGAAGCTGTCGAAACTGCCAAGGCTTGAGCGCCAGCGCGCACGGAGACGAAGATGGCGGAAAAGAAATCAGGTAGCGGGGAAAAGTTGTTGTATTGCTCCTTCTGCGGCAAGAGCCAGCATGAAGTCAAGAAGCTGATCGCCGGCCCCTCCGTTTTTGTTTGCGACGAGTGCATCGAACTCTGCAACGACATCATTCGCGACGAGATCGCGGCCGTTCCCGAAGGCACCGCCAAGCGCGAGTTGCCGGCGCCGAAAGAGATTCGCGAACTGCTCGATCAGTATGTGATCGGACAGGATTCGGCGAAGAAGATCCTTGCGGTGGCGGTCTACAACCATTACAAGCGTATCCGCCATAAGGAAAAGGGCAGCGACGGCATTGAGCTGTCGAAGAGCAATATCCTGCTGATCGGCCCCACCGGATCAGGCAAGACCCTGTTGGCGCAGACTCTGGCGCGCACGCTCAACGTGCCTTTCGTCATGGCCGATGCGACGACCCTGACCGAGGCGGGCTATGTCGGCGAGGATGTCGAGAACATCATCCAGAAGCTGCTGCAAAAGTGCGATCACGATGTCGAGAAGGCCCAGCAGGGCATTGTCTATATCGACGAGATCGACAAGATTTCGCGCAAGTCCGATAACCCCTCGATCACCCGCGACGTGTCCGGCGAAGGCGTGCAGCAGGCGCTGCTGAAACTGATCGAAGGCACCATCGCCAGCATTCCGCCGCAGGGCGGGCGCAAGCACCCCAATCAGGATTTCATCCAGATCGATACCACCAACATCCTGTTCATCTGCGGCGGTGCGTTCGACGGCCTGGACAAGGTGATTCGCAATCGCTCCGAGAAGGGCGGCATCGGCTTTGGCGCCGAGGTAACAAGCCGCGACGCGGGCAATGTCAGCGAGATGCTGAAGCAGGTCGAGCCGGAAGACATGATCAAGTTCGGCCTGATCCCGGAACTGATTGGCCGCCTGCCGGTGATCGCGACCTTGCAGGAACTCGAAGAAGAGGCTCTGGTCGAAATCCTGATCGCACCGAAGAATGCCCTGATAAAGCAGTATCACAAGCTGTTTGCCATGGAAGGCGTGGAACTCGAAGTACGGCCTTCGGCGCTGCAGGCAATTGCCAAGAAGGCACTGAAGCGCAAGACCGGCGCGCGGGGCTTGCGCTCGATACTCGAAGGCGTGCTGCTCGATACCATGTACGAGATTCCCACCATGGAAAGCGTGAGCAAGGTCGTAATCGACGAGAGCACCATCGAAAGCGGCGCCCAGCCGCTGATGATTTTCGCCGATCAACCCAAGGTTTCCGGCTCGAAGAGCTAATCCGGCGGCCGGGTTTGACTGAGGCCGCCTTGAATCCCCGTCACCCGCCCCAATGTGGACGGCCTGACTCATAACCGAAGGACACGATGATGTCTGGCCTGCCCGCTTCCCCAGTAGAGACCCAATCCCTGCCGCTGTTGCCCCTGCGCGATGTGGTGGTATTCCCGCACATGGTGATTCCACTGTTTGTCGGTCGTCCCAAGTCGATCAAGGCGCTCGAAACGGCCATGGAGACCGGCAAGAACATCCTCCTCGTGGCACAGAAGTCCGCCGCCAAGGATGAACCCGTACCGGAGGACATGTACGAGATCGGCTGCCTCGCCAACATCCTGCAAATGCTCAAGCTGCCCGATGGCACGGTGAAAGTGCTGGTCGAAGGCGTGCAGCGTGCCCGCGTACTGCGGATTGAAGACCAGCGCGCCCTGTTCGTCGCCGATATCAGCCTGATTCCGGTCGAAGAGCGTGCCGACAACGAGATCGAGGCCATGCGCCGCACGGTGCTGGCGCAGTTCGATCAGTACGTGAAGCTCAACAAGAAAATTCCGCCCGAGGTATTGACCTCGCTGGCCGGCATCGAGGAAGCCGGGCGTCTGGCCGATACGATTGCCGCACACCTGCCGCTGAAGCTGGAACAGAAGCAGGAAGTTCTGGAAGTCTTCGGTGTGCCCGAGCGTCTGGAAAAGCTGCTCGGCCAACTGGAAGCCGAACTCGATATCCTCCAGGTCGAAAAGCGCATTCGCGGCCGCGTCAAGCGCCAGATGGAAAAGAGTCAGCGCGAGTATTACCTCAACGAGCAGGTCAAGGCGATCCAGAAGGAACTCGGCGAAGGTGAAGAAGGCGCTGACATCGATGAGATGGAAAAGAAGATCAAGGCTGCCGGCATGAGCAAGGAGGCCCTGACCAAGGTCAATGCGGAGGTCAAGAAGCTCAAGCTGATGTCGCCCATGTCAGCCGAAGCCACCGTGGTGCGCAACTACGTCGAAACCCTGCTGGCCCTGCCGTGGAAGAAGAAGTCGCGTATCAGCAAGGACCTGTCGGCGGCCGAGAAAATCCTCGACCGGGATCACTACGGCCTGGACAAGGTCAAGGAGCGCATTGTCGAATACCTCGCCGTGCAACAGCGCGTGGACAAGGTTAAGGCGCCGATCCTGTGCCTCGTCGGTCCTCCCGGCGTGGGCAAGACTTCGCTGGGTCAGTCGATAGCCAAATCCATCAATCGCAAGTTCATTCGCATGGCCCTCGGCGGCGTTCGCGATGAAGCCGAGATTCGCGGCCATCGCCGGACCTACATCGGTTCGATGCCCGGCAAGATCCTGCAGAACATGACCAAGGTCGGGGTCAAGAATCCGCTGTTCCTGCTCGATGAAGTCGACAAGATGGGCCAGGATTTCCGCGGCGATCCGTCTTCTGCATTGCTCGAAGTGCTCGATCCGGAGCAGAACCATACCTTTCAGGACCACTACATCGAGGTCGATTTCGACTTGTCCGATGTCATGTTCGTCGCTACTGCAAACACGCTGAACATCCCGGCGGCATTGCTCGATCGCCTCGAGGTGATCCGCCTGTCCGGCTATACGGAAGACGAAAAGGTCAACATCGGCCTGCGCTATCTGGTGCCGAAACAGTTGAAGAACAACGGCATCAAGCGCGACGAACTCACCATCACCGAGGACGCCCTGCGCGACATCGTGCGCTACTACTCCCGCGAAGCCGGCGTGCGCGCCCTCGAACGCGAGATTTCGAAAATTTGCCGCAAGGTGGTGAAGTCGCTGGTGATGAAGGCGCGCAAGAACAAGATCATCGTCAATGCCAAGAATCTCGACAAATTCCTCGGCGTGCGTCGGTACAGCTTCGGCATGGCGGAAAAGGACAATCAGATCGGCCAGGTCACCGGTCTGGCATGGACCGAAGTCGGCGGCGAACTGCTGACCATCGAAGCCGTCGCCTTGCCCGGCAAGGGCAAGACCATGACCACCGGCAAACTGGGCGAGGTGATGCAGGAGTCGATCCAGGCCGCGCTGTCGGTCGTCAGGAAGCGTAGCAAGGCGCTCGGCATCGCGGATGATTTCTACCAGAAGAACGATATCCACATCCACCTGCCGGAAGGAGCAACGCCGAAGGACGGCCCCAGCGCCGGCATTGCCATCTGCACCGCGCTGGTGTCGGTCCTCACCGGCATTCCGGTGCGCGCCGATGTGGCGATGACGGGCGAGATCACCTTGCGCGGCGAAGTGCTGCCCATCGGCGGTCTCAAGGAAAAGCTGCTGGCGGCCGTGCGTGGCGGCATTCGCACCGCGCTGATTCCCGAGGAGAACGTCAAGGATCTGGCGGAGATTCCCGACACCATCAAGAACCGGATCGAGATTCTGCCGGTGCGGTGGATCGACAAGGTGCTGGAACTCGCCCTCGAGCGCATGCCCGAGCCACGTTCCGAGCAAGTCGCAACGGCCGCCGTGGCGGCGGTTGCCGCGGTTGCCGGCGACGCCGCGGTGACCGGCATAGTGACCCACTGAGCGGCTGCGAACTGATAGAATTGCGGCCGGTTGCCCGATGTGGGCAGCCGTTGTTCAGCGGGTGCTTAGCTCAGTTGGTAGAGCGTCGCCCTTACAAGGCGAATGTCGGCGGTTCGACCCCGTCAGCACCCACCACCGAACAAAGGCGAACAGCAGTTCGCCTTTGTCGCATCTAGGGCTCTCAGCGCATGCTTGATATCATCCGCAACAACAAGAAGATCACCCAGGTTTTTCTCGCCCTGATCACGCTCCCCTTCGCTTTTTGGGGCGTTGAATCCTACGTGCGCAATGCCGATGTCGGGGCGGGTGTCGCCACCGTGGGCGGCAGCAAGATTTCGCAGCAGGAATTGCAGTCCGCCTTGCGCGAGCAACAGGACCGGATGCGCGCCCAGTTGGGCGGAAAAGTCGATCCGGCACTGTTCGAAACGCCGCAAATGCGTCGCGCCGTGCTGGATTCACTGGTCACGCAGCGCCTGCTGGCCGAGCAGGTACAGAAAACCCGGCTGGTCGTCGGCAACGAGCAACTGGCCCAGTTCATCGCCGGAGTTCCCTCGCTGCAGGAAAACGGCAAGTTTTCCAGGGAACGCTACGAGGCACTGGTTGCGGCGCAGGGCCTGAGCAAAGAGGTCTTCGAAGCACGCCTGCGCCAGGACATGGCCATGCAGCAGATGACGATGCCGGTTGGCGACGCCGGAATCACGGGGCAGGCTGCAGCCGCTCGCTGGCTGGCAACGCAGTTCGAGCAGCGCGAGATCGCCGAGGCGCGACTGCTGCCGGAGACCTACGCCGGCCAGGTGAAGCTTGCCGCCGATGCGGTGCAGAAGCACTACGAGGCCAACCGCAAGCAGTTCGAATTGCCGGAGCAGGTGCGCGCCGAATTCCTGGTGTTGAGCCGGGATGCCATGACGGCGCAGGCCACCATCGGCGACGAGGAAATCAAGACCTACTATCAAACGCGTGCGGATCGTTACAAGGAGGGCGAGACGCGCCGTGCCAGCCATATCCTGATTCGCGCGGACAAGGATGCCGCGGACGCACAAGTCAAGGCGGCCAAGGCCAGGGCGGACGAGCTTCTGGCGCAGGTGAAGAAATCGCCGGGCGATTTTGCCAACCTTGCGAAGAAAAATTCGCAGGATCCGGGATCTGCCGAGAAGGGCGGAGATCTCGACTGGTTTGGTCGCGGCGGCATGGTGAAAGCGTTTGAGGAGGTAGCTTTTACCCTGAAGGAAGGACAGATTTCCGATGTCGTGCGTTCCGATTTCGGCTTTCATGTCATTCGCCTGACGGGCGTCCGGCCTGAGCGTGTCAAACCGCTTGAGGACGTCAAGGCAGAGATCGTTGCGGAACTCAAGCGGGAAGCGGGAAGCAGGAAGTATGCGGAAGCGGCCGAAGCGTTTGGCAACATGGTTTATGAACAGGCCGACAGCCTGAAGCCGGCCGCCGAAAAATGGAAACTGGAGCAGCGTCAGACGCAGTGGCTAAGCAAGGGCGCCAAATTGCCGCCGCCCTTCGACAACCCCAAGCTGACGGCTGCTTTGTTCAGCGATGATGGGCTGAAGAACAAGAGGAATACCGAGGCGGTTGAAGTCGCACCGGGCGCCCTGGTGTCTGCGCGCGTGCTCGAACACAAGCCGGCCGCCTTGCAGCCGTTCGAGGTGGTCAAGGCGGACATCGAGAAGCGCCTGATTCGTGACGAAGCGCTCAAACTGGCGACCAGGGACGGCGAGGACAAGCTGGCCAGACTGGCAAAGGGTGAGGCAGTTGACCTCAAATGGTCGCCCGCACGCAGCGTGAGCCGCAATGAGACGCAAGGGCTGCCGCCCGATGCCTTGCGCGCCGTGTTCAAGGCCGATACGGCAAAGCTGCCTGCGCACGCGGGCGTCGCCTCGCCGGGTAACGGCTACGCGCTCTATCGCATCGGTTCGGTCAAGGCGGGCGAGCCAGGCAAGGATGATCCGCGCGGCCGGGCGCTGGCCCAGCAATACGCCCGATCTGTTGCTGCCGAAGAGTTCGCCGCCTGGATGTCGACCTTGAAGGAAAAGTATCCGGTGGAGATCAACAAGGCCCTGCTGGAGAGCAAGGACCGCTGATGATTGCAGGGGGGGCTAGTTCCCGCCTCGCAGAAGTGCCTTGAGATTGGCAAAAGGCGAATGCGTGGCTGCCTCTCCTGCCGGCACTCCATTCGCCGCCGCGCTGCCCGCCGCCTCCAGTTGTCGTTGATGCTCGTTGTCGTGGCAATACAGGCACAGCAGTTCCCAGTTGCTGCCGTCGGGCGGGTTGTTGGCGTGGTTGTGATCGCGATGATGCACGGTAAGCTCGCGCAGGTTGGCACGGGTGAATTCCCGCGCGCAACGGCCGCATATCCAAGGGTAGATCTTCAGCGCCTGTTCGCGATAGCCTTGATCGCGGGTTTCTGCCGCGCGGCGGGCGTCGGCGACGATGCGGTCAAGCTTGCCTGGGGCGGCGCCTTTCATCCGGCTTATTTTTCCTGAAGCAGATTGTTCATCCGCTGCGCCCGGCTCTTGGATTCCGCCTTGTTGATCTCGGACACCTGGCGACCGTATGCTTCGCGCGCCTCCGGACCTTGCTGGGTGGCTTCAATGCTGCGTATGCAGCGCCAGCGCTTGCCGGTCTTGGTGACAATCAGGCGCATTTCGTCCCGCGGGTGATGCATGCGGCAGTGATAGCAGTATGTCGGTTCAGTTGCCATGGGAGTGAGCGGATATCAGGCGGTGACGGTTCCAATTATGCTACGCGGAACGCTATTTGTTCCGTCCTGCGCTAAACTCGCTGCACGCTTTGCAGCACGTCCGCCCGTAGCTCATCTGGATAGAGCACCGGCCTTCTAAGCCGGGGGTAGTGGGTTCGAATCCCGCCGGGCGGACCATATATGTCGTTAAGGGAACTCATGAAAGCAACACAGTTTGCCGGCATAGAGGATGCCAGGACCCGGGTAGAGCAGGAGATCGGCATCAGCGACTGGATGCTCATCGATCAGGAGCGCGTGAATGCCTTCGCCGACGTTACCGGCGACCGGCAGTGGATTCACGTCGATGTCGAGCGGTCGAAGCGCGAATCGCCTTTTGGCGGGCCGATTGTTCACGGCTACCTTACCTTGTCCCTGCTTGCCAAGTTCGCCCAGGAGTGCATCGCGGTCGAGGGCATCAAGCTGGCCGTGAACTACGGCCTCAATCGCGTGCGTTTTGCGTCGCCGGTGAAAGTCGGCAGCCGGGTACGCGCGAGGTTTGTCCTTGGCGCGGTGGAAGACATTCCCGGCGGGGCGCAACTGGTGTGGCAGGCGGTGATCGAGATCGAGGGCGGCGCCAAGCCGGCGTGCGTGGCGGAGATGGTCGCCCGCTGGTACTTTTAGGCAAAGGCTCGACGTCACGGCGACGTCCACTCGTTCCGCGTGATCAATCAGCCGAGAAAATCCTTCTTCGCGAGTTCCACGCCGTTGTGGCGGAGGATGGCGTACGCGGTGGCGACGTGGAAGTAGAAGTTGGGCAGGACCCAGCCGGTCAGGTACGGCAGGCCCTTGAACTCGTGGGTCTGGCCGCCGGCCTGCAGCGATACGTCGCGTTCTTCGCTGCCATCGATCTGTTGCGGGTCGAAGGTGTCGAGAAAGGCAATGGTCTTGGCGATGCGCGCTGCCAGTTCGGCGAAACTGGTCTCATTGTCCTCGTACTTCGGCACTTCTCTACCGGCAAGACGTGCGGCGCAGCCCTTGGCGTTGTCGCTGGCGATATGAACCTGCTTGATCAACGGCAGCATGTCCGGATAGAGCCGTGCGCCGAGCAACACGGTGGGGTCGATCTTCCGCGTCCTGGCGTGTTCTTCGGCTTTCGCCAGAATTGCGGCGAGGCTGGTCAGGCCGCGCCTTAGGGCCGGGATCGAGGCGGAGTACATTGAAATGGCCATGGTCGTTTACCTTCCTTGTGTAATAAAGTGGATTCCGATCGGACGAACCGCTACTGTAATTCATTGACCCCACCGGGGGAATCAAACGAGGCCGGAAAAGGACAGGCAGATGAAGAATAAATTTGTTGCAACATGCGTCGGCACGGCCTTGTGCATGAGCCAGGCACATGCCGGCCCGGCCGGATATGTTTGCACGATTGCCGCGATCCAGGAACTCGGAATGACCGGAGCATTTTCGGCGCACGGCGGTGCATTCGCAATGCTGGTCGGCAAGAGCTTTGCCATCGACCGAAGGACGGGGCAGGTGACCGGCCAACCGTTTTCCACCGGCCCGAACATGGAAATAAGGATCCTGGACCGCGGCAGCGATGTTGACTCGTACAAGCAACTGATAGTCTTGCCTTCGCCAAATGTCTGGGTCAAGTACATTTACGTCAGAGAACAGATCAAGCCCGACAAGAAACCGTTCTGGGCAACCGATTACGGAAACTTGATCTACAGCGGCACCTGCGAATAGAAATTCCGCCGGCATTTTGCTGCTTGCAGGGCGTATTGGCGGAGAGGCCGTCGTTCCGCAGCGACTCAATCCGGGCTTTGATGTCCGCCCGAGGCTTATTCCACTTTCTCGATGTCTTTATTAAGTCTCCGGATGCTGCGGCTCTGCAAGTCCGCAATTCGGGTTTCCTGATCCTCCAGTTGCTTGATCAGGAAGTCATACCTGTCCTGGTCAGCTTGATTGGCGAATTCAAACATTCCATCCTGAAAGGCGGATGTCTGCTGCCTGATCTGCTGGTCAAGAAAATCGAGTAGTTCGATCGAGGTAACGGCAAAGGCACGCTGAAGCAGAACAATGCCCTTGACATCATTCCGACCGGACGCCATTCGTTGCTTGAACTCACCCAGGTACCTGGCACCGGCAAGGGACAGGATCTTCTCGTTCTGGCGTTTGATTTCGGCGTCGTGTTCTTTCTCCATCTGACTTGTCAACGCCTGATAGTCAGTCATTTTGCGCCGACCCTCCTGCAGTCTTGCGGGCGACAACAGGTTCTCCGGTTCCCATACCGCATCAAGCCCAAGTCGATTGACCGCGGAATCGTGTGCGGTGGCTTTCTGGATTTGCCTTTCGGACAATTGCCGAACAAGCGCAGCCATGAATCCAGGTTCCATATTCCTTGAGTTGGAGGTCGCGGAATTGGATGATTTTGTCGGTGGCGGCGATTGCACGGACGGCGCGGACGCTGAAGGAGATTCGATCGGAAGTTCGACTGCCTGATCCGTCAATTTGACATCGTTCGGATGCTGCGGGGCCAGTCCAGCCATTCTCTGGGCGACTACCAGTTCGTCCCAGCTATTGAAGCCGGCAATGGCAATGGACGAGGAAATCGCCGTGAGCACTACCAGGGTTGCTATCCCGGCAGGAGGCCGGCGACCGGTGGTGGCGGCGTATGCAGCGAGGGATGAGAGCAGCAGGCCGCCAAGCGCACGGGCAATGTCGCCGTCGATTACGACCGCACGAATCAGCAGCCCTGCATATAGCGCGACGCCAATCAGGGACGTAACTGCAAACGCGCCAGCCAGCCAGATATTCTCCGGTGGTCCGGCAATTTGCTGATCCTGAGAGACGTTCTCGGCGTTACCAGTTTCCAAGACGTTTTCCTATGGGCTGTTCTCAATGCCAAGACTAGCCGTATCCAATGGCGTTCGCAACCGGAAAACAGGGGAAACGCCCGACTGAAAAAATGGCTTATGCGTTTCGACTATTGTCTGCACAGATGAAAACAGAGAAAGCCAAAAAGTACAAAAGCCCGCGCTCGGCGGGCCTTCCAATGGCTAATAACTGTTTATAAACAACTGGTTAAGCTAATTGGCGGAGAGGGCGGGATTCGAACCCGCGGTAGGCTATGAACCTACACACGCTTTCCAGGCGTGCGACTTAAACCGCTCATCCACCTCTCCGCGGATACGTGCCGAGTCGTGACACTTCAGCAGGGCGCGAATTCTAGCAGATCAGCCTTCGCTGTGCCGCAGCGAGAGATCGATGGCGCGCACGTTTTTGGTCAGGCTGCCTACGGAAATGCGGTCAACGCCGGTTTCGGCGATGGCGCGCACCGTTTCCAGGCGAACGCCGCCCGAGGCTTCGAGTTCGGCGCGTCCCGCGGTGAGGCCGACGGCTTGACGCATCTGCGCCAGGTCCATATTGTCGAGCAGGATCATCCGGGTATCGGCGTCGAGGGCTTCGGCAAGTTGTTCCAGGGTTTCCACTTCGATCTGGATGAAGACGTCGCTGCGGCTGATCGCGCGTGCCTGCTCCAGCGCGGCGCTGACGCTGCCGGCCGCCATGATGTGGTTCTCCTTGATCAGGATGCCGTCATAGAGGCCGAGGCGGTGGTTTGTGCCGCCGCCGCAGGTGACGGCATATTTCTGCGCCAGGCGCAGGCCGGGCAGGGTCTTGCGCGTGTCGACGATGCGCGCGCCGGTACCGGCGACGGCATCGACGTAACGACGTGTTGCGGTGGCGGTGGCGGAAAGCAGTTGCAGGAAATTGAGCGCGGCGCGCTCGGCGGTGAGCAGGGCGCGGGTGCTGGCCTCGACTTCGCACAGTGTCTGGCCGGAGGCAATCAACTCGCCGTCGCGTGCGCGCCAGCGGATAACCGCCAGCGGATCGAGACGCCGGAAGCAGGCATCGAACCAGGCCGTGCCTGCCAGCACGGCATCTTCGCGACTGAGCACGGTACCCTGCGAACGTCGCGTGGCGGGGGTAAGCAGGGCGGTCAGGTCGCCGCCACCGATGTCTTCCACCAGGGCGGCGAGCACATTGCGTTGCACCTCGGCGGCAAGTTGAAGAGGGAGTTCCATGATATGTGGATGTTTGAAGTTCAGGTCCGATTGATTCTAGCAGTCTGTCGTTGCCGGGCGTTTCGCCGGTTCAATGTGCTCTCGATCCACGCAAACTGAGCGCCGTCTCCGGCGCGGCGAAGCTGTCGGCGCGGGACACGTCCCAGAACACCTTGAAAACGGGATGGTCAGGCATTCCGGACAGCAGTTCTCCCGGTCTTGCCCAATGATGCAAGGCCGCCAGCGAGCGTACCTCGGTGGCCGAGACGCGACGAATCACATGCTCCGGGCCGAGTTCGCAGGGATGAGTCAGGCCCGAGGCGCCGAGCAGTTCCTTCAGCGCGATCAGCGTGTTCTGGTGGAACTGAAATACGCGCGTCGCCTTGTCCGGCACGTCGAGAGCGCGCATGCGTTGCGCATCCTGCGTCGTGACGCCGGTCGGGCATTTGCCGGTGTGGCAGGTCTGTGCCTGCAGGCAGCCGAGGGCGAACATGAAACCGCGCGCCGAGTTGCACCAGTCGGTGCCCATCGCCATGGTGCGCGCCATGTCGAAGGCGGTGACGATCTTGCCGGAAGCGCCGAGGCTGATCTGGTGGCGCAGATTGACGCCGACCAGCGTGTTGTGCACCAGCATCAGGCCCTCGCGCAGCGGCGCGCCGACGTGGTCGGTGAATTCCAGCGGCGCGGCGCCGGTACCGCCTTCGCCGCCATCGACGACGATGAAATCGGGGACGATGCCGGTTTGTAGCATGGCTTTGACGATGGCGAACCATTCCCACGGATGGCCGATCGCCAGCTTGATGCCGACCGGTTTGCCGCCCGACAATTCGCGCAGCCGGGCGATGAAGCCAATCAATTCCAGCGGCGTCGAGAATGCCGAGTGCCGCGCCGGCGAAATGCAGTCGATGCCCATGGCAACACCGCGCGCCTCGGCAATTTCGCGTGTCACCTTGGCGCCGGGCAGCACGCCGCCATGTCCCGGCTTGGCGCCCTGCGAGAGCTTGATCTCGATCATCCTGACTTGAGGCAGGCAGGCGTTTTCGGCGAACTTAGTCTCGTCGAAATGCCCACTGGCATCGCGGCAGCCGAAATAGCCGCTGCCGATTTCCCAGGTCAGGTCGCCGCCGCGCTCGCGGTGATAGCGCGAGATGGAACCCTCGCCGGTGTCGTGACAAAAGTGACCCCGCTTTGCGCCCTCGTTCAGCGCCAGAATCGCATTCGCCGACAGCGCGCCAAAGCTCATCGCGGAAATATTGAAGACGCTGGCGGAATATGGCTGAGTGCAGGCCGGCCCGCCGATGGTGATGCGGAAGTCGTGGTTGTCGATGTGCACCGGTGCGATGGAATGGTTGATCCACTCGTAGTGCGGTTCATAGACGTTGAGCTGTGTGCCGAAGGGGCGCTTATCGGCCGCCTGCTTGGAGCGCTGATAGATGATCGAGCGCTGCGCGCGGGAAAACGGCAGTTCTTCGGAGTCGGCCTCGAGAAAATACTGGCGGATTTCGGGCCGGATGTACTCGAAGAAAAAGCGGAAATGCGCCAGCAGCGGGTAATTGCGGCGCACTGCCTGCCTGACCTGCAGGTAATCGGACAGGCCGACCAGCGTCAGGGCGGCGAAGACCGCGGCCGGCCATAGCCAGCGCGCCGATAGCGGCGCCAAAGCGATGCAGGCAAGGCCCAGGATGGCGCAAATGCTCCAGGCCCAGTAGCGTTTCGGAACGATGTTGTCGAGAACCTGGAACATGGGCGCCCGGCCGTCAGGCATTGGCGATCAGGCGATTGAGAAGGGTGCGTGCGACGGGGATCAGTTCGCCGGCGGCCATGCCGATGGGGCCGGCACCGGCGGCGGCGAGCGCATCGGCCGCTGCGCCATGCAGATGCACAGCGCCGCACAAGGCCGCCGCAGCCGGCCAGCCCTGCGCCAGCAGTGCGCCGGCCATGCCGGACAGCACGTCGCCGCTGCCGCCCGACGCCAGCCCCGGATTGCCGCTGGTGTTGATGCGCCAGCGGCCGTCGGCATGGGCGATCACCGTGCCGCAGCCCTTGAGTGCGACGTCGGCCTTGAAACGCTGCGCCAGTACCAGTGCGGCGCCGACACGATCGGCCTGCACCGCTTCCGTGGTGGTCGCCAGCAGCCGCGCGGCTTCGGCGGGATGCGGCGTGATCACGGTTGGCGCGGCGCGGTGGGCGACGCGCATGGCCAGTACCGGATGGGTGGCGAGCAGATTCAGCGCGTCGGCGTCGAGCAGCAGTGAACAGTCGGCGCTGACGGTACGGCGAAGAATCTCCATCGCGGCATCGGACGCGCCCAGACCGGGGCCGATGACGATAACGGTTGCCTGTGCCAGGGCAGCATCCGGCGAACGCAGCATCAATTCAGGCTGCAGCGGATCGACGGCAAGCGTTTGCAGCAGGCCGACAAAGACCCGTCCGGCGCCGAGCTTGAGTCCGGCACGCGCCGCCAGCAGCGCCGCACCGGTCATGCCCGCGGCGCCACCGATCACGGTTAGAGAACCATAGTGGCCCTTGTGGCTGTTCCTGCTGCGGGGTCTCAGGTACTCGCTGAAATCGTCGACGCCGAGCAAGGCGCCGGGAAATCCGTCGAGGCGCAGACCGAGATCGACGACCGTCACTTCGCCGCAATGGTCGGGGCCATCGAGCGTGTACAGTCCCGGCTTGCCGCCGATGAAGCTCAAGGTATGCGTGGCACGCACCGCAATGCCCGGCACCTGGCCGGTGTCGCCATCGAGGCCGCTGGGAATGTCCAGCGCCAGCACCGGCCCGGGAAAGGCATTGATGCGCGCAATCAGTTTGGCATAGTCACCGGTGACCGGCCGTGTCAGGCCGATGCCGAACAGGCCGTCCACCACCAGCCCATAGTCGCCAGCCGGGACCTTGCCGCCGGGCCCGACGACGACAGCGCGAGTGCCCTGTTCCTGCATCACCCTCGCCATGACCCGGGCATCGCCGCCATTGTTGCCGGGGCCGGCCAACACCAGCACGGGGGCGCGGCTGCCGTCGAGCAGCCGTCTGGCGAATCCGGCAGCTGCGCGACCGGCACGCTCCATCAGTGGCGGCCTGGCGGCAGCGTGGCGCGTTTCGAGGGCACGCAATTCGGCGGTGCGCAATAGCGGCATGGTAGCTGCGGCCGCTGCGCTTAACGCCGATAGGACTGGCGTTAGCCTTCTCTGAAACTTCGTTTTCATGGCGCGATTGTAACCGTAGCAAACAGGCGATCGGCGACAATGCAATCTATCTCTGCATGAGGCGTTATGATCAGGGCGCACGGGCCGCGTCTTCAATCCGACTGACAGGATTTCGAACATACCAGGGAGTACTCGATCGCCATGACAACCAACACCAGCCGCCTTTCCTATCTCGATCCGGCCCGCGCCGAACCCTGGGCCAGTTTCATCGAGCAGATCGACCGTGTCGCGCCTCATCTGGGATCCTTGTCGCCCTGGATAGAAACGCTGAAACATCCCAAGCGCATTCTGGTGGTCGATGTGCCCATCGTCCGCGATGATGGTGTCATAGCGCATTACGAAGGCTATCGCGTGCAGCACAACCTGTCGCGCGGTCCGGGCAAGGGCGGCGTGCGCTTTCATCCGGCGGTGACGCTGAACGAGGTGATGGCGCTGGCCGGCTGGATGACCATCAAGAACGCCGCGCTGGGCCTGCCCTTCGGCGGCGCCAAAGGCGGTGTCCGCATCGATCCGCGAAGTTTCTCGCGCGCCGAACTGGAGCGCATTACGCGCCGCTATACCTCGGAGATCGGCATCGTCATCGGGCCGGACAAGGACATTCCGGCACCCGACGTCGGTACCGATCAACAGACCATGGCCTGGATGATGGACACCTACTCGGTGAACGTCGGGCATACCGCCAGTGGCGTCGTTACCGGTAAACCGGTTGCCTTGGGCGGATCACTCGGGCGCCAGGAAGCGACGGGACGCGGCGTCTATATCGCCGCCCGCGAGGCTGGTAGCCGCATCGGCGTCGCGGTCGCCGGAGCACGGGTTGTGGTGCAGGGTTTCGGCAATGTCGGCGGCATCGCGGCGCGGATCTTTCGCGAAAACGGAGCGAAGGTCATAGCCCTGCAGGATGCCGAAGCCACGCTCGCCAATCCGGCCGGCATCGACATTCCCGCCGCGCTTGCGCATTCGGCGGCGCATGGCAGCCTGTCCGGTTTTCCCGGTGCGGAGCCGCTTGGCGAAGACGACTTCTGGCAACTCGAATGCGAGTATTTCGTTCCCGCCGCCCTCGAGGGCCAGCTGACGCCGGAACGGGCGCGCGGCTTGCGCGCCAGGATCGTCGTCGAAGGCGCCAACGGCCCGACCACGCCGGCCGCCGACGACATCCTGCACGAGCGAAACATTCTGGTGATCCCCGACGTCCTGGCCAATGCCGGCGGCGTCACCGTGTCCTACTTCGAATGGGTGCAGGATTTTTCGAGTTTCTTCTGGAGCGAGGAAGAGATCAACGACCGCCTTGAAAGCATCATGATGAAGGCTTTCGAAGCCATCTGGCAGACCGCGCAGGAACGCAAATTGTCGATCAGGACCGCGGCGTTCGTCATCGCCTGCAAGCGCGTACTCGCCGCCCGCGAACAGCGCGGACTCTATCCCTGACCGGCAGCGGCGGGTCAGCTCGCCGATTGCTGGATGCGGTTGCTGCCGGCGCGCCGGGCCTTGTACAAGTTGCGCGTGGCCTGGGCCAGCAGAAGATCCAGATTGTTGCCATCCTGGGGGTAGCTCGCCGTACCGATGCTGACTGTCGTCGTGACGCTTCTGCCGATCAGTGTCAGCGTACTCGTTGCGACGCTCACGCGTATCTTCTCGGCGATATTGATCGCTCCCGCAGCGGGGGTTTCCGGCAGCAGTACGACGAACTCCTCGCCGCTCTGGCGCGCCAGCACGTCCGAACGGCGCAACTGTCCCTGGATGCACTTGACCAGCGACATCAACAGGGCATCGCCCGCCTTGTGGCCATGATCGTCGTTGACCTGTTTCAGCGTGTCGCATTCGATGACCAGCAGGGTGATGGCCCTGTCGTAGCGTACCGCCTGGCCGAACAGGCTGTCGGCGATGATGGCGAATCCACGCCCGCTGAGGGCCTCGGTCACTTCGTCGGTTTCCGGCAAAAACTTGGCCTGGTTGAGTCCGTAGCGTATGTCGGAGGCGAACATGGTGGTGATGTAGGCCACCAGTACCAGCGGCGCGAACTGGGCAAAGATGCCGGCGAGATACTTGAGCGAGATTATTTCGACCAGCGTGAAATCGCCGCCCAGAAGGACGAAGCAGACGGCGATCAGCGCCAGCTCGAGGAGTGTGGTGAGTTTGCCCAGCGCCAGTGCGCTGGTAATGATGATCAGCAGGTAGGAATTCAGCAGCGGGCTGTCGAGCCGGCCGGTATGCAACAGCGCCCAGGTGATGAAGGCGGTCATGATCCAGGTTTCCACCGCGAGCTTCCAGCGCGACTCGCGCTTGAAAAACGTGGCATAACGCAAGCCCATGATGGACATGGCATAGAGCACCATGGAAAGGACGATGCCCGGCCTGTCGTCCGGGTCGGTGCCACCGAAGGCGTGGTACAGCAGCACCACAACCAGCAGCAGCCATTCGATTTCGCCGACGGAGCGCGAGATTCCTCGGAGTTGTTCCTCTTCGATGGAGGTGGGGATTTCCGCCTCCTTGTCCATGAGTCCCATTTTTTGTTCGCTCCCCGTCTGGTTCCGCCGGCGCGGCAACGCAGCCATTATGCCCCTTGTCTGACGACGGGAGGGCGCCTCCCGGCGTATGATGATCCGGCTATCAACAGGGAAGGAGCCCAGTCTTGGCCGCATCAACCATTCTCATTGTCGACGACGAGCCGACAAACCTGCATCTGCTCACCAACCTGTTGCGCTCCGAGTACCAGGTGCGCGCCGCCAGTTCGGGCGAAAGCGCCATGCGCGCGGCGACCAGCGAGCCGCGGCCGGACCTGGTGCTGCTCGACGTGATGATGCCCGGCATGGACGGCTATGCGGTGCTGGAAAAGT
Organism: Rhodocyclales bacterium; assembly: GCA_026399415.1. Classification (GTDB taxonomy): domain Bacteria; phylum Pseudomonadota; class Gammaproteobacteria; order Burkholderiales; family Rhodocyclaceae; genus Sulfuritalea. The sequence goes on along the minus strand of JAPLQZ010000161.1, from coordinate 6,297 downwards.
TGCGCGAAGATCCCGACACGCGGAACATCCCGGTGGTTTTCCTGACGGCGCTGGCCGAGGCGGCAGACGAGGCGCGCGGGCTGCAACTCGGCGCCGCCGATTACATCACCAAGCCGATCAATCCCGTCGTGGTGCTGGCCCGGGTGCGCACCCAGCTCGAAGCCAAGCAGGCGCGCGACTGGATGCAGGACCAGAACGCGGCCCTCGAAGCCGAAGTCGTGCGGCGCATGGCCCAAAACGATCAGACCCAGTTCGTCACCATCCGGGCGTTGGCCCACCTCGCCGAGACCCGCGATCCGGAGACCGGCAACCACATCAACCGCACTCAGGGCTATGTCCATCTGCTGGCCTTGCGGCTAAAGCAGCACCCGCGCTTTGCGGCCTTTCTCACCCCGAGAAACATCGACCTGATGACCAAGTCGGCGCCGCTGCATGACATCGGCAAGGTGGGCATACCCGATAGCATCCTGCAGAAGCCCGGTCCGCTCACGCCGACGGAGTGGGAGATCATGAAAACCCATTCCAAGCTGGGTTCCGATGCCGTCGATCAGGCCGAGACCGACGCCGAGAAGCCCCTCGAATTTCTCGTCCTGGCCAAGGAAATAGCCCACTGGCATCACGAGAAGTGGGACGGTAGCGGCTATCCCGACGGCCTGGCCGGCGAGTCCATACCGATTTCTGCGCGGCTGATGGCGCTGGCTGACGTGTTCGATGCCCTGATCTCGCCGCGGGTGTACAAGGCGCCGATGTCGTTTGCCGACGCCCGCAAGATCATCGTCGCCGGGCGCGGCAAGCACTTCGATCCCGATGTGGTCGATTCCTTTCTTGCCGGTTTCAACGAGTTTGTCGCCATCGCCGAGAAGTATCGGGAGGAGGTTTGAGGCACGGCTGACGCGGGAACCATTCATTAGTCAGTGTCGAAGCGCCGTCGGACATGCCGTGGTCTGATTTCGGTTTTGCAATTGCTGAAAAGTCGGTGCTGATGGGACGGCGCCACAACAGCCTAGGGAGTTCTGATTCGACGACGGTCTCTATTATCCGCGCCCCCATGATTTCCGGATTGCCCTCGGCGTAGAATGGTTTTCACCGCCCATCCTGACTTGAAAGCATCGGCCATGACTGATTCCACCTCTGCCGGCTCGCCCGCTGCCGCCCGTGCGCCAGCCGATGTGTTGCGCGTCGTTCTCGTCCATGCCGTCTTCGCCGATTTTGCCGCCATCGCCATGCCGCGACGGAAGGCCATGACGGCGTGAAGCCGGCTTTCACCCTTGATCTGCGCGGCCGCCTGATTCTGCTGCTGCTGACGGCATTCGCCGCGCTGATCGTCCTGATCGGCTGGCACTCGCTCGAAGAACCTGACCAGCGGCTGCGCGCCGCCTCGGCACAACTCCTGTCCGACACGAAAGTAATCGCCGCCAGGCAGCAGTACATCGTGGCGAAAGCCGACGCCATCCTCAACGATCTGATGCTGAGCCCGGAATTGCGGACGGGTGCGCCCGCCGCAACATGCGCGCAGGTCCTTTCGGCGCGGCTCAGGCAACAACAGGAGTTCGCCCAGATCGGCCGCACGCGGCCCGACGGCGAGCTCATCTGCGCGGCCGTTGCCGCCAAGGGTCGCGTCAGCTTTGCCGACCGCAGCTGGTTCCGGCCAACCCTTCAGTCGCACGGGATGGTCATCAGCGAAGTGCTCACGGGGCTGATCCTGAACAAACCGATCATCGTCTTCGCCAAGGCCATGCGCGACGAGGCCGGCGGCGTGACCGGCGTTCTCTTCCTGTCGCTCGACCTTGAGTGGCTGCACCGCGAACTGGCCGCAGCCAGTCTGCCGGAAGGCGCCCGGCTGGTGGTGGTGGACGCCAAGGGCACCGTCGCCGTGCGCCACCCCGATCCCGAGGGATGGGTCGGCAAGAGTGCCGAACATCTGCCGCTGTTTCAGCGCGTTCAGGCCGCGGGCGGTGAAGGCGTTACAGAGGACATCGGCCTGGAAGGGGAGCGCAGGATCTTCGCCTACACGACACTGCTGGACACGGTGTCCGGCCCCCTGCGCGTATGGCTGAGCGTGCCGAAAGCGGTGATCGAGGCTCCCGCGTGGCGCGACGCCTGGCTCAGTTTCGGCATGACGCTCGCCGTGCTATTCGCTTCGCTGGGGCTGCTGGTCTGGGGCGGCGACCGGCTGGTGACGCGGCCGCTGTTGACGCTGTCGCGGGCGGCAACGCGCTTCAGCGCCGGGGACTTGAGCGTTCGCAGCGGGCTGCCGCATACCGACGACGAAGTCGGACGGCTGGCGCGGACTCTGGATGAAACCGCGGCCGGCATCGAGGACAGGGAGCGCCGGCTGACCTACTCCAACCGCGCCCTGCGCGTCCTCTCCGCCGGAAATCGGACCCTGTTGCGCGCCACCGGCGAGCAGGAACTGCTCGCAGAAATGTGCCGGGCCATGGTCGAGGCCGGCGGCTACCGCATGGCCTGGGTCGGCTATGCCGAAAACGACAACAAGATACGGCCGGTGGCTTCCTGGGGCGCCGAACCGGACTTTCTCGACGGCCTGAACATTCCCTGGGATGAAACAGCGCCGGGCTGCGCGCCGACCGGCATGGCAATCCATTGGGGCACGCCCGTCACCTGCAACAATGTCCAGGCGGATCCGGACTGCGCCTCCTGGCAAGAGTGGGCGCAACGCTACGGCTACGCCTCGTCGCTGGCCATACCGCTGCGGGTGGATGGCGCCGTCATCGGCGCGCTCAACATTTACGCCGCGGAGCCGAACGCCTTTGCCGAGGACGCAGTCAAAATGCTCAGCGAGGCGGCGGACGATCTGGCCTATGGCATTGCCCTGCAGCGCGCGAAAGCTGCGCACGAGCGCGCCCAGGCCGAACTGAAACGGCTGGAACAGCAGAACACGCTGATCCTCAACGCGACCGGCGACGGAATCTACGGCATGGACTGCGAAGGCCGTGCGACGTTCATCAATCCGGCTGGTGCGGCGATGCTGCAACGGCGGGTGGAAGAGATCACGGGCCAGACCATCCATGTCCTGCATCACCACACCCGGGCAGACGGCACGCCCTATCCGTGGGAAGCATGCCCGAGCTACGCGACCTGCCGGGACGGAACCGTCCGCCGCGTGGCCGATGAAGTGTTCTGGAAAAAGGACGGCACGAGTTTTCCCGTCGAGTACGTCAGCACGCCGATGCGTAACGAACGGGGCGCTCTGACGGGGGCGGTGGTGAGCTTCCGCGACATCAGCGAGATCAAGCGGGTAGAGCATCAACTGCGCGGGAGCGAGGCGCGTTTCCGCAACATCACGGAAACGGCGCGCGATGCCATCATCACTCTCGACGCGGCAAGCGGCGCGGTGACCGAATGGAATCCCGCGGCCGAGGCGATGTTCGGCTATGGCAAACAGGAGATGATCGGGCAGGTGCTGCACGAGATCATCACTCCTCCGCGCATGCGCGAAGCGGCGCGAGCCGGTCTGGCGAATTTCAGCCACACCGGCGAAGGCGCGGTGGTCGGCAAGACGGTGGAGCTACCCGCCTTGCACAAGAATGGAACGGAGTTTTCCATCGAGTTTTCCCTTTCTGCCATGCGGATTGACGGCAAATGGCAGGCCACCGGCATCGTGCGCGACATCACCGAGCGCAGGCAGGCTGAAGAGGCGCTACGGACCAACGAGCGGCGCTTCCGCGACATCGTCGAAGTCTCGGCCGACTGGATCTGGGAGGTGGATGTCGAGGGGCGCTACACCTACGTCTCCGACAGCATCAAGAACATGCTGGGCTATGCGCCGGAGGAAATCATCGGCAGAACCCCTTTTGACCTGATGCCACCGGAGACCGCAACGCAGGCGAGCGAGGCCTTCGCCGCCATCGTTGCGCGGCGCGAACCTTTCCGTGACTTCGACAACATCAACCTGCACAAGGATGGCAGCCGGCGCCATGTGCAGACTAACGGCATGCCGATGCTGGATGCCAATGGCGCATTGCTTGGCTACCGGGGCCTGGACAGGGATGTCACGGAACGGCAGCAGGCCGCAGAACAGATTCGCAAGCTGTCATTGGCGGTAGAACAAAGCCCGGAAAGCATCGTCATCACCAATCTCGATGCTGAGATCGAGTATGTGAACGAAGCCTTTGTCCAGGCCACGGGCTACAGCCGCGAAGAAGTGATCGGGCAGAACCCGCGCGTCCTGCACTCGGGCAAGACGCCGCCGGAAACCTATGTCGCCATGTGGGCCGAGCTGACCCGGGGCCGGCCGTGGAAAGGCGAATTCCACAACAAGCGCAAGGACGGCCGCGAATATGTCGAGTTCGCCATCATCACGCCGCTGCGCCAGGCCGACGGCTCGATCAGCCACTATGTCGCGGTGAAGGAAGACATCACCGAAAAAAAGCGCGCCGGCCTCGAACTGGACAAGCATCGGCATCATCTGCAGGAGCTGGTGGACAGCCGCACCACGGAACTGGTCGCGGCACGCCAGTTGGCCGAAGCCGCCAACGTCGCCAAGAGCGACTTCCTGGCCAACATGAGCCACGAGATCCGCACCCCGATGAACGCCGTCATCGGCCTCGCCCACCTGATGAAGCAGACTCAAACGACGCCGCAACAGGCCGACTGGCTGGACAAGATCGGCAGCGCCGGGCAGCACCTGATGTCCATCATCAACGACATCCTCGACCTGTCCAAGATCGAAGCCGGCCGCCTGCATCTCGATAGCGGCGACTTCAACCTCGCTGTCGTGCTCGACCATGTCGCCTCCATGATCGGCAGTGCGGCGCAGGACAAGGGGCTGCAGATCGACGTCGACCGCGACGCCGTACCCCTGTGGCTGCGCGGCGACGCGGCGCGGCTGCGCCAGGCACTGCTCAACTACGCCGGCAATGCCGTCAAGTTCACCGAGCAAGGCACCATCACCCTGCGCGCCGTCCTGCTCCATGAAAAAGGTGACGAGATTCTGGTGCGCTTCGAAGTCGAGGACACCGGCATCGGCGTCACGCCCGAGCAGATGAGCCGGCTGTTCCATGCCTTCGAGCAGGCCGACGCCTCGACCACGCGCAAATACGGCGGCACCGGCCTCGGCCTGGCCATCACCCGGCGCCTCGCCGAACTGATGGACGGAGAAGTCGGCGTTGACAGCACGCCGGGGCAGGGCAGTTGCTTCTGGTTTGCGGCCCGCCTGCACCGCGGCCGCGGCATCATGCCGGCCGTGTCGATGACCGCGGCCGGCGAGGATGCCGAAGCGCAATTGCGCCGCGACCACGCCGGCGCCCGGCTGCTGCTGGTCGAAGACAACCCGATCAATCGCGAAGTGGCGGTGGCACTGCTGCGCGGTGCCGGCCTTGCGGTGGACGCCGCGGTCGACGGCCGCGAGGCAGTGGCCAAGGTGAAGGCACATGACTACGACCTGATCCTGATGGACATGCAGATGCCCCACATGAGTGGCGTCGAAGCCACTCGCGCCATCCGCGCCCTGCCGGGGTGGGCGACCACGCCGATCCTGGCGATGACCGCCAATGCCTTCGACGAGGACCGCCGGGCCTGTGAAGATGCCGGCATGAACGACTTCATCACCAAGCCGGTCGAGCCCGAGGCGCTGTATCACACCTTGCTGCTATGGCTGTCGGCGGCGACGGCAGACAAAGACGGTGCGCCGCGGCCGGGCATAGCCAACTACGCGGCGGCCCTGCCCGCCGCGCCAGGACAAGAGCGGCAAAGCCTGCCGCCGGCGCTCAGCGCGTTCGACGGCATCGACGCGCAGCGGGGCCTGGCCGCCCTGCGCGGCGACGGCGCCACCTACACCAAACTGCTGCAGCAGCTTGCCGCCAGTCACCGCGACGATGTGCAGCACCTGCGCGACGAGCTCGCCGCGGGCAAGGTCGATGCCGCCCGGCAACGCGCGCACGCGCTCAAGGGTGCGGCCGGGAGCCTGGGGGTGATTCGCCTCCAGAAGACCGCAGCGGCCCTCGAGCTGGCGCTGCGCAGTGCGGCCCCGGCAGAGACCTGGCCGGACCTGCTGGAGGCCCTGCAGACCGAACAGAGCGCGCTGGACGCGGTGCTGGCGCTCTTGCCTGCCGCGCAGTCCGGCGCCGGCGAAGTCGCCGCCGATCCGGTCCGTGCGCGGGCGGTGCTCAAGCAACTGGAACCGCTGCTGGCCAGCGACGATACGCGGGCCGGCGATCTGTTCGAGGCCAACCAGCTCCTGCTGCTGGCCACGCTCGGCGCAGAGGCGAAGCAACTGGGACGGCAGATCGCGCGTTTCGATTTCCCGGCGGCGCTGGCGACGCTGCGGAAAATGAT
>JAPLQZ010000312.1 GCA_026399415.1 Rhodocyclales bacterium | reverse complement strand
TGCGCAATGTCATAACCCGCCTGCCCCGGAAAGCCGCCGACCGCCTGCCGATTCCTGTTGTAGTTGAGGACAAGATCGAGAGTGGGCTGATGCCCCGCCGATTGCTTGCGCACCTCCGCATCCGCCGCCTCGAACGCCTTCGTCGCAGCCAGAATGGCGGGGTTGCCCGCCTCCGCCACGTTCAGCCAGGTATCCATTTTTTCCTTGCTTACATCGGCCAGGACAGCGCGCTCACGCATAAATGGAGTCGTCAATTGACGCAGCGGTCCGACCAGCTGCTCCAGGGCCGCCTGCTTGATTTCGCCGTCCGTTCGAGCCACCACCGCATCCGATAAGGCCTGGTCATACTTGGTCCTGGCCTCTTCCACCTGTGGCTGACTACTGGCGCCCAACTCAGCGCCGCGCCGGATAATTTCCCATTGGCGTTGCGCTGCTGCCGCCTGCTGACCGGTAAACAACACGCCGTCGCGGGCTGCCAGCACGTCAAGCCAAGCCGTCACCACCCGGCTAGCCAACTCCAATTCGGCGCCGGCCAATTGGTGTTGCGCTTGATCCGCCACTGCCTGGGCCTGCTGCCAGCCGACTATATTGGCGTAGCGCCAGAGTGGCTGCGTGAAATTCACCTGTGCCGAATTACTGTTATAGCGATCCCGCTCCGCGGTAGAAGCAGCGCCACGAGTTTCATAGTCGCGAATATTAGTATTGGTGTTCGCGCTGGCGGTCACCTGGGGCAGCATCGCGCCGACCATCTGATCGGTTCGCGCGCTAGCAGCCTGCACACTGGTCTTGGCGCTCAGATAGGTCGGCTCACTACGGCGCGCCAATTCCAGTAACGAAGAGAGCGATTGCGCATGGCATAGCCCAAGGCCCGCCACGAAATACGCCGACACCATGAACGCGCAGCGGCTGGCCCAAAGGTTCACCAGCAGAAACCCTGAATCGCTTTGGCCGACTGGTCTCAATGACGCGACGGTCACTCAAGCATTCCCGATATCAACCCCGCAAACTTCTTCATGCCTTGTGCAGCAAGCGTATCGGCACACTCTTGACTTGTCTTGGGCGGGTTCCGCAGGTTGTCGCGCATGCGCGTGAACGCTGCAATAACTTCTTGCGACGAATCCACGAGCAATCGACTCAGAAAGACATCGGGTGTTTCAACCGCCACTCCAGCTTGCGCCAGTTCCTTGCGGTCGAAATCCTTGATGTTCCAGGTGATGATCGTCACGATTCCGCTGCCGGAACGCCGGCTCACGCCAACTGCGGCAGCCGCAACATGGCGATCTTTGGCATCGGTTTTTTGGAATAGTCGTTCATGCTGGCGATACCTGCGAACCAAGGCCTCATCACCGAGCGCGCGATCCATCAGCGTGCGCACTTGTTCCAGAACACTTCGTGCCACGCCGTAATCGCGCTCGACATTGCGCATCCACTCGTCGTGAATTTCGTTCGTCAAGTGCGCACGAATTGCGCCCGTCACCGCCAACCACATGAAGAGATCGCGCTGCGCTGCCGGGTAAAGGACACAGGCATCGAGTACGACAAGCGGCGACATGGTCAATACCCGAGTCGATGGCGCTGCGAAAGAGTCGCGAGTTTCTTGAGCGCCGATTCGCGCTGGGCATCCCGTGCGCGCTTGTACTTGAGAACGACAGCCCTGGCGACGCGGCGATGGCGCCCCGCCTTGGGCAGTTGGGCGATTTGCCCAGTCTCGAGCAGTTTGACCAGATGGGGCCGGGAAACGTTGAGAAGGTCTGCCGCCTCTTGGGTAGTCATGGCTTCGTCGTCCTCAATGACGCGGACGTGCTTCCCCGCGAGGAGGAGCACTGTTGTCCGTTCAATAACACCCGTCAGTGAATCGACCAAGTCCGTCAGAACCTCGGGAGACGCCTTTCCCGGCTTTTC
>JAPLQZ010000026.1 GCA_026399415.1 Rhodocyclales bacterium | reverse complement strand
GTAGCTGATGAACTGGAAGGCGTCGGCGATGGACTGGATGAAATCGTCCTGGCGGATGGTGGTCATGGCGGCTCCGTTGGTGGTTTAGTGTTTTCCGACGGCCAAGGTCTGCATCATGATCTTGTCCGTGTAGGCGATGGCAATGGCTGAAAAAAGGAAGGCGACGTGGATGGCTATCTGGGCGACGATGACACGGTCCTCGACGTGCGGGGCATTGATGAAAGTGCGCAGCAGGTGGATCGAGGAAATGCTGATGAGGGCCACTGCCAGTTTGACCTTGAGTACGCCGGCATTGACATGGGAGAGCCATTCCGGCTGGTCGGGATGCCCTTCCAGGTCGAGGCGCGAAACGAAGGTTTCGTAGCCGCCGATGATGACCATGATCAAGAGGTTGGCGATCATCACCACGTCGATCAGCCCCAGCACGATGAGCATGACTTCCGACTCGGTCAGCGATCCCGTCTTGGTCACCAAGTGTGCCAGTTCGAGCATGAACTGGTACACATAGACGCCTTGGGCGACGATCAGCCCGAGATACAGCGGGGCTTGAAGCCAGCGGCTCCAGAAGATGAAATACTCCATCGGCTTGATGATTTTGTTCATGGCGGGCGGGCAATCGTGGTGCGGAGCAGCAATATTAACCCATGAGCCAGGTCGTAGCCTGTGGGGCGCGTAAGTCGCATGTAAGGCTCTTTCGCTTTAATCCGGAAGCACATAAAATCAGCCGTATTGGCAAGCACAGCCATTGACGGAAGCGGTTTCTTCCCATTGCTGGGAGCGGGTCTACCCCCGCTGCGTGCGTGATCGGCGTGGCGGTAGAGAATAATCGTCCGGATTTGATCCGGTTACATAGGCTAGAGGAGAGGTGTCAATGTCCAGCATCGAATCAAATGTCACGGAGCTTCGTGTATTCCCCCCGGCGGACGCTGTGGTCAAGAAGGCCACCATTTCCGGCATGGCCGCTTACGAGGCGCTGTGCAAGGAAGCCGACCAGGATTACGCCGGTTACTGGGCGCGTCTGGCCAGGGAACATGTTAGCTGGAAGCAGCCCTTCACCAAGTCGCTGGACGACTCCAGGGCGCCCTTTTACGAGTGGTTTGCCGATGGCAAGCTGAATGTCTCCTACAACTGCCTTGATCGCAATATCGAGGCCGGTCTGGGTGACAAGGTCGCGATCATTTTTGAGGCCGACGGTGGGCAGTCCTACAGGGTCACCTACAAGGAACTGTTGTCCCGCGTCGCCAAGTTTGCCAACGCGCTGCGTGCGCAGGGCATCAAGAAAGGCGATCGCGTCCTGATCTACATGCCGATGTCGATCGAAGGCGTGGTCGCGATGCAGGCCTGCGCCCGCATCGGCGCCATCCATTCCGTGGTGTTCGGCGGTTTCTCCGCCAAGAGCGTGCAGGAGCGCATCCAGGACGCCGGCGCCGTTGCCGTCATTACCTCTGACGAGCAGTGCCGGGGCGGCAAGAACATTCCGCTGAAGCCGGCGGTCGACGACGGCATCGCCATGGGCGGTTGCGAGGCGATCAAGACCGTTATCGTTTACAAGCGCACCGGCGGCCCGTGCAACATGGTGGCCGGCCGAGATATCTGGTGGGAAGACGCAACCGCAGGCCAATCGGACGTCTGCGAGCCCGAGTGGGTTGGCGCCGAGCACCCTTTGTTCCTGCTCTACACCTCGGGTTCCACCGGCAAGCCGAAGGGAGTGCAGCACAGCACCGGCGGCTATCTGCTGCATGCGATCGTGACCATGAAGTGGACCTTCGACATCAAGCCGGACGATGTCTTCTGGTGCACCGCCGACATCGGCTGGGTCACCGGCCACACCTACATCGCTTATGGCCCGCTGGCCTGCGGCGCCACCGAAATCGTCTTCGAAGGCGTGCCGACTTATCCGGATGCCGGACGTTTCTGGAAGACCATCCAGACGCACAAGGTCACCGTTTTTTACACCGCACCGACCGCCATTCGCTCGCTGATCAAGTCCGGCGAAAACATCCCGACGACGCATCCGAAGAACTACGACCTGACCTCCTTGCGCATCCTCGGCACGGTGGGCGAGCCGATCAACCCGGAAGCCTGGATGTGGTACTACAACAATGTCGGCGGCGCGCGCTGCCCGATCGTCGATACCTTCTGGCAGACCGAGACCGGTGGTCACATGATTACGCCGCTGCCGGGCGTGACGCCGCTGGTGCCCGGTTCCTGCACTCTGCCATTCCCCGGCATTGCGGCCGCCATCGTTGACGAGACCGGCAATGATGTCGAGTGGGGCAAGGGCGGCTTCCTCGTGGTCAAGAAGC
>JAPLQZ010000178.1 GCA_026399415.1 Rhodocyclales bacterium | reverse complement strand
TTCACTCCCAACCGCGAATAGACACAGGCAGAGCGAGCGGGAGCGACGCACCACTCCCGTTTTCATTGGCGTTGCAATGACAGCAGAGGAAGAGATCAGTGAGACCGTATTTTGAAAAGCTGCCCGGCTTCGGCAAGCCCCTCAAGGAAAATCGCATCGCCCGCTCACAGGAAAGCCGCGCCAAACTTGAGGCCATTGAGGCGGAGATTGCGGCACTGAGGAAGGTCAGGGAAAACGTCGGCATTCCCACCGCAAAGATCAACGAGCGCGGTTCGATGACGATCTGGCAACGTCTTGAATATCTGGTCGACCCGGGAACCTGGCAACCGCTGCACAGCCTCTACAATCCCGAGGAAAACGAGGAAGGCACCACCAACGTGGTCGACGGGCTGGGCAAGATCGCCGGGCGCTGGGCGGTCATCATCGGTTTCGACAACAAGGTCCTGGCGGGGGCATGGATTGCCGGGCAACCGGAAAATATCCTGCGCGTCACCAATCTGGCGAAGCGGCTGAATATCCCCTTGGTATGGCTGGTCAATTGCAGCGGCGTCAAGCTCCCCGATCAGGAGCAGTTCTACGCCGGCCGCCGCAGTTCCGGCACTCCCTTCTTCCGTCATGCGGAACTGGAGCAGGCCGGCATTCCGGTACTGGCGGGTATTTATGGCACCAATCCCGCCGGCGGCGGCTATCAGGGCATCACGCCGACGATCCTGATCGCGCACAAGGACGCCAACATCGCCGTTGGTGGCGCGGGCATTGTCTCGGGCATGTCGCCGCGTGGCGGCTTCGATGCCGAAGGGCTGGAACAACTGATCACCGTCACGCGCGATCTCAAGGAGCGCCCCCCGGGGAGCGTCGACACCCATTACAACACCACCGGCTTTTTCACTCATGTTTGCGACGAGGAAAAAGGCGTTCTGGACGGAATCAAGACTTACATGAAGGCGATCCCGGCCTATGATCCGATGTTTTTCCGGGTCGCCGAGCCGGCTGAGCCCGTGCTTCCGAGCGGGGATCTCTATCATTTGCTGCCTGTCAACCAGAAGGAAACCTACGTCCTCGAAGACATCCTGGCGCGGCTGGTGGACGGCAGCGAGCATATGGAATTCCGCCCGACTTACGGACCGGAAATCTACACCGGACTGGTCAAGATCGACGGCATGCTGGTCGGGGTGATCGGCAACCGTCAGGGCTTGCTGCCGCAAGGTTATCCGGAATATGGCGATTATCCCGGCATCGGCGGCAAGCTGTACCGCCAGGGACTGATCAAGATGAGCGAATTCGTGACCCACTGCGGACGCGATCGCGTTCCGGTGATCTGGCTCCAGGATACCAGCGGCATAGACGTTGGCGATGCGGCGGAAAAGGCCGAACTGCTGGGGCTCGGCTCCAGCCTCGTCTATTCGATCCAGCAGGTCGATGTGCCGATGATGCTGGTAGTTCTCAGGAAAGGCAGCGCCGCGGCGCACTACATCATGGGCGGCCCCAATGCCAATCGCCAGAATGCATTTACCCTCGGCACGGCGGCCACGGAAATATACGTCATGCATGGCGAAACCGCGGCGGTAGCGACCTACGCGCGGCGCGCCGTGAAGGACAAGGATGCCGGCAAGCCGCTCGCCCCGATCGCCGACAAGATGAACGAGATGGCGCGGAAGTATCATGAAACCTCGCGCCCGGCCTACTGCGCACGCCACGGTTTTGTCGACGAAATCGTCGATCTCAAGGCACTGCGCGGTTATCTCAAGGCATTTGCCGGCAGCGTTTATCAGAATCCGAAGTCGATCTGTCCGCGCCACCAGATGCTGCTGCCGAGAATCATAAAAGGTTAGCAGCAAGTCCTTGTTTGCATATAGCACCTGCCACAGAGCGGAGGAGGAAAGCACCATGCCAGAACTGAGTACTGTCGACCAAGGCGCGTCGCCGCCGCGAGTATCGATTCCGCGCAACTACAACGCGGCCTACGACCTGATTCAGAGAAATCTGCAGGCCGGACGGACCGGCAAGATCGCCTACATCGACGATCACGGCAGCTATTCCTACGGCGATCTCGCCGAGCGGGTCAACCGCTTCGGCAACGTGCTGGCCGGCATCGGCATGGAGGCCGAGAACCGGGTGATGCTGTGTCTGCTGGATACCATCGACTTTCCGACGGCATTTCTCGGCAGCATTCAGGCGGGCATCATCCCCATCGCGGCGAATACGCTGCTGACGACCGCCGACTATGATTTCATGCTTGGCGATTCGCGGGCCAAGGCCCTGGTGGTTTCGGAAGCGCTATGGCCGCAGTTC
>JAPLQZ010000132.1 GCA_026399415.1 Rhodocyclales bacterium | reverse complement strand
GCCGCCGACCAAAACGTCACTGCCCGAATTGCCTTCGAGATAGTCGGCACCGCCACCACCATTCAAGGTGTCGTTGCCGGCTCCTCCATAGAGGTGGCTATCGCCAGTTCCGGCTGTAAGCGTATCCGCAGCGTCATTGCCGAAGAGAACCATCTTGGCGGCCGTCGGGCTCCCGTAATTGAATTTGAAGAAGGCATCCTCGAAACGGGTGGCATAGGTTTCGATGGACTTGGGAAAGTGCATGATCTGAAACAACAGCACAGCGCGGTCGGCAAGATACTCCTTGCTCATCTGTCCCTTGCCGGAGGCGGAATCAAAAAGGTCAAGTTCGCCATTGGCATTGAGCGTCGAAAAACTGCCACCCTTGCGAATGAAGGGTTCCAGGCGCAGGAGGGCGAAGCGCATGGCGATGCCTTCCGGCGCCAGGGCGGCAGCGAGCAGCGAATCGGCAGTGGGATAACGCTGGGTGGATCCTTTCTCCAGCAAATCCTCCAAGCTGTAATTGGTCGGGGTGGGGTAGTCCGACAGAATGTTCTGGAAGGACAGCTTGTCAACGGCATCGTTGCCGGCTGGCCAACTGAGGCTGCGAACCTGAGTCTCCCAGCGCAGGAACGGCGCGTAGCCTACCCGCAACTCCGGGAGCGTCGGCGTCGGAAGCACCTCTTCGCCGCCCTGCCGCAGCCAGGAGCCGTCGGCTTGCAGAATCTCGGTGGTCGTTTTGTAGGAACGGTTGCCGTACTTATCGGGTGCGTCGTTGGTATTCCACCGAATCCGCGTCGTCACGCCGTTCAGCTCGGACAGCTTGATGAAATTGCGTCGGGTCGGATCGTTGACATTCTCCAGCGTCATGGTGATCTTCTCGTCGCCAAGGTGGCCGACGAAAACAAAGGCGTTGTTGGCGATGTCATACTTCGGAATCGCCAGATTCGAAACCATGCTCACCGGCCCGCCGCCGGCAAGGTCGCCGCCGTATTCCCAATCGGGCTTGCCCGACTTGGGGCCGATCCACGACGACGAGAGGTGCTGGTTGAACAGCATCATCTCTTGCTGCGTCAGGCCAATGCTTCCTCCGTCCTTCCCGAAAGCGCCCTGCTTGCTGTCATTGCCTTTGGAAACGAAGTCCGAGGTGGCCAAGGCCTCCATTCCGCTTTGCCCCCAGGCCATCGCTGTAACCACATCTGGAATTGCGCCGATCAGAGTGAGATTTCCGAAAACGGGCGTGTTGGAAATATTCGGCTGGACATAGCCAGGATCGAACTTCTGCAGGTAGTCCTTCCACAGTCGGGGCATGTGCGCGCTGAATCCGTATTCGCGCACGGCCACGTAGTAGAAGCCTTTGATAATCATGTCGCGGTATTGTTTGCCGATGAAATCGCCGTCCACCGGACGGTATTGCAGGGCATTCGCCATCAGGTCAAGATCGGCGAGAAACTGCGCCTGCTTTTGCATCTCGGTGGGCTTCTTGGGGTCTGGCCCGCCGTAGGCCCGGGCGGCGTATTCGTAGGCGAGGTCGTGGTTGCGCGCGGCGGCATCGAGATAGCCGCGCGGCTGGACGTAGGTCGCGGAGTTTTCGTCGTAGAGACTGAAGAACAGGCGGCCGTCCTGGTCGGTGGTAGAACCGAAGATGGTGCCGCCGGCATAGGCCGGGCCGGCCCACATGCCGAAGTTGGTCGGAAGTGAAATCGTGGATTCGGACATGGTCTGTTCCTCTCAATGTGGCGCAATGGATTGGCGGCCAGGCTTCAGTACCAGCTTCGGCCAGGCGATATAAATGGGCTGGACGTCGCCTTGCTCGACGATTGCCAGACCTTTGTTCGTGGGGTGATAGCTGTACGGAGAACCGGTCAGAAAGGCAACCCGTTTGAGGTCGGGGGAGAGCGCGGCATCGTAGGGCTTGTTTGCCTTGAAGGCGATTTCATCGCTTGCATCGGCGCGCGGCTGGCGCAGATACAGGAGTGCGCCCACCGATGCAATGTCGGCATCGTCAGAATTCGCGTATTTCTCGCGCAGCGGCAAAACTTTCAGCGCTGCGGGTTGTTTGGCTTTGTGACGCCACTCAAAACCGCCGGTGAACAAGAGTCGACCGTCGGTGCTCGTATCAAACGGGCGTCGCGCGATATAGTTCTGCGACTCATCAACATGCGGCCATAGCAATCGCAACTTGCCCATGGTCATGTTGGTGAGCGGGGCATCCTTGACTCTTACGAGGTGCATTCCCTTGAAACGACCATCCCCCGATTCCGCGTAAAACACGAAGGCCTCGCCGTCCTCCACAAACAGCGCGCGGCCTTCCGAACCCGTGTTACCCAGATCAGTCAGAGCAAGCTCCTTGCCCGTGGCCCAATCCATCTCGTAAATGTTGCTGAATTCAAAGCGGCGTCCCTTGGGACCCATGCCGCCCAGCCGCCAGTAGATGAGCTTCCGGCCGTCCGGGGAAAAACTCATCTCCTTGGCGGTAATGTCGGCCACGGTTTCCATGCGGGAACCGTCGGGTCGCATTCGCGCCAGAACGTGCTGATAGAGATCGCAGCGATACTGTTCATCGCAGGCGCCGGTGCTTACGGCGATTTCCTTGCCGTCTGGGGAATACACCGGCCAGCGGTAGGTGCGTTTGTCTTCAAAGGGAAGGATTTCCCATTCGTGGGTGGCAACGAAGTACTTGCCGATGCGGCACAGTTCGGGGCGCAACGTGTGGCACAGGCTGACCAGGATATGGCTGCTGTCTGGGGCGTAGCGCACGTGGGTGGGAAACCAGCGCACACCGAAGCTGATGTCGTCGATGGAGAACGGCGGCTCGGCCGCCTGCGACTGCTGTTGCGGTGGCCCGCCATACGCGCCGAAGCGCTCGCCCTGGCCCATGTCGACGGCGCAGGCGGAGAGCAGGATCGTCAGCGCCACTAAGAAAATCGAGCTCGGTTTCATGCGGCAATCCTCCTTTGTTTGTCGTTGCATCCATGGTCGCCGTGTCGCCAGCGCCGACTCCCTGATTTGATCTGTAGCCGCCAGAGAATGTCGTCGCCAACGTTGTTCCCCAGCGAATCGTCGCCGCGCAAGCCCAGCATCACGTCGCTACCGCCGCCAGCAAGCGTATCCATGCCCTGACCGCCTTCCAGCGTATCGTTGCCGTCTTCGCCTTCGAGACGATCATCGCCGAGTCCGCCCAACAGTTCGTCGTTGCCACCGCCGCCAAAGAGCATGTCGGCGCCATCGCCGCCATCGAGATAGTCGTTGCCGCCCACAGCGCCCGAATTCCGG
>JAPLQZ010000250.1 GCA_026399415.1 Rhodocyclales bacterium | reverse complement strand
CGTGCCGACCCATGCGGAAGTCTCGCTGAGCAATGCATCAGGGAAGGAGTCGGCCTACCTGTTCATGGTCGACGACGCTCCATTGCATCGAAAACTCGGCATCTATGAAGTATTCGATTGAGGCGGCAGCGAGCAGTGAAACACCGCTACTGGGAGGCCAAAATGCGAATCGATTGGCTTGACTGGGTGATGCTTTGCCCTTAATGTATACAGTATCCAATAGCTAATTCAAAATCACTTCGGCGCACGCCGATTGCCGGACCACAGGAGGAAAAGACAAGTGACAAGACCAGGAGAAGCAAAGCTCAATCACCTGTTCCAGCCGGGACGCATCGGCAAGTTCGAGGTCAAGAACCGGATCAAGTACGGCGCCTGCTGCGTCTCGAATTACAACGGTCGCGACGGCACCATCACGCCGCGTGAACTGGCGCGGGTTCGTGTCATTGCCGGCACCGGTTGCGGCCTGATCACCAATCAGGGCGCCTACCCCGATGCGCTGGGAGAGGGCAAGTCCTACTTCCGCCAGATCGCCATTCACGACGACAAGTTCCTGCCGCAGTTCGAGATGATCGCTCGCTACATCCACGATGCCGGCGCCATGGCCATGCAGCAGATTCTGCATGCCGGACGCTACGGCGGCATCGACCTCGGCTACTGCGTACAGCCTTCCGTCGTGCCGCAGACGCTGCCGCATTTTCGTCCGCCGCGCGAACTGACCAAGGACCAGATCAAGGTCGTCATCGCGCAGCATGCCGACGCGGCAAAGCGGGCGATTCGCGCCGGCTTCGACGCCACCGAGGTCACCAGCTTCATGGGCTACCTGCTGGCCAACTTCAATTCGCGCTTCACCAACCAGCGCACCGACGAATACGGCGGCTCGGTGGAAAACCGCGGCCGTTTCATGCGCGAACTGATCGACGCCATCAAGCAGGCGACGCCCGACAATCCACTTTCCATTCGCCTCAACGGGGCGGAACTGATGGACCGCTGGGGCGGCAATACCCAGGAAGAATCCTTCGAACTGATGCAGCAGGCCGCCGATTGCGGCGTGGACATGATTTCGGTCACGGTCGGCTGGCAGGAGGCGCCGGAATCTTCCTTCGGCCGCGATGTCGAGCCGGGCTACTGGAACTTTCTTTCGGCCAAGGCCAAGAAGATGTTCCCCGACGTGCTGGTCGCCTTCGGCAATCGCCTGCCCGATCCGGCCATGGCCAACGAGTGCGTACGCGACGAGGTGTTCGACTACTGGGAGGTTTGCCGGCCGCTGCTGGCCGACCCGGAAATGATTCACAAGGCCGCCGAGGATCGCATGGAGGAAGTCCGCCCCTGCATCGGTTCGCTCAACTGCCTGTCGCGCCTGTTCCGCGATCTGCCCTACACCTGCACCATGAACCCCATGCTCGGCCATGAAGTCGAGCCCGAATACCACGTCACCGAGGCCACCGAGAAGAAGCGCATCATGATCATCGGCGCCGGCCCGGCCGGCATGGAAGCGGCCATCACGGCTCGAAAGCGCGGACACACGGTGACGGTGTTCGACAAGGCCGACAAGATCGGCGGCGCGCTCGGCGCTTATGCCGCCAACGACCTGGCGCGACCGGCCGACCTGCAAAGCGTCATCGATTACTACGGCGTGATGGCGAAGAAACTCGGCGTCGAAGTGCGCCTCAACACCGAGGCCAATGCCAAGTTCATGCGCAGCGTGTTGCACGAATACGATGTTTGCATTGTCGCCGCCGGTGCGCGCACCGACATGGCGGTGTTCCAGTACCTCGAAGGCGCAGAGCTGCTGGTCGATGCGCTGGATGTGGCGCACGGCCGGGTCAAGACCGGCAAGCGCGTGGTGATGATCGGCGGCGGCATGATCGGCCTGACCATTTCCGAGTTCCTCGCCAAGGCCGGACACGAAGTCACGGTGGTCGAGAAGGAGAAGCGCATCGGCGGCGACATCATGCCGACCTTCAAGTGGCGGCATACCGCCTGGGTCGATGAGTTGGGCATTCAGACCATCACCCTGGCGCAACTGCTCAAGGTCACCAAAGAAGGTGCGACCGTGAAGACCGCCAAGGGCGAGGAGAAGTTCATCCCCTGCGACAGCGTGATCGTGTCCAGTCCGCGCAAGGCCAACCACGACCTGTTCTACGAGTTTCAGTGGATGGTCGACGAGTTGCACGGCGGCGGTGACGCCACGGTGCCGCGCGGCCTCGATCAGGCCATCCATGAAGGCTATCGCCTCGGCGTCAGGATTTAGGTCAGCAGAGGAGGAAAGGTATGCCCTATAGCGCTCACATTGATACCTTTACCGGCGACAACCTGCCGCCTTTGGCTCAGCAGCCGGAGTTTCTGTTTGACCTGCCGGAGCTCAAGTTTCCAGAGCGGCTCAACTGTGCCTGGCCCTTGCTCGACCAGCACGTTGCGGAAGGGCGCGGCGAGCGCGTCTGCATCCAGGCGCCGAACCTGCGCTGGACCTATGCCGACCTGCAGGAACGCGCCAATCGCATTGCCAATGTGCTGGTGAAGGATCTCGGTGTGGTGCCGGGCAACCGCGTGCTGCTGCGCGCGCCCAACAATCCGATGATGGCCGCCTGCTGGTTCGCCGTCATGAAAGTCGGTGCTGTTGCCACGGCGACCATGCCGTTGCTGCGCGCCAAGGAACTCAAGCACGTGATCACCAAGGCACGCGTGACCCACGCGCTTTGCGACCTGCGTTTGGCCGGGGAACTGAAACTCGCCGCGGCGGAATGCGCTGATCTGCGGCACATCCTCTATTTCAACGACACGTCGGCGGACGGACTCGAGGCGGCGATGGCGAAGCATTCCGCGAGTTTCGACAACGTCGACACGGCGCGCGACGACACCTGCATCCTCGCCTTCACCTCCGGCACCACCGGGCAGCCCAAGGCCACCATGCATTTCCATCGCGATGTCATGGCGTCCTGCGTCTGCTGGCCGCCGCATGTCCTGCGCGCGGTGGCGGACGATATCTTCATGGGCACGCCGCCGCTGGCGTTTACCTTCGGCCTCGGCGGGCTGCTGCTGTTTCCGCTCAGCATCGGGGCGTCGACGGTATTGCTGGAGCAGGGCGCACCCCAGGATCTGGTCGACGCGATTGCGAAATACAAGGCTACCGTGCTGTTTACGGCGCCGACGTCCTATCGTGCCATCGCGCCGATCGCCGGGCCGCTGCGCAATAGCAGTTTGCGCAAATGCGTGTCGGCCGGCGAGGCGCTGCCTGCCGCGACACGAGCCTTGTGGAAAGAGGCCACAGGCATCGAGATGATCGATGGCATCGGCGCCACCGAACTGATGCATATCTTCATCTCAGCCGACGAGGCGCATGCGCTTCCCGGCGCCACCGGTACCGTGGTCCCCGGCTACGTCGCCTGCGTGATGGATGACAACGGCAAGCCGACGCCGTTGGGCGAGGTCGGCAATCTGGCGGTCAAGGGTCCGACCGGTTGCCGCTACCTGGCCGATGATCGCCAGGCCAAGTATGTCAAGGATGGCTGGAACTACACCGGTGACGCCTACTCGATGGATGCCGAGGGCTACTTCCACTACCATTCGCGCACTGATGACATGATCATCTCCGCTGGCTACAACATCGCCGGGCCCGAAGTCGAGGATGCCCTGCTGCGGCACCCCAAGGTCGCCGAATGCGGCGTCATCGGCGCCGCCGACGAAGAGCGCGGGCAGATCGTCAAGGCCATCGTCGTCCTGCGCCCCGGCAATGAGCCGACGCCCGAGATGGCGAAGGAATTGCAGAATTTCGTCAAGCAGAGCATCGCGCCCTACAAGTATCCGAGAAGCATAGAGTTCGTCACCGCGTTGCCGCGCACCGAAACCGGCAAGCTGCAACGCTTCAGGCTGCGTCTAACCAATCAAGGAGATCATCGATGAAGAAATTGCGGCCACCGGACTGGATGGAGGCGAAGGGTTATAGCCACGGCCTGGTCGCCCCGCGCGGGCAACTGGTATTTGTCGCCGGGCAGGTCGGATGGGACGGGCAGCGCAAGTTTCACGCTGACGACCTGGTGGGGCAGGCGGCGCAAGCGCTGAAGAACATCGTGGCGATTCTGGCGGAGGCCGGTGCGCGTCCGGAGCACATCGTGCGCATGACCTGGTACCTCGGCGACAAGGACGAGTATGACGTGTCGCAAAAGGAGTTGGGCCGGGTTTTCCGCGAAATCATCGGCACCTATGATGCGGTGATGACGGCAGTGCAGGTCGGAGGTTTCGTCGAGGAAGGCGCCAAGGTTGAAATTGAAGTTACGGCGGTGATTCCAGACGCATGAGGCTGGACGAGTCGACCTGGCGGCAAGTGCTTGCGGTATTGCCTGCGGCTTGCGGCAAGGTCAGCGACGCCCTGGCGGTGGCCTTTGTCGATGCCGACGATTTTGCGTCGAAGAGCGGCTCGGCCTGGCTATGGTGGCCGGACAGCGGCCAGCAGGGCGGGCGTTGCGACTTCGATGGCGGCTTTCCGCCGGAGTGGGGCATGCTGCTGGTGATGAGCGAGTCCGCGCTCGATACCTTGTGCGTCGAGGGCGACTCATGCCTGGCGGGCCTCGTGCGCCGGGTGCAGGTCCGGCCTTTCCTGTTGCAGCAGATGGACATTCTGGCAGCCGCCGGCCTCGACGATTTCATCGAGTCGCTTGAACTCGCCACTCCCAAACACTGATGATTACCACCGTGGATCAAACATTCGGCGAGATAGCTCCATGGCAGCGCATGCTGGACCGCTATCGCGAGTTGTTCGTCGAAATGCAGCAGGGCTCGCGCATCGGCTTCGTTTCACGCGAGGCCTCGGGCATCCTTCCCGGCAAGCGGCTGGAAGGCGTGCAAGTCGCGACAGAAGTGTCGATGCTGGCATGGCAACTGGAGAACGACGGCATGTCGGCGCGCATCGAGCGTTTCGCGGGCATGTCCTCGACCAAAGTGGATCTGTTGCTGGTGGCTGACGAGGATGCCATGGCGACCATGTTCGACCAGATGGAGGGCGACATGCCGACGGCGATCAAGCGCCTGATCCGGCGCGGTCGCATGATGTTCTTCGTGTTCAAGAACAAGGCCCAGTTGCAGGACGCCGGCTACGAGGACTTCCTCGATTCGCTCGGGCTGGCTTTCCTCGGAGCCTGCCGGTGATCTTCTACAATCCCCGCGGCGCGCCGGAACTCGCCTGCGAACATTGCGGTTGCCGCTGGGTCGATCGAACCAATGGTGCGCACTGCTATGAATGCGGCGAGGAAATTACTGCGGCTTCAATCGCCGAATTTCAGCGCGCACTGCAGGAACTCGCCGCAAATGGACCTCACCCGGGCGGCGGCACCACGTAGCGTTCCAGGCTAGCCCGCATGTCGTCGGAAAACGGCACCGAACGCACGGTTTTCAGTGAGGCAAGGACAACGGTCAGCGTCGCCTGCACGCGGACCTGATCACCGGATTTCCCGGTCACGTTCATTTCCATCGAACTCCTGCCGATGCGGTTGATCGACAGCGACAGGCGCAGCATCTCGCCGACCTTGCTTGGCGAGAGAAACTTGCATTCGATACTGCCCATGGGTATGCCGAGCCCGCCCTCGACATGCAGGCGGGCGAAATCGATGCCCAGTCCCTGATTGAACCAGTCCTCGACCAGTTCGTTGAACAGCACGAAGTACTGCGGGTAAAAGACGATTCCGGCCGGATCGCAGTGGTGAAAGCGGATCAGCTTGTCGCATTCGAAAGGGGCATTCACCAGCAGCTTCTCCGATGCTATTGTTAGATGAAAAAAAGAAGGAAGAGAGCGGTGGCTCCCTTCCTTCGTAGTTTAGAACGAATTGCCTGGTGTTCAGGCGGCTTTCGGCGGCCAGTCGACCTTCGGCAGATTCTTCAGCGAGGCCTGGATGGCTTCGGCCGGGTACTCGAAGTCCGAAAGCTTGCCCGCGAAATAGTCCTCGTAGGCGCTCATGTCGAAATGGCCGTGGCCGGAAAGGTTGAAGAACAGCGTCTTCGGCTCGCCGCTGGCCTTGCAGCGCAGCGCTTCGTCGATACAGGCGCGAATGCCGTGGGCCGATTCGGGAGCGGGGATGATGCCCTCGGCCCGCGCGAACATCACGCCGGCCTCGAAAGTCGCGATCTGATGCACGGCTACCGCCTCGATCAGTTTCTCGTGATAGAGCTGCGAAATCAGCGGCGAGTCGCCGTGATAGCGCAGGCCGCCGGCATGGATGCCGGGAGGCATGAAGTCATGGCCCAGCGTGTACATCTTCATTATCGGCGTGAAGCCTGAGGCATCGCCGTAGTCATAGGCATACACGCCCTTGGTCAGCGTCGGGCAGGAGGCCGGCTCAACGGCGACAAAGCGGATCTTCTGCGCGCGTTTGTCACCCGCAGCCGCATCGGCCAGGAAGGGAAAGCTGACGCCGGCAAAATTGCAGCCGCCGCCGCAGGGCGCGAAGATCATGTCCGGATATTCGCCGAATTTCTCGAACTGCTTCTTGGCTTCGAGGCCGATCACGGTCTGGTGCAACAGCACGTGGTTGAGCACCGAGCCCAGCGCGTACTTGCTGCCCGGATTCGACACCACGGCTTCAATGGCTTCGGAAATCGCAAAGCCGAGACTGCCCGGGTTGTCCGGATCGGTGGCTAGGAGGTCGCGGCCGGTCTTGGTCCGATTGGACGGGCTGGCAACCACATCGCCGCCCCAGGTCTGCATCATCAGGCGACGGTAGGGCTTCTGGTTGTAGCTCACCTTGACCATGAAAATCTCGACCGGCAGACCGAAGATCTGGCCGGCAAAGGCCAGCGACGAACCCCACTGTCCGGCGCCGGTTTCGGTCACCAGACGCTTGGTGCCTGCGATCTTGTTGAGGTAGGCCTGCGGCACGGCCGAATTGGGCTTGTGCGAACCGGCCGGAGAAACTCCTTCGTACTTGTAGAAGATCTTGGCCGGCGTGCCCAGCATCTTTTCCAGCCGTTCGGCGCGACACAGCGGGCTCGGCCGCCACAGCGCGTAGATCTGGCGTACTTCTTCGGGAATCGCGATCCAGCGCTCGGCCGACATCTCCTGTTCCAGCACCGGGCCGGGGAAGATCGCCAGCATCTTGTCGGGAGTCACCGGATTGCCGTCCGGCCCCAGTGGCGGGAAAGGCGGATTCTTCAGATCGGCGGCGATGTTGTACCAGTGAGTCGGGATTTCGCTTTCGTCAAGCACGATGCGGGTCTGGCTCATGTCTTGTCTCCTCGATAGTTATTTTGGGCTGCCCATGTTCCGATAGCTCTGGTCGTTACTTTTTGATGCCGGATCAGGGATGGCTCGCAGGCGAATGGAGGTCTGTATTCGCCTTCGATCAGCAAGTCTAATACCGGATACGGTACACTGTATGCAAACTAACCGCGTGATGTCAATCTCTTTGATATGGTTTTTTTCGACCTTCTGATTCCGCAGGCATCCGTTTCCTGAAGTAGTACAGTTGGCGCTTGCGTTGTTTATATTTTGACGGGTGCAATTGCGGCACAATCCATCAGTCAAACCAAGTCGCTACCGCCTGCCATTGCTGTGGGTGGCCACGGAGAGAAACCGAAAGCAAACGTGCAGACAGACACCGAGTCTCTTTTTGAAACCCTTCGCAGGTGGCGGGCAGAAGGCAAGCCGGCGGCACTGGCTACCGTGGTCAGCACCTGGGGTTCCTCGCCGCGCCCCGAAGGTAGCCACCTTGCGGTCGATGAAGCCGGGCACTTTGTCGGGTCCGTCTCCGGCGGCTGCATTGAAGGTGCGGTGATCGAAGCTGCAACTCAGGTCATGGCTTCCGGCTGCCCGCAGTTGCTTGAGTTCGGCGTCAGCGACGAACAGGCCTGGCAGGTCGGGCTGGCCTGCGGGGGCCGCGTGCAGGTATTCGTGGAGCCGGTCGAATGAAGGCCGCCACACTGGCCCGCATTGCTCAAGCGCAGCAGAAGCGTGAGGCTCTGGTCGTCGTTACGCGCCTGGCCGATGGCGCGCAGTGCGTGTTCGATGCGGCGGGTAGCGGCGGCGGACTGGTGCTGGCGCCAGAGCAGGCCGCCGAGGCCGCGGCCCTGTTCGCCAGCGGCCGCAGCACGTCGCTGTCCGGCCCGGAAACGCTGTTTGCCCGCGCCTATGTGCCGTCGCCGCGTCTGCTGATCATCGGCGCCGTGCATATTGCCCAGGCGCTGGCGCCGATGGCCGCCGCCGCTGGTTTCGAGGTCGTGGTGATCGATCCTCGCGGCGCCTTCGCTTCGGCCGAACGATTTCCCGGCGTCGAGTTGTGCGACGAATGGCCGGACGAAGCGCTGGCGCGTCTGGGTCTGGACGGTGCGACGGCGCTGGTGGCCTTGTCCCACGATCCGAAACTCGATGATCCGGCACTCGAACTGGCGCTGCCCAGCCAGGTGTTTTACATCGGCGCACTGGGCAGTCGGCGCACCCATGAAAAACGCCTCGGCCGCTTGCGTGACGCCGGTCTGGGCGATAAGGTCGGACGCATCCACTCGCCGATCGGCCTCGATCTCGGCGGCCGTTCGCCGGCCGAAATCGCGGTGGCTATCCTCGCCGAAGTCATTCAGGTCCGCTACCGCGGCGAGGCCGGATGATCTTCGGCGAATTTCCTCTGGCGGAGTGTGAAGACCTGCTGCTGGCGCACAGCCTGCGCCTGCCGGATCGCATCTTGAAGAAAGGTCGCCGTCTCACCAGCGCCGACTTTCCGATGCTCGCCGCAGCGGGCATCACGCAGGTGCATGGCGCCCGGCTGGAGCCCGGTGACCTCGATGAAAATGCCGCTGCCGGAGCCATCGCCGCAGGCCTTTGCGGTCCCGGCATCGCCGCGCGCGCAGCTCATGCCGGGCGCTGCAACCTGTACGCCACACAACGCGGGCTGATCACCGTCGACGCCGAAACAATCGATGGCATCAACGCCATCGACGAGGCGGTCACCGTCGCCACGCTGCCGCCGCTGTCGGCGGTGCGGGCCGGCGCGGTGGTCGCCACGGTGAAGATCATCCCGCTGGCCGTGGGCCGCGACGCGATCGAGGCCTGCCAGGCCGCGGCCGGGCAGGGGGCCTTGCATCTGCTGCCTTTCCAGACGCGGCGCGCGGCGCTGATCGTCACCGGGCAACCGGGAGAACCGGCGCGCAACTTTGCCTCAGCGGTGACCAGCAGCCGGCGCCGGCTGGAAGAACTCGGCTCCCACCTCGGCCTGGTGCAGCGCTGCCCGCATCGCAGCACTGCGGTCACTGCCGCCTTGCTCGAAGCGCAGGCCGCCGGTTGTTCGCTGATCATGATTTCCGGCAGCACCGTACCCAAGGACCGGGCCGACACCGTGCCTGCCGCCATCGTCGCTGCGGGTGGCGAGATCATCCATTTCGGCATGCCGGTCGAGCCGGGCAACATGCTGCTGCTGGCGCGCCTCGGCGATGTGCCGGTCATCGTCCTGCCCGGTTGTGCTCGCTCGCGACGCAGCAACGGCCTCGACTGGGTGCTGCAGCGTATGCTGGCTGGATTGCCGATGGGCCGCGCCGAGATCATGGCGATGGGCGTTGGCGGCCTGATCCGCAGTCCGGCCGAAGCGGACGAGGACGAACCGGCAACGCAGCCGGAACCGGTGCGCGTGCCGGCTGGGCGCAAGGTGGCGGCGCTGGTGCTGGCGGCCGGCAGCAGCCGGCGCATGGGCGGCGCCAACAAATTGCTGCAGCCGGTGGGCGGCATTGCCATGCTGCGGCGCGTGGTGAATGCGGCGCTGGCGTCGCATTGCAGCTCCGTGAGGGTGGTCACCGGTGCCGGAGCCGATGCGGCGCAAGCCTGCCTGGACGGGCTCGATGTGCAGTTCGTCAACAACCCGGAACATGCAACCGGGATGGCGTCATCGCTGCGCTGCGGGCTTGCGGCCCTGCCGGCCGATGCCGACGCGGTGGTGGTGCTGCTGGCCGACATGCCCTGGATCGACGGCGGCCACATCGACCGTCTGCTGGCCGCCTTCGATCCGCAGCAGCCGAGAATCATCGCCCCGGTCAGGGATGGCCGACGCGGCAACCCGATACTCTGGCCGCGCAAACTCTTCGCCGAGATGGCGGCGGTGAGCGGCGATGTCGGTGCGCGCGAGGTGCTGCAGCGCCATGCGTCGCAGATCGACAGCGTGGCGTTCGATGACGATGCCATATTCGCCGACCTTGATACGCCGCAGGCGCTGGCCGAAGCGGCCGCGCGATGAACACGATGGACACGCCCTTGCGCGACGGGTTTCCGCTGCTGGCCGCTTCACCCGATCTGCATTATCTGGACAGCGCGGCCACCTCGCAGATTCATCGTTCGGCGCTGGACGCGGTGGCGCGGCATGAGACGACCTGTCGCGCCAATGTATCGCGCGGCACCTATCGCCTGGCCGAAGCGGCGGATCGGGCCTATGAGCAGGCGCGACAGACGGTGGCGCGCTTTCTCAACGCCGGTGCGGCCGGGGAGGTCATCTTCACCTCGGGCGCCACGGCATCGCTCAACCTTGTCGCCCACGCCTTTGGCAACACGCTGAAAGCGGGCGACCGGGTACTGATTTCGGTTGCCGAGCATCACAGCAATTTCGTGCCCTGGCAGATGCTGCGCGACCGCACGGGCATCGAACTGGCGCTGATCCCGGTGACTGATGCTGGACAACTGGATCTGGCTCGCCTGCCCGAACTGATCACCGGCAACTGTCGTCTGGTGGCAGTCACCCAGTGTTCCAACGTGACCGGGGCGTGGACCGACGTGGCGACGCTGGTCGAGGCGGCACGCAAGGTCGGAGCGAAGGTTCTGCTCGATGGCGCCCAGGCGGTGCAGCACGGCCCGCAGGATGTGCGTGCCCTGGGCATCGATTTCTATGCCTTTTCCGGCCACAAGTGTTTCGGTCCGGGCGGCGTCGGAGTGCTGTGGGGCAGGGAAGAACTGCTGGCAAAGTTGTCGCCGTTTCACACCGGCGGTGGCATGATCGGCGAGGTGACGCCGCAGGCGACCACCTGGGCGCCGCCGCCGCAGCGCTTCGAAGCCGGGACGCCGCCCATCGCGCAGGCCGTCGGGCTTGCCGCTGCGCTGGAATGGATGATGACACTTGACTGGCAGCAGATACATGCCAGGGAAAGCCGCCTGTGCGAGCTTCTGGTCGACGGCTTGCTGCGCATTCCGGCTTTGCGTTTGCTCGGCCCCGAGTCGTCGGCGGCCCGTGCGCCGATAGTCTCCTTCGACATTCCCGGCTTGCATCCGCACGATATCTGCCAGGTACTCGATGCGCGCAATCTGGCGCTGCGCGGCGGCCATCATTGCGCTCAGCCGCTCATGGCGGCGCTCGGCATAGATGTCTGCACGCGGGCCAGCATCGCGCTCTACAACGACGAGACAGACATCCTCGCGCTGCTGGACGGGTTGAGTTTCGCGCTGCGGGAATTGGCATGAACGACAAAGACTCCCTTTACCAGGACGCCATCAAGGAGTTTGCCCGGGCCGCCCACGGCCACGGGCAACTGGCGGCGGCTACGGGCGAGGCGAAGCTGGACAACCCGCTGTGCGGCGATCGGGTGCGGATGCAGGTTTCCGTGACATCCGGGCATGTCGCCGCGATTGCTCATGAAACCAAGGGTTGCCTGCTGTGCCGTGCTGCCGCTTCGGTCATCGGCTTGCACGCGGCCGGGCAGGATGCGAACGGCATTGAGGCCGTGGCGCATGACCTGGAAGGCATGCTGCAAGAGGGCGCCCCGGTGCCGCCCGGCTGGCCGGAGCTTTCCATGTTCGAGCCGGCACGCCGCTACCCAAGCCGGCACGGATGCGTGTTGCTGCCTTTCCGTGCCTTGCTTGCCGCAATGGCAGAAAGCGAGATGAAACGTGTCCAAAGATAGTGATCGCGAGCTGGTGCATACGCGGCAGATTACCTGCCGCGCCTTCCGGCTGAAAAACGGATTCCTCGAAATCGAAGCCACGCTGGCCGACGAGAAAGACCAGGAAGTGAAGTTCCGTTCCCGCCCGTCGGTGCCGGTCGGGGAGTTCATGCATCGCATGTCGTTGTCGCTGACGATCGACAGCGATTACGTGATACAGGACGTCAAGGCCGACACCCTGACGGCGCCCTGGGCGATGTGCGGTGGCACCGATGGTGCCTACCGCCGGCTGATTGGGCTGCGCATCGGCGCAGGCTTTTCACAACAGGTAAGGGAACTGCTGGGCGGTATCCAGGGCTGCACCCACGTCACCGAACTGGTGGCCCAGGCGGCCAATACCTATATGCAGGCCTCATGGCCGGACCGGATTGCGCGGCAGATGGCGGTCGATCAGGACCCGCGGCGCTGGCCCGACAAGAGTACGCTGACCTTCGTCAACAAGTGCCATGCGTGGCGTCAGGGTGGCGATACCCTGCTGCAGGAATATCCCGAATTGATACCAGGAACGAAATGAAATCTACTTCGTCCGGCTGAAATCCGGCGGGCGTTTTTCCTTGAACGCGGTAATGCCTTCGCGGGCGCTTTCGGTGCAGGCCGACCGGCCGAAGGCCGTGTAGCCTGTTTCCAGCGCGGCGGCAAAGGTCAGTGCCGCGGCCGCCTCGCGGATGGCCTGCTCGATGATGTCGATGCATTCGCGGCTGAGTACCTGCCCGTTTGCAGCTTTGGCTTCGATGACATCGATGGTGATCGTGACCGGTTTGTCGCCGATCGGC
The DNA here is from genome assembly GCA_026399415.1 of Rhodocyclales bacterium. Classification (GTDB taxonomy): domain Bacteria; phylum Pseudomonadota; class Gammaproteobacteria; order Burkholderiales; family Rhodocyclaceae; genus Sulfuritalea. The sequence continues at coordinate 2,113 of JAPLQZ010000250.1, read as the reverse complement.
GCGATCCTTCCCGACAACTCGCCTACCCGCGCCACTGCCATGCTGATCAGCGATGAATAGTCCTCGGCCAGCCCATCGACCACGCCGAGCTCATGGGCGCGCGATGCCTTCAGGCGTTCGGCCTGGCGCAGCATGGCGTTGAAGGTCGTTGCGGCATGCGGCCAGCGACGATAGGGCACCACCATGGCGCCGATGCCGGGGACGATGCCCAGGGTAACTTCCGGTAGTTGCAGCCAGGCGCGCTTCAGCGCCACGATGCCGTGGCAGCGCATCGCCAGTTCGAGGCCGCCGCCCAGCGCCATGCCGTTCAGCGCGGCGACTACCGGCTTTTTCATCTGGTCCAGATGCACCAGCAGGCGCGAACAGTCGCGTGCGTACTTTGCGGAGGCCGGCGCATTGCCCAGCAGATCGACGAAGCGGCCGATGTCGGCACCGGCGCAGAAGGCCCGCGTGCCATAGCCGACGAGGACGAAGCCGGTTACCTTCGGGTCCGTTTCGTGGCGGCGGATGACAGCGAGGATTTCGTCCGTCATTTCGTCATGCAATGCATTGAGGGCTTCAGGCCGGCGCAGGGTGATGACCTTCACGCCATCGATATCATCGACCAGGATGTGCCGCAGAAAGCCCTGGTAGGCATCGAAGGCGCGCTTGGGCATGGGCATGCCGGGACGCTCCTCGCGCAGGCGCATCAGCGCCCGGCCGCTGGTTTGCTCGCCCAGCGTGCGCATCAGGTCGAGCGGGCCGTTCTTGAATCCGAGTGCGAGCCGGCAGCCCAGGTCGAGGTCGGCCGCATCGCCGATCGCGCGGTCGACGATGTCCACGCTCTGCGAGAACAGGATGCCGAGCAGGCGCTCGCGTACCGCCTGAGCCGTGGGCTCTGCCACCGGGACGCGCTTGCCGGGCGGCACCGTGATCCAGGTGTCCACCGAGCGGAAGATCGTTGCCGGGCGATAGTGTTCGCCTTCCATCTCGGCCTGCAGCGTGTTGGTTTCGGTGATGATCGGATTGCCGCGTGCCAGATTGAGGACGAAGAACGGACCGGCATGTACGAATTCGGCGGCGACGCTGTCGACTTCGGCGGCAGTGGCACGGTCGAGCAGCATTGCCGATTCGTTGCACCAGTTGTCGAAGATGCGGTCGAGCATGAAGCAGGCGACATCGGCGGTTACCAGCGGCACCTTGCCGGTCATGCAGAATACCCAGCGCAGATACTCTACAACGGCGGGATCGGCCTTGTTCCAGCGGATGACTTCAACCGCTGGATTGCGCCAGGCCGGGGCGAAGAAATGCGTCACCGTCGCTCGTTCCGGGCGTTTCATCTGCGAGAAAATCTGTGCCGCCGGCAGGGAACTGGTGTTGGAGGTGATCAGGGCATCGGGTTGGACCACCGCTTCGATCTGGGCAAAAATCTTTCGCTTGAGCGCCAGGTTTTCCGTGGCGGCTTCGATCACCCAGTCGCACCCGGCGATGTCTGCGTAGTCCAGCGTGCCGACCAGATTCGATGTCACTGCCGCCGCGTCGGCTTCGCTCATCTTGCCTTTGGCCACGGCTTTCTTCGAGTAGTCCTGAAAGCGCTGCAGGGCGCTGTCCACGGCCTTTTGCGAAACGTCGACCAGATACAACTTCAAACCCGGCAGCGCGGCCTTGAGGTAGTAGCCGATATCCGGCCCGATGGTGCCGGCGCCGATCACCGCGACGGCGCGAGGCATGGCGCGAGTTGGGGTGGCAAGCAGAGGATTGGCGAAGGATGTGGTCATGGCAGGATCCTGTTTGTGTATGCAAATTGTGCCGGCAAGCCGCTCCCTTGGCCTGCCGGCACGGATCTGCCGTATCGGGCGAATCCGTGTTGCTTCGCTGTCAGCGTCGCGCGGCGTCGATCAGCGCATTGAAGGTTGCGCTCGGACGCATGATCGCCTCCGTTTTCACCGGGTCGATCATGTAGTAACCGCCGATATCCACCGGCTTGCCCTGTGCGGATTTCAACTCGTCGGCGATCTTCTGCTCGTTTTCGGCCAGCGCTTTTGCCAGGGGCGTGAAATGAGCTTTCAGCTCCGGGTCTTCGGTCTGTTCGGTAAGCGCCTGCGCCCAATACATCGCCAGATAGAACTGGCTG
>JAPLQZ010000164.1 GCA_026399415.1 Rhodocyclales bacterium | reverse complement strand
AATTTCACGCCGCAGGAAACGCGGGTTGCACTGTTGCAACAGGGCGTGGTGCAGGAACTGCACATCGAGCGCACCAACGGCCGCGGCATCGTCGGCAATGTCTACCTTGGCCGCGTCGTGCGGGTGTTGCCCGGCATGCAGTCGGCGTTCATCGAAATCGGACTGGAGCGCACCGCCTTTTTGCATGTGGCCGATATCTGGACCGAGCGTCCCGGTGGCAACGGTTATGGCAGCCACGAAACGCGGCCCATCGAACGCGTTCTCAGTGAGGGGCAAGCGCTGACAGTGCAGGTGCAAAAGGATCCGCTCGGCACCAAGGGCGCGCGCCTGACCACCCAGATTTCCATTGCCGGGCGCCTGCTGGTGCACCTGCCGCAGGACACGCACATCGGCATTTCGCAGCGCATCGGCGAGGAAGTCGAGCGCGAAAAACTGCGCGCCCGCATCCAGGCCCTGCTGCCGGCCGATCAACCCGGCGGCTACATTTTGCGTACGGTCGCTGCCGATGCCGGCGACGACGAACTGGCGGCTGACATCGCCTATTTGCGCCGCATCTGGCGCGAGATCAAGAGCCGCAGCGTCGGTGCCTTGCCGCCGACGCTGCTGCATCACGATCTGACGTTGGCGCAACGCGTGCTGCGCGACCTCGTGAGCAGCGAGACCAGCGGTGTCGTCATCGACTCGCGCGAAAATTTTCAGAAGCTGCAAAGTTTTGCTCACGAATATGTGCCGCAGGTGTCCGACCGGCTTCAGCATTACATCGGCGAACGACCGCTGTTCGACCTGCACGGCGTCGAGGAAGAAATCCAGAATGCGCTGGCGCGCCGCGTCGACCTCAAGTCCGGCGGTTACCTGATCTTCGACCAGACCGAGGCGATGACCACGGTCGACGTCAATACCGGCGGCTATGTCGGCTCGCGCAATTTCGACGACACCATTTTCAAGACCAATCTGGAGGCGCTCAGGCTGCGCAATCTCGGCGGCATCATCATTGCCGACTTCATCGACATGGAGGATGAAGAACACAAGGCGGCCGTGCTTGCGGAATTCAACAAGGCGCTGTCGCGCGATCACACGCGCATTACCGTTTCCGGCTTCACCCAGCTCGGGCTGATCGAGTTGACCCGCAAGCGCACTCGCGAAAGTCTTGCCCATGTGTTGTGCGAGCCCTGCCCCACCTGCGGTGGTCGCGGCGAGGTGAAAACGGCGAAGACCGTGTGCTACGAGGTTCTGCGTGAACTGCTGCGCGAGGCGCGCCAATTCACCTCGCGCGAGATGCGCGTGCTGGCCTCGCCGGCCGTGATCGACCTGTTTCTCGACGAAGAGTCGCAGGCGCTGGCCATGCTTTCGGAATTTATCGGCCTGTCGATTTCCCTGCACGCCGAGAGCGGTTACACCCAGGAGCAGTTCGACATCGTTCTGATGTAGCGCTAAAATCTGCGCTCGACGCGGGTGTCGTATAACGGCATTACCTGAGCTTCCCAAGCTCATGAAGAGGGTTCGACTCCCTTCACCCGCTCCATTGACTTCAAGCGCTCAGCCGGACTCTCCCGAACGCCCGCTCCGGCAAACCAGACGGCTCCTCTTCCATGAAGATTGCTGTTCTATCGGACATACACAGCAACCTCGAAGCCTTGCGGGCCTGTCTTGCCCATGCCGCGCGGGAGGGGGCTGACCTGCATGTCTTCCTCGGCGACCTGGTGGGCTATGGCGCTGATCCTGTCGCCTGCCTCGGCCTGCTGGCGGACCATGCCGGCAAGGGCGCGCTGCTGGTCAGGGGCAACCACGACGAAGCGGCGCTGGGTGGTTTGTGCGAGAACATGAATGACGACGCCCGCGAAGCGGCGTACTGGACGCGCAGCCAGTTGAGCACGGCTGAGCGCGATTTCCTGGCGGCCCTGCCGTTCACCGTGCGTCGCGACGGGCTTTTCTTCGTTCATGCCGGTGCCGACGCGCCCGAAAAATGGAACTACATCACCAGCACGGTGCAGGCCCGACGCTGCATGGATGCCTCGCCGGCGGCAGTGACATTCGCCGGTCATGTGCACCACCAGTCACTCTACTTTTCAGCCGGCAGCGTGCGTGCGTTCCAGCCAGTGCCGAGCGTGCCGATCCCCCTGAGTCCCCGCCAGCGCTGGCTGGCGATTGCCGGCTCCGTCGGCCAGCCGCGCGACGGCAACAATGCCGCAGCGTACGCACTGTACGATGAAGAAGAGCGCACGCTGACGTTTTTTCGCGTGCCCTACGACCACATGACGGCGGCGCGCAAGATCATCGCGGCCGGTCTGCCCGAACGGCTGGCGTGGCGGCTGCAAAGAGGGAAGTGAATGGAAGGCTTCGAGCATCTCAGGCCGGGCGTGGAGATTGGCGGCTACCGCGTGCTGGAAAAACTCCACGAGGGCGGCATGGCCGTGCTTTATCGTGTCGTGTCGCCGTCCGGCGCCGAGACCTGTCTGCTAAAGATGCCGAAGCTGGGGTTCGGCAGTCACCCGGCATGCTATGCCGGTTTCGATGTCGAGCAGATGATTCTCGGACGGATTGCCGGGCCTCACGTACCGCGGCTGTTTGCCAAGGGCGAGAGCGAGTTCGGGCCTTATCTGGTAGTGGAACAGATCGCCGGTACACCGCTTGCGGATTACGCCCGCCGTGCGCCTCTGCCGACCGAAGAAGTCGCCGGTCTCGGTGAGGCGCTGGCATCTGCAATTCATGCCCTGCATCGCCAGGAAGTGGTGCACCACGACCTCAAGCCGTCGCACGTGATCCTGCGCAATGATGGCTTGGCGGCGCTGATCGATTTCGGGCTGGCTTTTCACGGCCACCTGCCCGATCTCGTCGAAGAAGAATCTGACCGGCCGCCCGGCACTCCCGCCTACCTCTCGCCGGAGCAGCTTGCCGGCGTGCGCGGCGATCCGCGCAGCGACGTGTTCGCGCTGGGGGTGATCCTCTATCTGCTGGCGACGGGCCGGCTGCCTTTCGGCGAACCGGCCAGCCTGTCCGGCCAGCGCCGCCGCCTTTATGTGGACCCCGTGCCGCCGCGCTGCATCCATCCCGACCTGCCGCAGTGGCTGCAGGAAGTCATCCTGCATTGCCTCGAAGTGCGCGCGGAGGCCCGCTACGCGACGGCGGCACAGGTGGCGCACGACCTGACTCATCCGGACCAGGTCGCGGTGACCGAGCGTGGCAACCGTCTGAGCCGGCCCGGCTTGATGACGGCAGGACGGCGCTGGCTGGCTGCGCTGGTCGAGCCGCCGCCGGCGCGCAAGTCGCCCGCGGCACATCTCGCGCTGGCGTCGCATGTGCTGGTCGCCGTCGATCCCGCCTATGGCAGCGAGCCGCTGTTGCAGGCGCTGCGCGATGCAGTGCGCCGGATCATTGCCGGCGAAGCGCACTGGCGCCTGAGTTGTGTCAGCGTGCTGGAGCCGTCCGCGCTCACCGAACAGGAGGAGGGCGCCGAAATCATGCGTTCGATGCACACCCAGCGCCTGGTGGAACTGCATCACTGGGCGCAAGCCCTCGGCCTGCCGCAGGAGCGCCTGCGTTTTCACGTGCTGGAAGGCGGCGATGCAGCGGCGCGGCTGATTGAATACGCCCGCGCCAGCCATGTCGATCACATCATCATGGGCGCCCGCGGCAGTTCCGGCCTGCGCCGATTTCTCGGCAGCGTTTCCTCCCGCATCGTGGCGGAGGCTCCCTGTACGGTGACGGTGGTACGCGCCGTGCCGGTCAGGGATTGGCCGCCGTAAAGCGCCGTTCCGGGTGGTCCTCGCTGACCCAGTATTTTTTCCACCAGGCATCGATCTGGTTGCGCGTCCACGGCATATGCACCAGCAGCCCGTCGAGCGCCCCGGCGACTTCGGCGATGCTTTGCGGCCGCGCCGCCGGGTCTTTTTCCAGGCAACGTCCGATCAGGGCATCCAGCTCCGCCGGCACGGCGAAGGGGGAGCATTCCGAGGTGAGCCGGGGCGCGGTGTGCAGCACATGGTAGGTCAGGTCGTGCTCGGTTTCGGTTTCGAACAGGCGCTTGCCGGTGAGCAGAAAGAAACCGACCGCTCCCAGTGCGTAAATGTCGGCGCGGGCGTCGGCATCGCTCGGGTTCCGAATGCGCTCGGGCGACATGTAAAGCGGCGTGCCGAGGATGCGCATGGCGTTGGTGAGATCCCGCGTCTGATCGCCCGACACCTGCTTGACCAGGCCGAAGTCCAGCACCTTCACCACGTCCCGCTCGCCACGAACCTCGCACAGCATGATGTTCTGCGGCTTGATGTCGCGATGCACCAGATCGCAGGAATGCGCCTCCCACAGCGAGGCGCAGGCCTGGCGCAGGATGTAGGCGGTTCGCGCCGGCGGCACCGGCCCGTAGCGCTCGACGAGATCGGCCAGCGACAGCCCTTCCAGATACTCCATGGCGTAGTAGAACTCACCGTTCGGGCCGGTGCCGTAGTCGTAGATGGTAATGGTGTTGGGGTGGCGCAGAAGGCTGGTCAGCTGGACTTCGCGCTGGAAGCGGGCGATCCATTCGTCGGAGGTGGCCTGCTGCTTGAGCACCTTCACCGCCGCCGGCCGCTTGAGCATGCGATGCTGCGCCAGGTACACGTTGCTGATGGCGCCCTCGCCGATCTGGCGCAGCAGCCGGTAGGGACCGAGCTGCCGCGCCTTGGCGTTCCGCCGCAGCAAGCCAGCCAACGTGCTCGGCGGCAGAAAACCGGACAGCCACACCGCTGCCATCATCATCAGGACGATGGAAAACCCGATTTGCAGATAGGTGAGCGGTGCGTAGGCTTCGCCGGCTTCCATCTCGATCGCGACGCCGACGTCGCGGTCTCGCAGCCACCGCCAGGCGCCGATGACTTCGCGGCCGAGATAGTTCGGGTAGGGCTGGAGCAGGATTCCCTCCCCGCCCTCGCTGCGTTTCGCCACCGCCTGGGCCGACAACCGGGTCAGCGCATCTGTCTCCGGATCGGGCAGGGCCAGGCGCGGCGCCAGGCCGCGCCGTTGCAATTCTTCGCCATGCCGGCTCTCCGACAGCAACCAGCCCTCGGCGTCGAACACCAGGGATTCTCCTGTAAGGCCGGGACGAGCGGCCTTGAAAAGATCGGAGAATCCCTCGTCGACCTTTGAACCCAGGGCAAGGACCGCAACGATCTTGCCGTTGCCGGCGCGTATCGGCGCGGCGACCCAGGAACGGCCCATTCTTCCGGCGCCTGCTGCACCGGCAGCGCCGCGATAGGGACGGACGAATGCCGGGCGACCGGCGAGCGCGGGCGAGAGATGAGCAAAGAAGTCCGCAGTCACATTGCGGCCGACTCGCTCCAGGTCGCTGGCGGCGAGAACATTACCTTTCAGATCGATGACGAGAGCCGCCGTGACGCCGATGGCCTCGGTCCTGCGGAGTATGTCTTCGATGATTCGGGCGCGATCGCCGCTACCGCCGGCGAGCTTGACGATGCCGGCGCGCAACTCGGGTTCGGCGGCCTGCTGTTCCGCCTCGCGGAGCCTTTCGGAGATCCACTGCTCGAGGGTTCCGACCTGGGTGTTGAGGAGCGTTTGCATGCCGGTGGCGCGAATCTCGCGCAAGGAATCACCGACGCCGCGATAGGCCCACATGCCGACGCCGAGCAGGACTGCAAGCAGCAGGAGCAACGCGAAACGGGCCCGGTCAAAATTGGCGTTCACGCGATATTGCCATGCAGATCAGCTGCGGTGGCGCCACTTCTGCGCCGCCGCAGCTGACAAAGAGGGTTCGACCCCCTTCGCCCGCTCCGGTTTTTTCCGGTCAGGCCAAGCCCTCACCGTCCTTACTGCTGGGTTGTTTCTGCCTTCGTCGAGAGCCACTTTCCGGCTCGCAATTCAAGCGTGTACTCCTCCAGGGATTCAAATCGATAGGGCTTTCCGGACTGCTTTCCCTGCTCGACCACCACTGACCTCAGGTTGATGCGATCGCACGTGGTGCTGGCAGCGGCAGTCGCCAGCTTGCCCTCGGTCCAGACGCGGCGCTGTTTGTAGTCCGTGAGTCCCTTCATGGCGGCCAGCGTGCTCTTCACGAGTTCCTCACGATTGATATCGACGCTGGCCATCTTGCCATCGCCGCCGCGTACCGTAGCGCGAACGGCAGCCTCGGGTGCGAACATGGCGACGATCGTCGCTCCGTTGCGCTTGGCAATCGCGCCATCCAGTTGCTTCAACCAGGTCTTGGCGATCGCGGTCGGTACGCATTCCCCGACCGGCGTGCCGACGGGTGCAGCCGCCGCCGCTTGCGCAGGCGCAGTGACAGGGGCTGCGGCCTGAGCCGCTACCGGCGGCGCCGCGACCGCTGCCGCTGGTGCCGGTACAGCTACCGGCCGCGGCGCTTTGCGCCACTGTTCCAGTTCGCGCAGGCTTTCCTGATCAGCGGTCTTCGAGTATTTGTCGAGATCGGAGTCAAATTCGCCGGGGACATAGAAATTCGGCACCTTGTCGAGCAATACCGGCAGCAGAATGGTCATCAAGGCACGTTCCTTGACATTGGCGGGCGCCCGGACGAAGCCGACACGCCCCGGGTCGATATCAAGCTTGTTCTCGCCGACGTTAAGAGTCGTGCCGCCGCGATTGACCTTGTCGTAAGTTCCTTCCGGATTG
>JAPLQZ010000297.1 GCA_026399415.1 Rhodocyclales bacterium | reverse complement strand
GGTACGGTGGCCAGTGTTGGCATCGGCATTCCCGGCGCGGAATCGCTCGTCAGCGGACTGATCAAGAACGCCAATTCGACCTGCCTGATCGGCCAGCCGCTGCGACGCGACCTGCAGGCGCTGCTGAAGCGCGAAGTGCGCATCGCCAACGATGCCAACTGCTTTGCGCTGTCCGAAGCGGTCGATGGCGCGGGTGCCGATGCACAGGTGGTGTTCGGCGTGATCCTCGGCACCGGCGTCGGCGGCGGCATCGTGATTGACGGCAAGGTGCTGACCGGCGGCAACGCCATCGCCGGCGAGTGGGGTCATAACCCGATGCCGGGCGAGCCGCATCGCGACGCCTGCTATTGCGGACGCCGGGGATGCGTCGAACTGTATCTTTCCGGCCCCGGCCTCGCCGCTGATCATCGGCGTGCCACCGGCGCCGACTGTTCGGCGGCGGAAATCGCACACAGTGCTGCCGCGGGCGATACGGCCTGCGAAGCCACCCTGCAACGCTACGAGGCCCGCCTGGCGCGCGCACTGGCGCAGGTGATCAACATCCTCGATCCCGATGTCATCGTCCTCGGCGGCGGGCTTTCCAACATGGACCGGCTCTACGACAGCGTGCCGCGGCTGTGGGGGCAGCACATCTTTTCCGATCAGGTGGCGACAGGACTGCTTAAACATCAGCACGGTGATTCCTCCGGTGTGCGCGGCGCAGCATGGTTGTGGCCATGAACCCGCGCGTCGTAATTGACGGGCTGTTCGCCGGGCAGGTCGCCCGACTCGCGGGCGACAGCCGCAGCAGCGCCATTGTCAAAACGCCGGTGAGCGGGCGTCGCCTGCTGACTGCAGACGGCCTGACGGGGGATACCCAGGCCGATCGCCGGGTGCATGGCGGCGGCGGCAAGGCACTGCACCACTATCCGGCGGAGCACTACGCGCTGCTGGCGGCGGCTTTCCCCGATGCGCAGCACTTGATGTCCGGCGGCCTCGGCGAAAACATTTCTACCCGCGGTTTGACCGAGCATGATGTCTGCATCGGCGACGTATTCCGTCTCGGCGGCGCCCGCATCCAGGTCTCGCAACCGCGCGCACCGTGCTGGAAAATTGACCACCGCACGGCCTGCGAAGGTGTGGCGGCATTCATCGCCGAGCACGGGCTGGCTGGCTGGTACTACCGCGTGCTAGAGGCGGGAGAGGTCGCGGCCGGCGACTGGCTGGAGCACCTCGAACGCCCGGCGGATGCCGTCTCGCTGGACGAATTCTGGCGCGTGACCCGTATGCCGCGTCCGTCAATCGACGCCCTGAGCCGGCTGGCCAATGCCAGCGGGCTCGATCCGCAATGGGTGGGCAAGCTGACGCAGCGCGTCGGGTGGCTGCGCGACAACGGAAGCGAAATATGAATCTTTGGCGGCGCGTGTTTCTGCCCTTCGCCGCGGGCTATTTCTTCTCCTACTTCCTGCGCAACGTCAACGCCGTCATCGCGCCGGAACTGACGCGCGAACTGGGCGTCTCGGCCGCCGATCTGGGCTTGCTGACCAGCGGCTATCTGCTCGCCTTCGGCGCCGCGCAACTGCCGCTCGGCCTGGCGCTGGACCGCTACGGCGCGCGCCGCGTCGAAGCCTTCCTGCTGCTGATCGCCGCCAGCGGCTGCGCGCTGTTCGCTGTTGGCACCTCGCTGACCGAACTGGCAATTGCGCGGGCGCTGATCGGGCTGGGCGTTTCGTCTTGTCTGATGGCCTCCTTCAAGTCTTTCAGCCAGTGGTTCGGCGTCGAGCGCCAGGCCTCGCTCAATGCCGCCATCATGGCCGCAGGCGGCCTGGGTGCCTTGACGGCATCGACGCCGCTGTCCTGGGCGATTCCCCAATTCGGCTGGCGTGCCGTGTTCGTGGCGCTGACCGTGGCCGGCATCGCCGCCGCAGCGGGGGTTTTCAGCACACCGGACAAGCCGGGCAGCGCGCGGCCCGAACCGATGCGCAGCCAGATTGGCGGCCTGGTCGAGGTATTGGCCAGCCGCGTCTTCTGGCGCTACGCGCCGCTCTCGACGCTGAACATCGGCGGCCTGATGGCGCTGCAGGGACTGTGGGCGGTACCCTGGCTGATGAACTTCTCGGGCCTTACGCGCAGCGCGGCGGCTGCCCATCTTCTGCTGATGGGCAGCGGCATGCTCGCCGGCTCTCTCGCCATCGCCTTCGGCATCGCG
>JAPLQZ010000243.1 GCA_026399415.1 Rhodocyclales bacterium | reverse complement strand
GCCATCCTGCGGCGCACGGGTCTCGGCGATGTTCATGCCGCTGATCACCTTGATGCGCACCGCCATGGCCGCCCAGTAGGTTTTGTGCAGGGCGCGAATTTGGCGCAGGATGCCGTCGATGCGATAGCGGATGCGCAGGAAGCTGGCTTCCGGCTCGAAGTGCACGTCGGATGCATCACGCTTGACGGCATCGGTGAGCAGCGCATCCACTAGACGCACCACCGGCTGGCTGTATTCGTCGAGCGATGCCGACAGGCTGCGGTAGTCGATCTCGCCGGTTTCTATTTCGTGCAGGATGCCGTCGATCGACAGTTCATGACCGTAATACTGATCGATGGCGCGGGAGATTTCGGATTCGCCGGCAAGCAGTGTTTCGACCACCAGTTCCGGGTGAATCAGCGTGCGCAGCTTGTCCAGGGCAACGATGTCGTTGGGATCGGCAATGGCGATCTTGAGCTTCTGCTGGGACGCTGAATAGCTGAGCGCCAGGAACACGTGCCGCTTCGCCAGTTCGCGAGGTATCAGGCGCAGGGCGTCGGCATCGACGATCGTATTCGCCAGATCGACGGCCTTGTGGCCGAGCGACTCGCCGAGAGCGTCACGCAGCGTGGCTTCGGAGACAAAGCCGAGGGCAACCAGCAGCTTGCCCACCGGCTGGTTGGATTTGATCTGCTCCAGCAGTGCGATGCGAAGTTGATCCTCGCTGATCACGCCATGCGTGATGAGGATCTGGCCAATCGGGCGGCGGTTGGGTGGTGAATTCATACGAGCATCATTATCCCGCATCTGCCTGCGAGGGCAAGTCCTGTCGCGGGCAAAAGCCGCCTAGGGTTGCAGTGTGTTGAGCCTTGCGGTGGCCTGAGCCTTGTCGAAGCCTGCGGATCGCGTCTGCGCGGCGGCGATGGCCAGGCTGTAGTACTGTGCGGCGAGCTTGTTCTGGCGCAAGTGTTCGAGGCTGATCGCCAGGTTGTAGAGAATGTCGGGATTGTCCGGCTCGGCGCTGTAGGCGCGAAAGTAGGATTGCTGAGCCTCGCTCCAGCGGCCATGACGTGCATAGAGATTGCCCAGGGAAAAATGCGGTGCGGCGAGTTCGGGTTGTGCCGCCGACAGGCTCTTCAGCCGGCTTTCGGCAACGCTCGGGTCAATCTGTCTGCGGCTGTTGATCAGAGCCGACATGGCCACCGTGTCCTGCGGATCGGCTTCCGTAATTTGCCGATACAGCACGTCTGCCTCATCGAAGCGGCCCTGACGCACGGCGATCGCCGCCAGGCCATGCATGGCGTCGGTGTTGCGCGGGTCGGATCTGTATGCCTGGCCGTATTCGATCTGCGCCAAAGCGAGATCACCTCTATTGAAAGCATCGAAGCCGCGGCTCAAGGAGGGGCTGACTTTCAACGGCACCTTGGTGACGCGTATCGGGCTGTCCGGGTCGGTTGCAGCGGTGGCTGAAATTGCGCGGCGGGCTTGGGCCGGAGCTTTGGCCGCGGCTCGAGCGGAATCATCCGCCTTGTCCTCCGCTACTGGAGTTGCCGGACTCGCGGCACTCGCGACGCCGGCGATCGGCGGCGCTGCAAGAGTCGGCGCCGACGGCACGGCGGCAGGCGTCAGGACGACGACCGCGGGTGGCG
>JAPLQZ010000310.1 GCA_026399415.1 Rhodocyclales bacterium | reverse complement strand
TGCGGCGCTGCAGGGCCACTTCCTCAGGAACACGATGGAGTTCCTCAACTACACCGACTCGCCGGCCGTGATGGACGTCTACACGCCCTGCCAGCCCGAGCATGGCATCGCCGACGACGCGTCGGACAGTCATGCCCGGCTGGCGGTCAGAAGCCGCATGAACCCGGTGTTCGTCCATGATCCGCGCCGCGGCAACACCCTGCATGACTGGTTCAATCTGGAGGGCAACCCGGATCCGGAAAAGACCTGGACGACGATGTCGCTTGAATACAAGGACGGTGAAGGCAAGCTCAAGAAGTTGCAGATGACGCTGACGCCGGCCCACTTCGCGTTGGGCGAGAACCGCTTCAAGAAGCACTTCCGCAGACTCGACGAGACCGATGACGATGTGGTGCCGATCGAGGATTTCATCAACCTGAGCAAGGCTGACCGGAAAGGCCGCACCGCCTATATCTGGACCACGGATACCAACCAGCACCTGGTCAGGCTGAGCGTGTCCGGGGTGGTCATCGAACTGGTTGAAGAGCGCCGCAAGTATTGGCAGATGCTGCAATATCTCGGTGGTCAGAATATTGCTGCGCGGGATGCCGCCCATCGCGCCAGCATGGAGGCGATCCAGGCTGAATACCGGAAACTGGTGGAGTCGCGCGACTCGACGCTCGATCTTATCGCCCACGCCATGTCGGAACTGGGGGCAGGCAAGGCGCCGGTCACCGCCGCCGCGTCAGTGGACGTAGAGCCGCTGGTGACCTACGCGATCGAGGATCGCCCCAAGTGCACCAACTGCAAGATCTGCTATCAGGATCTGTCCGAACTGTTCGAGAAAACACGGATCGAAGTCGACGGCATCAGCAAGGATGTCGGCCAGTTGATTCCCGGCGTTCTCGACCGTGTTGACGCGACGCCGGATTTGAAGCTTCGCATTCGGCGGGTGGCGGCCAGCTGCGAAGGGGGGATCATTCGCTAGCGGCGGGTATCGCTTTCACGCTGCCTCGGCCAGCAGTAACCGGTTTCGCCCTTCCCGCTTGGCCCGCAACAAGGCCTCGTCTGCCGCCGCGATCAATGCTGTCGCGTTGGCATAGTCGGCTTGCGCAGCCAGTCCTGCGCTGAAGGTTCCGCGCAGGACGCCGGCCGGATGTGCATGCGGCATGGTGGCAAAGGCGGAGCGGATCCGGTCCAGAACCGAGCGCATTTCTTCGACCTTGGTGTCTCTTGCGGCGACGATGAATTCTTCCCCGCCATAACGCCCGACAATATCCGTGACCCGCAAACGGCCCTTCAGCAGCCAGCCGAGGCTGCGAATGACCTGGTCTCCCACCGGATGGCCATAGGTGTCGTTGACTGCCTTGAAATGATCGATGTCGATCATCGCGACGCAGACACCTGTCGCATCGGAAGCGATCCATGCGTCCAGTTCGGTTTTTGCCGCCGTGTGGTTCAACAATCCGGTCAGTCCGTCATGCCGGCTGGCGCGGCGCATTTCATGATGCCTTTCGATCGTGGTCTTGAGGGTTGCCGCCAGCAACACGGGATTGAAAGGCTTGGTCATGAATTGATCGCCGCCCAGGCGCAGGGCCTCAACCTGCAGGCCTACGCTGGTTTCCGCCGACAGGTAGACAATCGGTGTCGCCTGATAATTGGGCAACTGGCGCAGGACCCGTGTTGCCTCCACTCCGTTGCAGGTAGGCATGTGCATGTCCATCAACACCAGATCGGGCTGATACTGGTCCATGGCATCGAGAATTTTCGTCGGGCTGGATATTGCGTGCGTATCGATGCCGTGATTGGTCAGTGCCTTCTTGATCTGGGCCACCGCCACCTTGGAGTCTTCGACAATCAGTATCCGATAGCGCTCCTGCTCGCGGATTTGCACCATATCCAGTATTCGTGACAGCAACGCCGCCATCTTCTCGTCGCTTTGCACCGTAATGTCGATGCCCGCCCGCATCAGGTTAACCATGGAATCCAGCGACCGGGTGACGCCGACGTAAAACAGCTGGCTGATCGGACAGCGCTCCCTGACACGCGCCACCTGTTCCAGGCATACCCGCCCCACGTTGTCTGCTGTACCGCTGTCACTGGCGGGAAGGAAAATCACCGCGAACGGGGTCTCACCCTCCGGCAGGGACATCCCCCAGCGATGCTTGTGCACGCGGAAGCCGTAAAACGCCAGTTGCTCGGCAAGGCCCGCCGCCCACTTGCTGTTCTTGGGGGCGACCATCCAGATCGAGCGCGGCTTGACCCATTCAACTGTCCGCGTCGGGTTGTATTCGATCGACTTTGCCGCGGGATCCTGTTTTCTGGCCAGCGCAATGGCGCCGAGCAAACTTTCCACTTGTCGATTGAGCGCCCTTGCCGTCTCCTTGCCGAGCGGATGATTTTCCACTTGCGGCGTCAAGTGCTGAAGAACGTCTGCCTCGAGTCCCGTGCACTGCCTGGCGAGACCCGGCAACCTCAATCGGTTGATATGTTCCGTCAGGCCATTGAGCGCAATTGCGAAGTCGGAGAAGTCTTCGTGAGTCCCGCGAACGAGATAGCCGTCCCAGCGAATGTGCAGAGCATCAAGCCAGAAATCGAGAGATTTAGCTTTCATTCGTTTTTGCCCCGTCTGTATTTGCAGAATGGCGGTCCGGCTGAAAAACCGGCTGCCGATCAAACAGCTCTGGCGGCAGCGAAGCGGAATTCTACATCCTGCGATTGAAAGCGGTTTGAATTGATCCGTGACGCTCAACTGGCGGCAGGTAAGGGTGTGTCCGGACGCACGCCCGACAAGTGGCTATTGCCCGAGACGTCCGGTCTTTCGTCGCATGCCCGAAACCGTCTTGCGTCTACTTGCCCAGGTAACGTCCCAGCTCCTGCTTGGCGATGGCATTGCGATGCACTTCATCGGGGCCGTCGGCGAAGCGCAGGGTGCGCGCCTGGGCGTAGGAAGCTGCCAGCGGGAAATCATCGGAAACGCCGGCGCCGCCATGGGCCTGCATCGCCCAGTCGATGACCTGCAGCGCCATGTTGGGCGCGGCGACCTTGATCATGGCGATCTCCTGCTTCGCCACCTTGTTGCCGGCGACATCCATCTTCCATGCCGCATTCAGCGTTAGCAGACGCGCCTGGTCGATCATGATGCGCGCCTCGGCGATGCGCTCGCGCGTCACGCCTTGGTCGGCGACCGGCTTGTGGAAGGCGACGCGTTTCAGCGCGCGCCTGCACATCAGTTCCAGCGCCCGCTCGGCCAGGCCGATCAGGCGCATGCAGTGGTGGATGCGGCCCGGGCCGAGGCGGCCCTGGGCGATCTCGAAGCCGCGTCCTTCACCGAGCAGGATGTTGGACACGGGTACCCGCACGTCCTTGAAATCGACTTCGCCGTGGCCATGCGGCGCGTGGTCGTAGCCGAACACGCTGAGCGCACGCACGCGGGTGACGCCCGGCGTGTCCATCGGTACCAGGATCATCGACTGCTGGTTGTGCCGGCTGGGATTGTCGGGGTCGGTCTTGCCCATGAAAATGAGGATCTTGCAGCGCGGGTCGGGCGCGCCCGAGGTCCACCACTTGCGGCCGTTGATCACGTAGTGGTCGTCGTCACGGACGATGCGCGCCTCGATATTGGTGGCGTCGCTGGAGGCTACGCCCGGTTCGGTCATGGCGAAGCCGGAGCGGATCTTGCCTTCGAGCAGCGGCATCATCCACTCATTGCGCTGGGCATCGGTGCCGTAGCGCTCGATGGTTTCCATGTTGCCGGTGTCGGGCGCCGAACAATTGAACGCTTCCGGAGCGATGTGCGAGCGGCCCATGATTTCGCACAGCGGCGCGTATTCCAGATTCGTGAGGCCGGCGCCGCGCGCGGATTGCGGCAGGAAGAGGTTCCACAGGCCGACGGCGCGGGCCTTGTCCTTGAGCTGCTCCATGATTACGGTCGGCACCCAGGGGTTACCTTTGGCGCGGTTGGTCTCGACCTCGTTGTGGAACACATCCTCGTTCGGATAGATGTGCTGGTCCATGAAGGCGCTGACGCGCTTTTGCAGGTCCTTGACCTTGGGGGAGTAGTCGAAATCCATGATGTGTCCTCGGGTGATGTGTTTAACGTCAAATAACTCGTCCGGAGCGACTGGTTATAGTCGAGCGAAGCGAGCCGGGCAGTAGCCCCCCGCGAGGGGGGATGGGGGGCGGGCCTTCAATTCGCCTTTAACGATTTCATGGCACGTGGGTCGTCTTGATGACCATGCAAGTTAGTGATTGGCGAGCAG
>JAPLQZ010000079.1 GCA_026399415.1 Rhodocyclales bacterium | reverse complement strand
GGCCTGGTACATCAGGTTGGCGCCGCCGCTTTCCACCAGATAGACCATGGGCAGGCGGTTGTCGCGGGCGATCTCCTGAGCGCGCAGGGTTTTCCTGAGGCCCATCGGCGGCACCGTGCCGCCCTTGATCGCGCTGTCGCTGGCCAGCACCACGCAGCGCTTGCCGGCGACCTGGCCGATGCCGACGATGGAACCGCCGCCGAGCACGGCCTTTTTGCCGTCGTCGTCGTGCATGCCGAGGCCGGCGAGGCTCGACAGTTCGAGGAAGTCGCTGTCGCGGTCGAGCAGGCGGGCGACGCGCTCGCGCGGCAGGATCTGGCCGCGCTTTTCGAATTTCTCCCGCTTCGAGGCCGATTCGTCGCGCACCTTCTGCTCCAGTGCGCGCACCTCGGCCAGCCGCTCGGCCATGCGCGCGACGTTGGCAGCGAAAGCTGCCGAGCCCGTGTCGAGCAGGGATGTCAGCTGCGGCATCAGGATTCCTTGAGCACGTCCGGCATCACGGCGCGGTGGAAACCATCGAAGGGCACCGCGCGCTGATGGTCCGGGATCTGGAACAGGGGGGTATCGAGCGGTGCACCGCCATCGATGGCCAGTGTCACTCCGGTGATGAAGGCTGCACCCTTTGATAGCAGAAAACATATCGTGGCACTGACTTCGGATTCAGTGCCGAGACGGCGCAAGGGCACATGCTTTTTCAACCGCGGAATCAATTTGCGTACTTCGCCCTGGTAGCTGTCCATGCCCGAGGAGGCGATCCAGCCGGGCGCCACCGCATTGACGCGGACGCCGTTGGCGGCCCACTCGACGGCGGCGGTCTTGGTCAGGTTGGCCATGCCGGCCCGCGCCGCGCCGGAATGGCCCATGCCCGGCATGCCGTTCCACATGTCGGCCGTCATGTTGACGATGGCGCCGCCGTGGCTCTGCATCGATTGCAGGTAGAGCTCGCGCATCATCAGAAAGCCGCCGGTCAGGTTGTTGGCCAGTACGGTTTCGAAGCCCTTCTTGCTGATGGCGGTAAGCGGCGAGGGAAACTGCCCGCCGGCGTTATTGACCAGGCCGTGGATGCGACCGTGGCGGCCGACTGCCTCCTGCACCGCCGTGCGCACCGCATCCTCGTCGCGGATGTCGAAGGCGGCGATCTCGGCGCGGCCGCCGTCGGCGATGATCTCGGCAGCCGCCTGCTCCAGTTTGTCGGCGCTGCGTCCGGTGAGGATCACCGTGGCGCCCAGTGCCGCCAGCTCATGGGCGACACAGCGACCGATGCCGCTGCCGCCGCCGGTAATCCAATGCACTTCGCCGGCAAACAGGCCCGGGCGCAGCACGCTGGCGTAGCGGGGAAAGGCTTCTCGATCCGTGGTTTCGGCGCTGCTCATGCGACGCTCTCCTTGCGTATGCCGGTCAGGCGCCGGCTTGTTCAAGCGCATGCTACCGAGTGCTTACGTTAACGTCAACAACCTGTCCATTAAGGTATATTTATCTTGAAAGCGGCACGCCGGCTTGCTAGGATGGCGAGCAATGAACGCAACCGCCCGCAAAACTGCCGCCCAAAGCCTGGCATCGCCACCAGGCGAGGGCGAGCTGTATGGCATCACCGAACTGGCGCAGGAGTTCGCGATTTCGCTGCGCGCGATCCGCTTCTACGAGGACAAGGGACTGCTGGCGCCGCGCCGCATCAACGGCGGCCGGGCCTATACGCGGCGCGACCGGGTGCGCCTGGGACTGATCCTGCGCGGCAAGGCGGTGGGCATGTCACTGGCCGAGATCGAACACATTCTGTCGCTCTACGGCGACCACGGCGAGGGGCATGCAAAGCAACTCGACTACCTGGTCGGCCGCATCGATGCGGCGATGGCGGAACTCGACACGCGGCGCCGCAACATCGAGGCCATGCTCGGCGAACTGGGCGAGGTCAGGGGACAACTGCAGCGGACGCTGGCGGCGAAGCGCCGCGCCAGGAAGAAGTAGTCAGGCCTTGGCGAGTTCGGCGCGCAGCGCGCCGATCACCGTGTCGTAACGATGCGCGTCACTGTCCTTCGCGGCGCCGAACACCGCCGAGCCGGCGACGAAAGTATCGACCCCGGCCCGTGCCACTTCCAGTATGTTGGCCGGGCCGACACCGCCGTCGATTTCGAGCCTGATGTCGAGGCCGCGCGCGGCTATCATCTGGCGCACCTTCCTCGCCTTGTCGAGCACGTAGGGGATGAATTTCTGGCCGCCGAAGCCGGGGTTGACGCTCATCAGCAGCACCATGTCGAGCTTGTCCAGCGTGTATTCGAGCACGTCGAGCGGCGTCGCCGGGTTGAATACCAGTCCCGGCTTGCAGCCGCATTCGCGGATCAGGCCGATGGTGCGGTCGACATGTTCGGATGCTTCCGGATGGAAGGTGATGTAGGTGGCGCCGGCCTTGGCGAAGTCGGGAATGATGCGGTCGACCGGCTTGACCATCAGATGCACATCGATCGGCGCCGTGACGCCGTGCTTGCGCAGGGCTTCGCAAATCAGCGGGCCGATGGTCAGATTCGGCACGTAATGGTTGTCCATGACGTCGAAATGGACGATGTCGGCGCCGGCCTTGAGAACGTTATCGACTTCTTCA
Source organism: Rhodocyclales bacterium (assembly GCA_026399415.1). GTDB lineage: Bacteria > Pseudomonadota > Gammaproteobacteria > Burkholderiales > Rhodocyclaceae > Sulfuritalea. The sequence goes on along the minus strand of JAPLQZ010000079.1, from coordinate 10,053 downwards.
CCGAGTTTGGCGAAGTTGGCGGAGAGAATGCTGGGGGCAATCCTGAAGTCTTTGGACACGGCGAACTCCTGAAGATGGATTTCCCGATTCTACCGGTGGCGCGGCGCGGTGGATTCAGGAAATGTGATGCTGGTCATAAGCAGGAGGTGGGTCGGCTAGAATCCGGCCATTCATTCAAGGGAACCTGCAAATGATTCTGCTGACAGGCGGCGCCGGCTACATCGGCCTGCACACCGCCGCGGTTCTGATCGCGGCCGGGCACGACGTGGTCCTGTTCGACAACTTCAGCAACAGCAAGCCGCTTGGCGTGCAGCGGCTGGAAGCCATCGTCGGCCGGCCGGTGCCCTGCGTGCAGGGCGATGTGCGCTCGCGGCAGGACATGGACGGCCTGTTCGACCAGCACACGATCAGTGCCGTGATCCACTTCGCCGGGCTCAAGGCGGTCGGCGAATCGGCGACGCAGCCGCTGCATTACTACGACAACAACGTCGCAGGCACCTTGGTCCTGCTCGAAGCGATGATGCGAGCGGAGGTAAGGCGCATTGTCTTCAGTTCGTCCGCCTGCGTTTACGGCGAACCGGATTCCAGCCCCATTCCGGAAACCGCCGCCTTGCGGCCGGCCAACACTTATGGCCGCACCAAGCTGATGATCGAGGACATCCTGCGCGACCTCCACGGCGCGGCGCCCGACTGGTCCATTGCGCTGCTGCGCTACTTCAACCCGGTGGGCGCGCATCCGGGCGGGCTGATCGGTGAAGACCCCAACGGCATTCCCAACAACCTGATGCCGTTCGTCACTCAAGTGGCCGTCGGACGCCTGGCCGAGCTTCAGGTGTTTGGCGGCGACTATCCGACGCCGGACGGCTCGGGTGTCCGCGATTACATCCATGTCATGGATCTGGCGGAGGGCCATCAGGCCTCGCTGGATTGGGCCCTGCGCGATCCGCAACAAGTACTGACGGTAAATCTTGGGACAGGATGCGGCTATAGCGTGCTGGATCTGGTGCGGGCCTTCGAGCAGGCCAGCGGGCAGGCGATTCCCTATCGCATCGTGGCGCGTCGGGCGGGCGACGTGCCGGCCTACTGGGGCGACGCCTCGCTGGCCCGGCAGCGTCTGGGCTGGACGGCGCGACGAACGCTGGAAGACATGTGTCGCGATGCGTGGAACTGGCAGCGGAAGAATCCGCAGGGTTTTGCCTGAATCAAGCGGATATCACCGTATCACCAGCGCCGACTCTTGGGGGCAGACCGGCCCGGCTCAGGGCAATCTGCCGGCGCCGACCAGGTGGTTGAACAGCGTGCTCTTGGACATCCAGACCATCTGATCGTCGAATGCGGTGCCTTGCGGCGCGTTGACGAAGGCGCGGTCGGCGGTCACCGTGGCCCGGGGGTTGGGGTTGTGCGTTTCTTGCGTCCCTGCGCCGCCTGCACCGGCGTTCTTGCCCAGCGAATAGATGACGGCGACTGCGTCCGTGGCCAGTGATGCAGTTGCCGCGCAGGCCGCTGTCGCAGTGCCCTGACTGACCATGCCGACGCCGGTATTGCATATCTTCAGGTCGGGTGCCAGCGTCGTCATCCCGGTCGTCTTCATCCCCGATGCGGTGGTGAACGCATTGCTGTTTGCCGTGCTTATTGCATAGTGCACCCGATTGTCGGATTCCCCGCCCCAGCCGTCGAGCAGATAACCTTGTGCATCGATGGGTGCCAAACCCACCGTGGCGGCCGGGAAAAATCCATCGTAGGGGTGGTTGCATACACCGCCGCCCACCGGGTCTTCCAGTCCGTTGCTGGTGGCCGATGCCGGACAGGGAAGCCGGTCATTGGCCATGGCAAAGCCAAACAGGGCGTCGCGCGCTTCCACCAGGGTTTTCTGGGTGTCGCCATAGTTGCGGATATCCTGCTGTCCGGCCAGCGGCAGCAACATTCCGCCCAGCAGCAGAGCGACGATGAACAGCACGATGGCGAGTTCAATCAAGGTAAAGCCGCGTTGCGCAAGAGTCGGTGCTGGCGGTACGGTGAGGTTCATGGTAACCATGTGGTTGCTCTATCACTGATCTCGATGAGTTGTCCGCGTGCTGTTGTTAGCGAGGTTGTCGGTCTCTCGGCCACGGTGAAGCCCAGCCGGAGGTTTCTGAAAGACGGTCGATAGCACATGTTGTCCGAGCCGCAGGATTGGCCGTTGGGACACAGCGGTGCGCTTCCGGCACAGGCCGCTTTTTGCTCATCGTAGATCGTCGCCGTGTCTGAGACAAGAGGTTTGGCGGTTGCGTCGAGCTCGCTCATCGGTCGTGTGGTGTTGGTTAGGGCGATGGCACGCGGCGTCAGGGCTTTGGCCGCAGCGATCGCGGGAACCAGGTCGCCTGGTTCGTAGCTCAGTTCGAGGCCGAATTTGTATGAGTCGTTGGTGAGTTTGGTGATTGTATAGGTCCCGTTGTATTCCGTTGGGATGGCGCCGGCGATAGTGATCGAATTCCCGGTGCTCAAGCCGTGACTGGCCGAGGTGACTGTAGCTTGATCGGTAGATCCGCTGATGTCGGTCCAGGTGATGGCGGAAATATAGCTGCCGGGGTTGGCGGTGCCGCTCGGCAGCGTGGCGGTGAAACTCGTGGTGTTGATGACCGTGATCGGATATTCGCCATTGAAACCGGTGGGCACCGCATCCTTGATGACTACGGTGTCACCCGTGGCGAAACCGTGGGTGGTCGCGGTGGTTACTGTCAGGGTTGGTGGCGAACCGGCGTTATAGCTCATCGCCGATATGCTGGCGGCAGTCTGCGGTTCGATCCAGAATTGCACTTGCACGCCAGTCGCGCCATCCTTGGCATCGGTCGGGGTGGTGAAACTGCGGGTGATCTCCAGACGGGCGTGAAATTCGCGCTGTGATCCGTCGGTGCTGCCCATCCGGTCGAGCGGCGCGACGCCCGGGGCTGGATCGGGAGCCGGCGTCGGGTAGGGCATTATGGGATACGGGTTATGCGGTGCCGGCCTGGCCGACGCATCCGGCGGCCAGGGAAAGCCATGCACGTTGTCGTCCTGTTGCGGTTGCGTTACCGGGATGGTGCCGTCCGCCGCTCCGTAGCCCCAATACACCACGGCGACGTGGCTGCTGTTGGCTAGATTCTGCAGTGCGCCGCAACTGGTGGTGTAGCAGGGGTCGTTGCGTCCGTTCGACAGCGTGTTGCCCGACTCCGAGAAATTGGCCTGGCGCGACGTGTCGAATTCGATGGCGAGCTTCGGTGCCTGAATGTAGCGCGTCCCCGCGTTATTGCCCGAGTAACCCAGATGTTGCCTGGCAGCGCCACAGACATCGCCATCGTCGATGATACCGTTGCCATCGTCATCGATACCATTGCCAACAGGATCGTTGGCATTCCGATCGCCGTCGATCACCGCGAAGGTAAACCCTTCGCCGACACGCCGGATGCGGAAACGGAAATAGCTGCGAAAACCGCTGCCAGCCGCCTGGATCTCCGGCGTCCAGGCGCAGGCAAAAAGCGCCGCCGCGCTGGCGCCAAAGTTCGAGTTGATTGCTGCGCTGCCCAGGGTCAACGTGCCGGTGGCCGGGGCGTAACTGGCCAGTTGAATGTTGCCAGCGCTTGCGGCCACTACGGGGGCGACAACCGTCAAACTGGCGCCGGATGGAATGCAGCGCACGATGTCCTGACTCGCGGTCTGGCTGGCGGACACCTGCGCGAACAGGCTGGGACCGGTGAAGCTCGGCGTGCCGGTGGTAATGAAGCCGGTAAGATTGGCGCCTTCAAGATAGTTGGCCGGCGTATCGCGTTCGGCCGTTGTACCGCGGGACTGGCCGGCGCCGCGCTGGCTACCGAAAAACATCGCCGCCGCGCACGAGGTCTGGGCAACGCCATCAACGGTCATCGTCCACGAGCCGGTGCTGGGTTTCGCAACGAAGACCTGATCGCGATAGTGGCTGAAATAGCCCAGCGGGTTCTGCGCGTCGTCATAGCAGGTGCTGCTCGGGACTCGGCCTACGGTCTTGTCGCCGGGTGGCGTGAAACCGGTCAGCGCGACGGGCGTGAGGCCGGTACCGGCGGCGATTTGGTCGCGCAGGCAGGTGGTCATGCGCTCGAGCATGGCGTTGATGTCGGTGCGGAAATAAGTCGATCCGCGCAGGGTGCGAAACAGCAGTTCGCTGGTGACCGCGGCGCCGGCATCGTTGGCGACGATCGTGCAGGGCGAGGTGTCGTTGGGCGGGCAATTGCCGGCAAACAGCGTCGCGTCGCTGCGGCGGTTTATGACGCCGTTGGCCGACAGGGATTTGTTGGTGACGGACGTGTCGCCGCTGGCCCTGTTGGTGGTTCCGGTCAGATAGTTGGTGATGCCCGCCAGATCCGAGGCAAGCGCCGGATCCAGATAGTTGCTGACCATGTAGTTGCCTCCGCACTCGGTCACGCTGTCGGTCGCCGAGGTGCTGCGATCCTGGCCGGCGAGCGGTGGCCCCGGCGAGAAAATGACCGCAATGGGGCGATCGTGGGCCGAGCTTATGGCGCTGACCATGGCGGTCGTGCCGTTGGCGACCACAACATCCATTTGACTCAGGGTATCCCAGTTCATGGGGCTGGCGCGCTGGATACGCTGATGGCTGCCGGAAACCGCATACCAGAGGCATTCGCCGTTACCGTCCCTGAGTGGCCCGGTGCCCAGCGTGCGCCAGGGAAAGCGGCCGATGCTCGTGACATTGAGGCCGTTACCGGAAAAATTGGCCGCATCGCAGCCTTCTTCGGTGCAGCCGGCGTTGAAGTTGCGCGAGTTGCCGAGGTCGGGCAGCGGCAGATAGCCATAGACAAGACCGGAGGTACCGGTTTTCAGCTGATCTTCACGGAAACGCACGGCATAACCGATCAGCGCTTCGCGCGCCTCGGTCAGCGCGGCGCCCGTCAGTTGCTGGTTGCGCCCGCGCATGAATTCCGGCGAAAGATTGCTGACCAGGAAATACAGGCCGCCCATCGCGAGGAGGGCAACCAGCGCGATCAGCAGGAAGCCTTTCTCGTTCTGTTTACAGGGGCGCCAGGCGTTGCGTCGAGCGGTGGTCATCGTGCCCGCCCTTACGACTTTTCGGGGTGCGCGTTCAAGACTGCCAGCGCCCGTTCCAGAACAATTCGATCGGCGATGTCCTTGTCGCGCGCACTTCGCTTGGTCAGCAACAGGCCTTGCAGGTTGACGGTGCGGACAGGGATGCCATCGAGATCGATGGTTTCGGCGTGCCGTTGCAAAGAGTCGTAGGTTTCGCCGCAGGCGTTGAGCATGAGGTCGACGACGAAGACATCGGCGACGCGGATGTTGTCTCCCTCTTCGAACCAGGCCGGGTCTATGTCGCGGGCGGCCTGGTCGGGGAGCAGCAGCAGGGCCTCCTTGATCTTTTGGCCGGCGGCATGGTTGGCGGGAACCAGCAGGTCGATGTCCGTCGTGGCGCGATGGTAACCATGCGCAAACAGGGCGTAGCCACCAATCAACAGGTACTCGGCGCCGCTCTGGTTCAGCGCCTGGATGAGTGCCTTGAGATCATCGAAACTGGCCGGGCGGCTATGCTGTTCCATCAGGTGGCGCTAGTCTGACGGGTGCGCGCAACGGACGCCATGCCCTTGGCCAGACAATCCAACTGGTGCCGGTTGGCCTCGGCGTGGGTTTTGAAGCGATAAACGCCCTTCGGGATGAAGCTGTCGCTGCCACTGGGCAGACGATGGATCTCGTCGTTGAATCGTGCGCCTTCGGTGAGTCGGGCTGCAGAGGCGGTGAAACTGATGGGACGAGGATGGCGATTACCGACGGTACGCATGGTTTTCCGCCCGCGTTAGCGCGGCTTGCTGCGATCGCCCGGCGTCAACACCGTGCCGCCGCCCAGCCGGGTATTGCGCTCGCCGGTGGCCCGGTTTATGGCTTCGCCCACCTTGAGCTGCGCCGGCGCTTCTTCACCGGGTGCAAGGAGCGCGCTACCCGGTGTCTTCGGCGATACGGTGGCACTGACGCCGGTGCGCGAAGCTTCACTCTCGTTTTGTGCCTGGCGGTTGATCCAGACCGTCGCCTTGCCACTGGATCGATACACGACGCCGTCCAGGCTCATGCTGGTGCCTTGCAGGGTCTGCGCTTCCTGGATGTTGAAGGTGCGCTGACGCTCCATGGTGGCGCGCTTCTCGGGCGTAAAGAAGAGACGGCCGAGCTCGGCGGCGTCCGCGGCGCCGGCCGCGGCGAGCAGGGCTGCACCGAGCAGGCCGGGCATCATCCGGCTTGACAGGCTCATTTGCCTTCCCTCAGCGAAATCCATTCGAGAGTGCATTCGGCTTTCAGTTGGGCGTTGTTGTGGCGATCGGTGCCGCTCGGCGCAATGCGTTCCATGGTGCAGGAGCGGACGTGCACCAGCGCCTGCACAGCGTCGCGCAGCTCTGCAAGAAACGCCAGCAGTTCGCCCTCATGCAGCAGTTGGACTTGCAGTCGCATCTGGCTCGTCATGATCTCAAAGCCGCCGGCCGACGCACCGCCCGGCAATATGCCGGCATCCACCGGCCGTTGCGGCGAGAATTCGTAATCCAGCTTGAAGACGCGGCGCGCAGCCTTGACGCGGGCGATGGTTTCAACCCAGTCCAGGCGCTGTTCCGGGCCAATATAACCGCGTCCCTTGAGCGCCTGGAAGCGGTTGATCTTGTCGCGCAGTTCCTCCTCCTCGACGCGCGCCCGGGCAAGTTTGGTTTCGATGTCCTTGCGTGCCGCGGTGGCTTCCCTGAAGGTCTTTTCGCCGCTCTTTTTCAACTGCTGGGTACTCCATACCGAGCCGCCGCCAACCAGGGCCATGATGACCAGGAAGGCGATGGCCCATTGCAGGCGCTTGAGGTCCTTGGTTTCCAGCTTCATGCCTCGTTCATCCTGTTTGTCGCCGTAGGTTCAAAATGGGCGCGCAATGCGCAAGGCGAACTTCGGTGCATCCGCCAGTTGCGCTTCGCTTCTTTCGCCGGCGCTCTTGAGCGACTTGTCGGACTCGATGTCGAAGGGCCGGCTGGTGACCTTGACATCCGTCTGTGGGTCGCGCAGGCGGGTAGCGAAGTTTTCGATCAATTCGATCTGGGCGCGCTGGTCACTGACAAGACCGAGTGGCAATTGCGCCTGAATCTCGATGGTCACCCAGCTGCCTGCACTGCCCGCGACTGCGGCCGGCGCGGCGCCCGTTCCCGGCTTTGCGTCCGCCGGAATCTTCGGCCCGACATCGAGACGATCGACAATCTTCCAGGTGAGGCGGGCAAGCTCGATTTTCGGGTAGTCGTTCAGCGCCAGGCTCAGGTGCGTCAGCAGAGGCTCCATGGTCGGAGTGCGTTGCTGCAGAATCTCGACGCGTCCAATCAGTGCGCGCAAGTTGTCCGGGGTGACGGTGATTTTCGGCAGTCCCTCAAGAATGGTGTTGTAGCGGCTGTTGTCGGTGGCGGTGAGGACCCTGGTGGCTGCGATCGTGTCGCGAAGCTCATATACATTGAGACCCGTCTTGCCGGCGAACAGCAGGCAGCCGGCAAGCACGATCCACGCCGTGTTGGTCAGCACCGAGCGTATCCGCCAGAGCCTGTGGAAGCGTGTCTCGCTGGCCGGGGCAAACTGTTGCGCGGGCGTCTTGGTCGCCAGGCAGTGGATGAACAGTTTGTCGGCGTTGCTTTCTGCCGGCACGTCCTTGAGCCCGCGCTGGCTCGCCGTGGCGGCCAGGTCGATGAATTCGAACTGAAGTTCGCCGCTGTCCCGACAGAAATCCTTCAATGCCGGTATCTGCCCGGCGTGCGCCAGGACCAGGGTGCGCAGGGCGACGCCACGCGGGATCTGGCGCTGCGCAACGAGATACTGGAATATCTTGGCCGAGTCGTTGGCGGCGGTGCGGCCGACTTCGTCGAGGTTGCGGGTGGCGAGTTGCGACAGCCGCGAGAAATGCAGCTTGCCCTTGTCGAAAAAGGTTTGCCGCACCCCGCCGCGAGTCAGGCTGACGAATAGAGCCGGGCCGCTTTCGGTCAACAGTTGGGGAACGCATCCGGCAAGCACCAGGGGGACCGAGTAGACGCCGGCAACTATGGCTTCCGCTTCGCGCAGCGTATCCAGCCAGGGTGAGAAGGTCTCGATCCGGGTAAGCGCGGCAAACAGGATTTTTTCATCGCGTCGGCCGGTTGCCGCGCGGCCCAGCGAGATAGCTGTGGACAGCGGCGTGTTGTAAAAATACTGACCAAGGCGCCGCTGCAGCAGAGCGTCGCGGTCTCCGCCCTGGATATAGGGCAGGTCTTCGAGCTGGAAACCCTCTTCGGAGATATCCGCCAGTACGTAAAACAGGCTGGAGCGATGCTTGTTGAGATAGGCGGCGAACGCTTCCAGCCCCACCGGTTCCTGGTTGAACTCGCCCTCGACCTGGATGCGGCCGGCACTCCAGCAGTGCGCCGAGAGGAAGGGGCCGTCGAGCAGGAGAATACGTTTGGCGGCCATCAGGTTTTCATCTTGGTGATGATGTCGTAGATCGGGCCCAGCACGGCCATCATGATCCAGCCCAGCAGCAGGCCGATGGTTACGGTCATGACCGGTTCGATCATGGCCTGCACCTTCTCGATCGATTCGCGCACATCGCGATTGTAGAAGTAGCTGACATTGGTCAGTGCCTTATCCAGCGCCCCGGTGTTCTCTCCCACGCGCAGCATGCGCAGCACCAGCGGCGGGAATATTCCGGCGCTCTGGAAGGCGGCGGTAACGTTCTGTCCTTCGGCAATCAGGCCGCCGACCTTTTCCAGGCCTTCCCTGATGACCAGGTTGCCGACCACGTCTTCGGTGGCCTTGATCGAGTCGAGGATAGTGATGCCCGAGGAATACATCATGGCGAATACCGAAGCAAAGCGCGACAGGATGATCTTGCGCAGGATATCTCCGATATAAGGCAGGCGCAGCTTGATATCGTCAAAGCGATAGCGCGCCGCCCGACTGGTGCTGACCAGAAAGGCAGTGATGGCGGCCAGGACTAGCGGCAGGCCGAGCACGACGTACCAGTAGCCGACGAAGAACTCCGAGGTGAAGATCAGTATCTTGGTCTGCGTCGGCAACTCCTGTCCCATGTTGCGGATAAAGCCGGCCATTTTCGGCACCAGGTAGATCATCATGAACAGGGTGATGGCGACCACGACCGTGGCGAGGAAGGCCGGATACATGATCAGTTTCTTGGTGTGCGCCGCGAGTTCGTCCTGCCACTTAAGCGATTCGAGCAGGTTGTTGAGCACCTGCGGCAAGGCTCCGGTCTCTTCGCCGGCGCGGATCAGGCTGACCATGACTTCGTCGAAAGTCCGCGGATGTTCGGCAAGCGCCTGCGAGAGCGTCTTGCCGCCCTCGATGCTTTCCACCATGCCGGCGAGGATTTCGCGAAAGCGCGGGTTCTCGATGGTGTCGCGCAAGTCGCTGAGGCTTTCGATCAGCGACACGCCGGCGCGTGCCAGTTGCTCCAGATGAAAGCAGAAGTTGATCAGTTCCGGGCGAGTGATTTTGGCCTGGTTCATCAGGCCGCCCTGCTTCACCGTGTCACCATTGATGAAGTCGAGGTCGATGCGCTTCAGGCGCATTTCGAGGTCGATCAGGTTGATGGCTTCAAGACGGCCCATGACCCTTCTGCCGTGCTCGTTCACTGCCTTGTAGGCATAGAGGGCCATGGTGTCGAGTGCGTGGATGCGCCGTGCCGCAAAGCGGCTACATCCGCTCCGTGAGGTCGATGACGCGACCGACTTCTTCGATTGACGTTGAGCCGTCCCGCACCCGTCGCATCCCGTCTTCCGACAGGGGGCGGAAGCCCTTGTCGTGAGCCAGGGCGCGAATCTCGCGCTGTGACGCGCGGCGGCTGACGAGATCGTCGAGATCGCTATCAAGACGCAGCATCTCCATGATCGCAATGCGGCCCCGATAGCCCTGGTATTCGCAGGCGTCGCAGCCCGTGGCGCGGTACAGGATGGGTGCCGGCTGGCCGCTGACGACGCCCATCAGCTTGCATTCGTGCGCTTCGGCGGGATAGGGCTTGCGGCAACGGGTGCACAGGCGGCGCACCAG
>JAPLQZ010000068.1 GCA_026399415.1 Rhodocyclales bacterium | reverse complement strand
GCCGTGGTCGATACCAAGGAAGACAAGCTGGCCGCCCTGATCGATGTCGGCAAGGTGCCGCACCCCGGTCGCGGCGCCAACTTCGTGCATCCGAAGTTCGGCCCGGTGTGGGCCACCAGCCACCTCGGCGACGAGACCATCAGCCTGATCGGCACCGATCCGGTGAAGCACAAGGATCAATCGTGGCGCGTGGTGCAAACCCTCAAGGCGCAGGGCGGCGGTTCGCTGTTCATCAAGACCCATCCGAAGTCGACCAATCTGTGGGTCGATACGCCGCTCAATCCGGACGCCGCCAACAGCCAGTCGATTGCCGTGTTCGACATCAGGAATCTCGACAAGGGATACGAAGTGCTGCCGATCGGCGAATGGGCGGGGATCAAGGATGACGGCGCCAAGCGCATCGTCCAGCCGGAATACAACATGGCTGGCGATGAAGTCTGGTTCTCGGTGTGGAGCGCGAAAGACAAGGTCTCCGCGCTGGTCGTCGTCGATGACAAGACGCGCAAGCTGAAGGCCGTGATCAAGGATCCCAAGCTGATCACGCCAACCGGCAAGTTCAATATCAATAACACCCAGCACGACGTGTATTGATTCATACGCTGTCTGATGCAGGGCAAACGGGGGCGCAAGCCCCTGTTTTTTGCCGGGCTGGCACCAAAATAGTTGACGAATTGGAGTATCGTGCCGGTATCAAAAACCGAGGTCTGAAGCATATTCGGAGAGAGGGCCATGGACAACGTAACCAGGGTCACTGGCGATCTGATCCGCAAGTTTTCCAGGCGGCAGTGGAGAGTTTCGCTGGCGGTCGTTGTCCTCGCTCTGGGCTCATTGTTCCTCCACTGGCGGATCATCGCGAACAATGCGGAAGATGCCGAGTTCATCAATATTGCCGGGCGGCAACGCATGCTGTCGCAGCGAATGGCGCTGTATCTGGTGCTGCATGACAGCGAACCCGATAAGGACAGACAGCGCGGCTATCGCGAGATCGCCAGCACGGCCGCTACCGAGTTCGAGCAAGCTCACGCGCGACTGGCGGCGAGCGCCGGAAAACTGGGTCCGGACTCGCCGATCCATGCCATGTATTTTGGTCCGGCCGGCAACGTCGATGCGGAATCGCATCGCTACCTTGCCTTGGTGCGAACCGCCGTCGAGGCTTCCACCCTGGCCAGACCCACGGACCAAGGCCGCACCGCGGCAATTCTTGTCGCCGCAGACGTCGGCCTGCTCGATGGGCTTCACCAGATAGCCAAGCTTCATCAACAGGACCACGAGCAGAAGGAAGCCGGCATCCTGCGGCTGTTGCTGATCTTGGCGCTGCTGATCGTCGGCGCGATGGCTTTTGGCATGTTCCGGGTATTTCGCCCCCTCATCCACCGACTCGCCAACGACGTCGCTGCCCGCGACCGGGCCGAAAACGACCTGAAGGAAAGCGCGGAGCGCTTCAAGGCGTTTTCGGAATCCTCTTCGGACTGGTTCTGGGAGACCGACGCGCAGCATCGCTTCACCTGGACCCAGGACGGCAAGTACGTGCAGGCACCCATTCCTCTTGAAAGAATAGTGGGCAGAACGCGGCTGGAGTTACGCCCGGAGATTGAAAAGCTGGCGGTGGAAAAGTGGCGAGGCTATGAGGCGGACGTGGAAGCATGTCGCCCCTTCCGCGATCTGGAGTATCAGATTGGCCCCAATGACCAGGCCTTGCGCTGGGTATCGATCAGCGGACAACCGTTCTTCGACGGCAACGGCAATTTCCTCGGCTACCGCGGGACTGCCAAATATACTCAGGAACGGAAGGATATCGAAGCCTCGCTAGTGAGACTGCAACTCGCCATAGAGCAAAGCCCGGTGTCGATCATGATCATCGACTCCAGCGCCAGGATCATTTACGTCAATGCGCACTTCAGCGCCATCAGCGGCTACAGCGAGAGCGAAGCCATAGGGCACAACCCGAAGACGCTCCTCTGGTGCAGCGAAACATCGGAGTCGACACTGGCAGCCATGAACAAAACGCTGTCCGCGGGAGAAATCTGGCGCGGAGAAATCTGCTACTGCAAGAAGAGCGGCGAGGTGTACTGGGAGAATCTGTCCGTTTCACCGGTTCGCGATCATCTGGGCGCGATCACCCACTACGTCGCGGTGAGTGAAGACATCACGGCCCGGAGGCAAGACGGCCGTCGCGAACAAAGCCGCAACCGGATTCTGGAAGCCATCGCCAACGCCACCCCGCTGGCGGAAACGCTGAAGTTGATGATCGCCATGGCCGAGGCCGAATTGCCCGAAAGTATCTGCACTCTCCAGCGACTGGACCGGGCGCAGGGCAAGCTTTTCAACGCCTGCAGTTCATCGCTGTCGGATGCCTGCACGAAAGCGGTTGACGGGCTGGAGATAGGTCAAGGAGTCGGCTCCTGCGGCACGGCGGCGTTCACCGCCAGTCGCGTCGTCGTCGCGGACATCGCGAGCCACCCCTACTGGCAAGCCTGGCGCGAGTTGGCCGCCGCCGAGGGTTTGCGCGCCTGCTGGTCGCAACCGATCATCTCGTCCGCCGGCAAGGTGCTGGGCACGCTGGCCATCTACTATGGCAGCCCGCGCTCCCCCGAGGCGAATGAAATTAGGGTCATCGAGCTGGTATCCAGTCTCGCCGCCATCTGCCTCGAGCGGGACGAAGCGGAACAGGCACTGCGGCAGTCGGAAGAACACGCCCGCGCGCTGCTGGTGGAACGCGAAACCATCCTCGACAATGCCCTGGTCGGTATCGTCCTGCTCAGGCACCGGCGCGTCATTTCCTGCAATCGTCGCCTCGAGGAGATTTTCGGCTATGGCCCCGGCGAACTGATCGGGGAATTGTCGCGGGTGTTCTATGACTCGGACCAGACCTTCGCCGACATCGGCGTGTCCGCCTACCAGGCGGTGGCCGAGGGCAGAAACTTCAGCACCGAGATGATGCTGAAACACAAGGACGGCAGCCTGTTCCACGGCGCCCTGAACGGCCGTGCCATCGATCCCGCGCAGCCGCAGGAAGGCAGCATCTGGATTTATGCCGACATTTCGGAACGCCACCGCGCCGAGCAGGAAGTGCACAAACTGCTGCAGGCCGTCGAGCAAAGTCCGGTATCCATCCTCATCACCAACCGCGAAGGGCTGATCGAGTACGTGAACCCGCGGTTCAGCCAGGTCTCGGGCTACAGCTCGGACGAAGTGCTGGGACGAAATCCGCGCCTGCTCCAATCCGGCGAAACGCCGCGCGAGACCTATCAGGAGCTTTGGCAAACGATTCTGGCCGGCAAGGAGTGGCGCGGCGTCGTGCGCAACAAGCGCAAGAACGGTGAACTGCTCTGGGAAGACGTCTCCATCTCGCCGATCATCGGCGACCTGAACCAGGTCACCCACTTCCTCGCCGTCAAGGAAGACATCACCGAGCGCAAGCGCAGCGAAGATGAACTGGAACAGCATCGGGCGCATCTGGAAATTCTGGTGCAGACACGCACCGCCGATCTGAGTACAGCGCTGGAGGCGGCAAAGGCGGCCGATCTGGCCAAGGATGCCTTCCTCGCCAACGTCAGCCACGAACTGCGCACGCCGCTGAATGCCGTGATAGGCCTTTCCGAACTGGCGCGGCGCATCAGTACCGACCCGAAACAGCAGGACTACCTGGACAAGGTCACCGGCGCCGGCAAGAGCCTCGCCGGCATCATCAACGACCTGCTCGATCTGTCGAAGATCGCCGCCGGCCACATGGAGTTCGAGGCGACCAGTTTCAGCCTGCGCGACCTGATACAGCGCAGCCGATCCGTGATGGCGTACCGCGCGACGGAAAAAGGTCTGGATCTGATCGAGCGGATCGATGCAGGGGTACCGGATGTGCTGCTGGGCGACCCCTTGCGGATCGAGCAGGTCCTGCTCAATCTGCTCTCCAATGCCATCAAGTTCACTGTCGCGGGCCGCGTCGAACTGCGCATCGACGTAACTGCCCGGGAAGAGCATCGTATCTGCCTCAGGATCGAGGTCGAGGACACCGGCATCGGGCTGGCCGAAGAGAGCATCGCGCGCCTGTTCCAGCCCTTCGCCCAGGCTGATGCGTCGGTAAACCGCAAGTTCGGCGGTACCGGCCTCGGACTGGCGCTCTCCAGGCGTCTGGCAGAAATGATGGACGGCGATATCAGTGTCACCAGCCGCGAGGGAATCGGTACCACGTTCTGCGTCAGGCTCTGGCTGGGCCTGGGCAATGCCGCCGATCTGCCGGACGTCGCACAAGCCTCCGGCAAGCAGACCCTGCCGGCCCGCTACCGGAATGCGCAGGTGCTATTGGTGGAAGACCAGCCGCTCAATCGCGAGATCGTCGAAGCCCTTCTTGCCACAGTCGATATCACTCCGATCATCGCCACCAACGGCCAGGAAGCGCTCGACATCCTCCGGCAATTCGGTCCGCAGGCCTTCGATCTGGTGCTGATGGACATCCAGATGCCGATCAAGGACGGTCTCACCGCTGCCCGCGAAATCCGCGGCTGGAACGGGTTTGCAGAGCTGCCGCTGATCGCCATGACCGCCCACACCATGGAACACGAGAAGAAAATCAGCACCATCGCGGGCATGAACGACCATATCGGAAAACCCTTCGAGACGGCCAGCTTCCTGCACTTGCTGGCGCGCTGGATGCCGGTGGCCAAACACCAAATGCCTGTCGACTCGCCGGAAGCAGAAATAGCGGAGGCGGCAGCGACGCCTGCCACAGGTCTGGCGGCGTTGCACAGTATCGATACGCAAGCCGGCCTCGCCCGCTTCGCCGGCAACGAGACGCGCTACCGGCACTGGCTGACGCAGTTTCTCGTCGACGCGCCGGGCTATGCTGCGAAAATTCGTCAGGATATCGCCGCTGGCAATCCGGACGCCGCGCGCCAGGCCGCCCATGCCATCAAGGGTCGCGTCGGCATGCTGGGCATGACCGGCTTGCACTCGATTGTGGCGGCGCTTGAGGCAACCTTGAACCAAGGCGCGCCGGCCGATGAGCTGCTCGACCAGTTGCAAGCCACGGTCGAACTGCTGTGCGCGGAGATCCGGGCGGCGCTTGAGGTGGCCGATCAAGGATGAGCGCTTATCTTTCCGCGCCTTCGTCATCTGGATCGACGCTTAACGCATAGTCCGCCATCGCCGCCAGCACCGGTTCGGCCTCGCCCACCGGCGCGGCAAGGGAGATCACCAGCCCGGCATGACGATCCATGGCATTGGCGGCCATCTGCGGCAGATCCTTTTTGACATGGCTGCCAGCCGCCATGAAAATCGGCACGACGACGATTTTCGTTGCACCCTGGCGAACCAGACAATCCACTCCCTCGTCAAAGCTCGGCCGCGTCAGTTCGAGAAACCCCGGCTCGACCAGCGCCTCCGGCTCGCGTGCCAGAATGGCGTCGCGGATGCGATGAAACGGCTGCGCCCACTCCGGATTGCGCGCACCGTGACCGAACAGAAGTATGCCTTTCACGTTTTCTCCTTCTGCCAGATATTCCGGCAGCCTGTCTCTGTTACCAGCAAGGTAGCGAGCCATCCGGCGGCAGCGGCGGCGGTTAGCAGCATCAATCCATTGCGCCAGTCGGCGGCAGAGTAGATGCGCACGCCGGCTTCCATTCTGCCATCCCAGGTGCGCTCCATGAGCCAGCCGACCATCGGTTGCAGTATCGCCGGGCCGAGAAAGATACCGACGTTCACCACGCTGGTGGCCATGCCCGAGAGCTGCGGTGGATTGACTTCCTTGGCGCTGGCCCAGGACAGCGTAAATCCCGCCGTAGCCAGGCCCATAACTATGCACAAGGCATAGGTCGCCGCCGGCGGCAATGCGCTTTCCCCCGGTCGGGTCGCCCACAACCAGACAATCCAGCCGATGACATGCAGCCCCGAGACCGCCAGGGCCACCGACTTGCGTCGCCCCAGGGCGTCCGATACCCGCCCCCACAAGGCCGAGCCGAAAGCAAAGCCGAGGAAGTAAATGCTTACATGACTGGAAGCGGTGGCGCGCGTCATGCCGTGCATCTGCGTCAGGTAGGGCACCGCCCACAATCCGGCAAAGGCGAAGAAGGCCCCGGACAGCCCGGCATTGGCGAAAAAGCCGGGCCAGGTCCTGCGGTTCTTCAGCACCGCGACGAGACCCGCCAGCCACGCCGCGCGGTCCACCTTGCCGGCAGGCGTCTCGATGACCCAGGCGCGGCTGGCAAAGGCCAGCGCGAAGGACAACAGACCGACCACGACAAAGACCTGACGCCAGCCGGCGGCCTGCGTCGCCCAGGCCAGCGGCGCGCCGGCCAGGATCGAACCGAGATTGCCGATCAGCATGCACAGGCCAGTCAGGGTGGCAAAGCGCCGTTCTTCGAAACCAATGGCCAGCAGCTTGAGCATGGCGATGAAGGTCACCGAAACACCGAGGCCGACCAGCGTGCGGCCGGCAAAGGCCAGTTCGAAACTCGGTGCGAGGCCGAACAGGATCGCCCCGATGCCGGCCACCAGCCCGCCCCAGAACAGGATGCGGCGCGGCCCCAGGGTGTCGGCGAGCACCCCGGTCGGAATCTGCATCAACGTATAGACGTAGAAATAGGTCGCCGCCAGCGTGCCGAGTTGCGCACCGCCGATGGCAAAGCTGACCTGCAGATCGCCGGAGATTGCCGCCGGTGCGACGCGGTGGAAGAAGGACAGCAGGTAGGCAGCAACCGCCACGCCGAGGCCGAGCAGCACGGCCGGCCGGGTGGCGACCGTGCTCATCTGAAGACTTCGGGGTTCAGCAGATTCGGTGGCCGCTGGCCGGAGAGGACGGCGATCAGGTTGTCGGCCGCGGTCATCGCCATCGCCATGCGCGTGGCGCGGGACGAGGACCCGATGTGCGGGGTCAGGGCCACGTTGTCGAGTTCGAGAAAGCCCGGATTGAACTTCGGCTCGCCCTCGTAGACATCAAGCCCGGCACCGCAGAGTCGGCGCTGGCGCAACGCCGAAATCAGCGCCTCGTCATCGACAATGCCGCCGCGGGCGACGTTGATCAGGTGCGCCGTCGGCTTCATCAGCGCCAGTTCGGCGGCGCCGATCAGGTGATGATTTTCCGGCGTGTAGGGCAGCAGCAGCACCAGGAAATCCGACTCGCGCAGCAGCGTTGCCTTGTCCACCCAGGTCGCCCGGCAGGCGGCCTCGGTCTCGGCGGAAAGCGGCGTGCGCTTGTGGTAGATCACCTTCATGTCGAAACCCAGCGCGCGGCGCGCCACCGTCTGCCCGATGCGTCCCATGCCGAGGATGCCGAGCGTGGCGTGATGCACATCCGTGCCCAGCCACTGCACGAACTCCCAGCCCTTCCACTCGCCGTTGCGCAGCCAGCGTTCGGCGGCAGGCAGGCGCCGCGCCGTCGCCATCAGCAGCGCCCAGGCCAGATCGGCGGTGGTGTCGTCGAGCACGCCCGGCGTGTTGGTCGCCATGACCCCGGCTTTTGAACAGGCGGCGAGATCGATGTTGTTGTAGCCGACAGCGAAATTGCAGAGGGCCTTGAGCTTCGGCGCCGCGGCTATCACTTCCGCCGTCAGCGGATCGGTGGCTGCCGTCAGGGCGCCCACCTTGTCCATCAGCCGCACTTTCAGCCCCGCGACGCCGAGAATGACATCGGCCTGATTGTCGTCGACCTCGAAATGCCCGGCAAGACGTGCAATCACCTCCGGAAAGACGGCCCGGCTAACCAATATCCTGGGTTTCATGATGTCCTCGCTTTGCTTTTATGCGACAGCCCTGACCAGCGTCACCGGCACGTCGGTGTGCTGCAGCATGCCCTTGGCGACCGAGCCGAGCACAAGGTCGGCGACGGCCGAGCGGCCGTGGGTGCACATCAGAACCTGGCCGATGCCGTGGTCGCGGACGAAATGGGCGATGGTCTCTGCCGCCAGGTCGCCGATCACGACATGATGCTGGCAGGGCACGCCGGCGCGCTCCAGCCGCGCCCGCGCTTCAGCCAGTTCCTTGAGGCCCTCGTCGTGGTAGTAGCCTTTCATGTCCTCGGCCGAGACGAACTGCGAAACATCCTTGTGCAGAACATGCTGGACGTTGAGCAGATGGACCTCCAGCGGTTCCTTGTACCAGGCGCGCATGGTCAGCAATCGATCGACCGCCCGCAGCGAGGCATCGGAGCCGTCGATAGGCAGCAGCAGTTTGTGCATGGTTGTATCCCCCTCGGTGGATTCTCCGGGCGTGCCTTCGATTTCGACCAGCGGCCGCTCTTCCTCCCCGGCCTCGGCACGGGCCGCCAGCAGCTTGCCCAGCCCGATCACGATGACCACACCGGCGACCGGCAGCACGGTATGCAACCAGGTGGCATTGGCCTCGATCCAGACGGCCACCAGCGGATCGGTCACCGCCATTTCTCCGGCGACGTAGCCGAGCAGCGCCGCACCGAGCGTGACGATGATCGGGTAACGCTCCATGACCTTGAGCAGCAGGGTGCTGGCGAATATCACCAGCGGGATGCTGATCGCCAAGCCGATGATGAGCAGCAGCAGGCTGCCCTTGGCCACCGCCGCCACGCCGATGACGTTGTCCAGGCTCATCACCAGGTCGGCAATCAGAATCGTGCGGATGGCGGCCGCCATGCTCGAGATCGCCTGTCCTTCGCCTTCGCCATCCTCCTCGGGCAACAGCAACTGCACGGCAATCCAGAGCAGCAGCAAGGCGCCGATCAGTTTGAGTACCGGCAACTTGAGCAGCTCGACGGCGACGACGGTGAGGATGATGCGCATCACCACCGCCGCGCTGCTGCCCCAGAAAATCGCCTTCTTCTGCTGCAAGGGAGGCAGCGAGCGCGCAGCCAGCGCTATGACCACGGCGTTATCGCCCGACAGCACGATATTGACGCCGATGATCTGCAACAGCGCCAGCCAGAAGGCCGGCGTTCCGAACTCAATCACGCTTTGCCAGCCCTATTTGTAAAGTATCCCCGGCAGCCATAAGCCGATGCCCGGGAAGACATAGAGCAGGATCAGTGCTATCACCTGGATGACCATGAACGGCATCATGCCGAGGAAGATCTGGTTCAGCGTCACATGCGGCGGCGAGACGCCCTTCAGGTAGAAAGCCGCCATCGCCACCGGCGGCGAGAGGAAGGCCGTCTGCAGGTTGAGCGCGACCAGCAGGCCGAAAAACAGCGGGTCGATGTTGAAGTGCGGCAGCAGCGGGATGAAGATCGGCATGAAGATGACGATGATCTCAGTCCACTCCAGCGGCCATCCGAGCAGGAAGATGATGATCTGGGCCAGGATCATGAATTGCGTCGGCGTCATATCGAGGGACAGCACCCACTGGTTGATGATCTCCTGGCCGCCGAGCAGGGCAAACGCCGCCGAAAAGATCGACGAGCCGACGAACAGCCAGCACACCATGGCGCTGGTCTTGGCGGTGAGAAACACCGATTCCCTGACTATCCCCAGGTTGAGACGCCCGTAGGCGGCCGCCAGCAGCAAGCCACCCATCGACCCCATCGCCGCCGCCTCGGTCGGCGTCGCCAGGCCGAAGACGATGGTACCGAGCACCGCCAGAATCAGCATCGCCAGCGGGAAAAACGATCCCAACAGCATCTTGAAGATTTCCAGCCGGGCGAAGGTGAAGATGGCATAGAAAACCGCCAGCGACGCAACCCCGATGCCAAAGGTAATCCAGTAACCCATTGGCGCCGGCAGGCGCTCGGCCGGTGCCGTTTCTGCAGCCGTCACCGGCTTCGCTACTGGTGCAGCCACTGGGGCCGGCTTCTGTTCAACCGCAGTCGCCGGGGGTTCCTTGAGCCCGCCTTCCGGTGGAGGTTCCTTGAGCCCACCTTCTTGCGGCGGCTCCTGCAAACCACTGCTGTCGGACTTGGCGTCCCCGCTATCAAACCCGGTACCCATTTCGACGGCGTCGGCTGAAATCGCCTCGGGCGGCTCGGTAACCATGCGATAGGTCCAGCCCATTGCCGCAGTAAAGAACAGTGCCGGCAACAAAGCGATGAGCAATTGCTTCGCCAGCGTGCGACTCGGCACATCGGGATTGAGATTGCTCTTCAGCGCTGCAATCAGACCCCTTACGACATTGTTGCCAAAAGTCCGGCTGATATCTTCGGCATATTTCGGCAGCACCACGATCCGGTCTTCCGCGGACAGCGGCGGCGCCAGACTGGGTTTCAGCTTGGCGACGACAATGATGTAACCAACATACAGCGTCGCCAGCATGATGCCGGGGAAAAAGGCGCCCGCATACAGTTTCACCACCGAGACACCGGCGGTGGCGCCATACACGATCAGCAATACCGAGGGCGGGATCAGGATTCCCAGGCAACCGCCGGCAGTGATCGCGCCGGCCGCAAGCCTGACCTGATAACCCGCCTTGAGCATGGCCGGCAGCGCCAGCAAGCCCATCAAGGTGACCACGGCGCCGACAATGCCGGTAGCGGTGGCGAATATCGCGCAGGTGACCACGGTGGCCACGGCCAGCGATCCCGGCACTCTGGCCATGGCCAGGTGCAAGCTCTTGAACAGTCTTTCGATCAGGTTGGCGCGTTCGACCAGATAGCCCATGAAGACGAACAGCGGGATCGAGATCAGCACGTCGTTGGACATCACCGAAAAGGCTCGCTGCACCATCAGGTCGAGCGTCTGCCGTACCGCCAGGTCCGGGTTCACGCTGCGGAAGGCGAACCAGGCGAACATCATGCCCATGCCCATCAGGGTAAACGCGGTGGGGAAACCCATCATGATGGCGACCACGATCAGGGCCAGCATCAGGAGGCCCAGGTGGCCATTGGTCATTTGCGACGGCGCCGGCATCAGCACGAACACGCCGATGACCACTGCCGCCAGGATGGCGAGGCCGAACCAGATTTCCTTTTTCATTTGCCGGCCTCATCTTCTTCCTGAGCGACAACGATCGCATCGAGAGCGGCGATGTCAGCATCCTTGACATGCACCATGTCCTTCAGCTTGTCGACGTCGACTTCCTCGACGTCTTCCTCGCGCGAGGGCCACTCGCCCTTCTGCAGGCAGACGATGCAGCGCAGGATTTCCACCACGCCCTGTATCAGCAGCATGGCGCCCGCCAACGGGATGATGGTCTTGAATGGATACACCGGCGGGCCATCGGAGGTAATGTTCGAAATCTCCTTGATCGCCCATGACTCGGCGGCATAGGAGTAACCAGCCCAGGCGAGGGCAACGACGCCGGGAATGAAAAACAATATGTAGAGCGCGAGATCGAGCCCGGCCTGCAGGCGGGGTGGAAAGAAGCCGTAGAGCACGTCGCCGCGGACATGCCCGTTCTTGGACAGGGTGTAGGCACCGGCCATCATGAACATCGCGCCGTACATCATGATCATGACATCGAAGGCCCACGGATGCGGATGGTCGAGAACGTAGCGCGAGAACACTTCCCAGGTAATCATCAGGGTCAGCGCCAGAATGAGCCAGGAAAAGGCATGCCCGACCTTGGTGCTCACCTTGTCAACGAAAAGAAACAATTTCTGCATTTTTTGCCCCGCTCAATAAAATCAACCACCCGGGCCATGCCCGGATGGTTGATAAGTGCTGCGAAGATCCCTTAACCCTTCTTGGGAGCGGCCGGCTTGGCTCCGAAGAAATGGTTCATCGCCATGCGCCGGCTGATGATGGTGTCCTGATCCCATTTCACGGCGCGCTCGGCGAAGGCTCTTTGCGAAGCGACGATTTCCTTGAACATGGGATTTTCCGCCGACTTCTTCTCGAGTATCGCGTCCCACAGCACGAGTTGCGTCTGCAGCACCGCATCCGGGGTCTTGTAGAACTTGACCTTGTCCTTGGTCTGCAACTCGATGTAGTCCTTGGAATAACGGTCAATGGCTTTCCAGGACATGTCGGCGGACGCCGCCTCGACGGAACCGGCGATGATCGACTTCAATTTCGCCGGCAGCGCGTCGTACTTGGTCTTGTTGAACATGATCTCGAAGGTCTCGGCGCTCTGATGATAGCTTTGCAGCATGCAGACCTTTGACACGTCAGGGAAGCCGAGCAGGCGGTCGGAAGTAGCGTTGTTGAACTCGGCTGCATCGAGCAGGCCGCGGTCCATCGCCGGCACGATCTCGCCGCCGGGCAACGCATTCACGGCAGCGCCCATGGCGGTAAACAAATCGATCGCCAGGCCGTTAGTGCGGTACTTGAGGCCCTTGAAATCCTCGGGCTTGGTAACCGGCTTCTTGAACCAGCCCAGCGGCTGCGTCGCCATCGGGCCGTAGAGGAAGGACTGCACGTTGGTCATGCCGATGGAGGCGTAGAGCTTGGCCAGCAGTTCCTGGCCGCCGCCGTACTTGTGCCAGGACAGGAGCATGTTGGCGTCCATGCCGAAAGCCGGGCCGGAATTCCACAGCGCCAGCGCGTTCTGCTTGCCGTAGTGATAGCCCAGCACCCCGTGTCCGCCATCCAGCGTGCCCTTCTGCACCGCTTCCAGCAAACCGAAGGCAGGCACCACGGCACCGGCCGGCAACACTTCGATCTTGAGATCGCCGCCGGTCATGTCGTTGACCTTCTTGGCGAAGTCGAGGGCGTATTCGTGGAAAATGTCTTTCGCCGGCCAGGTCGACTGCCAGCGCATGCTGATCGGGCCGGCCTGCGCCTTGGCGATCATCGGGAAACCCGCGGCGGCGACGCCCACGCTGCCGGTGACGGCAGCAGCGAGGAACTTGCGGCGGGACGGTTTTTGCTCGGCTTGCTTGGTGTCGGACATGTGTTCCTCCTGAGAACAATCTTAAGTTTGCGGCCGCTTGAACTAGTGTCCTGACGGCCCGCGGTCTTGGTTACTTATGTTTTGCACTGCGAGCGACAGATCGACTTTACCAGAAAGCGAATTTGTCTGACAATAGGATAACAATTAAAAAGGCGTCCATGTCAATCCTGCCATCCCACTCTACCAAACTCGGTCGCATCGCAAGACCCTTGCACCTCTCCGAAAAGGTGTCCGGCGATCTGCGCGACCGCATTGCGAGCGGCGAACTCAAGCCCGGCGATCGACTGCCGACCGAAAAGGCACTCGGTGACGCCTGCGGCGTCAGCCGTTCAGTGGTGCGCGAAGCCATCGCCCGCCTCAAGGCCGATGGCCTGATCGAGACCCGGCAGGGTTCGGGTGCCTTCGTCGTCGAGGCACCGAAAGTCATCAACCTGCGTTTCTGGAAAGGGGTCGGCGCGGAACTGGACGAGTTGCGCGATATTTTCGAACTGCGGGCCATGGTCGAAGGCGCCGTGGCCGAACTCGCGGCGCAACGCCGCGACAGGAAGGATCTCAAGGCCATGGCGCAGCACCTCCAGACGATGGACGACGCGATGGCCGGAGGTCACGACGGCACTGAAGCCGATGACAATTTTCATATTGCAATGGCCAGCGCCACGCATAATTCCTACGTCGCCCGGCTGGTCGAATTCCTCGGCCTGCACTTTTCGGATACACGCAAGCTGTCATGGCACGGCACGCGCCGCGAACTAGCCCATCCCCAAGAAGCCCAGCGCGAGCATCACGCCCTGTTCGAGGCGATCTCCCTTGGCAATGCAGAAGCCGCGCGCCGCAACGCGCTGGATCATCTGCGCGGTGCCGCCAGCCGTTTTGGCATCAAACTGGCGCTCGATCTCGAGAGGAAGAGCCTGCCGCAACCAAAGCGTCGGAGCAAACGCTAAATAGCCGCCGCAGGCGGCCCGACTTCGTCACCCCCTTCCACGGGAAGGGGGATGGGGGGATGGTGCATCAAGCCCCACCCATCGCGAAGCGACGGGTGGGAAGTCCGCCGATAAGCCGGGTTCTGTCGTGGGCAACCATTCCTCTGCGACCGCTGTTGCCAGCGGCCTGTAGCAGCCTACCCGGGAGCGACGCGAGCCACGCCAATGCTCCCCTATTTGGCCTTGCCCCGAATGAGGTTTGCCATGCCGTCCGTGTTACCACGTCCGCGGTGGGCTCTTACTCCACCATTTCACCCTTACCGGCTCTTGCGAGCTTAGGCGGTATCTTTCTGTTGCACTGTCTGTCGCCTTGGGTCGGACGACTTGCGCCGCCCGACTTATAGCGCCCGGCCGTTAGCCGGCATTCCGCTCTATGGGGCCCGGACTTTCCTCCAACCACTTTCGTGATCAGCGGTTGCCTGGCGAACTTCCCGAGCGCATTGTACGCGGCGGGCGGAACTGGCGCCTGTCGTCATAGTAGTCCGGCCGCTCGTTGTCCGCCGTGGCGCCGGGAATGCCGAGCAGGGGCAAGGGTTGCCAGTCGCGCGGCGAAAAGTCGCGGCTATCGAATTGCGTGGCAACACACTCATCGAGCGCTGCCAGCGCCGTCGCCTCGGAAAGGTTTAGCCACGCTGCATCGACTTCGACGAACACCGCCTTGCCGCACAGTCCGGCAAAGGGTGCGGCGAGGGCATCATGGCTGGCATGGCCGAAGACCAGGAAGCGAGTCGTGCGCAACAGTTCTGCCCGTCGCTGCACGAAAACCTCGCGCCAGCGATGCGCGCACAAGGCCTGCCAAAGATCGGAACGCGATCCCGCCACGACCACGCCGCATTCGTCGAACTGGGTCAGCGCATCGCGCAGCCGGCCGCGCGCGGAACTTCCCTTTTTTCGCGCCTCGGCCAGCGCCGCGACGTGACGCCGGTTGAGAGCTGCCTTGGTCCGCGGGAAGGCCAGCCAGATCAGCGCATTGAACAGGTCGTGCCGGTTGCCGGCTCGTGTCGCGATCTCGCCAGTCAGGAAGGCTCGTTCCTCGTAACCGTCGGGTCCGCCGGACGGCTCGACAAAGCGCAGCGCCACCCCGCTGCCCGTTACCAGCCCGCGGTCAAGGGCTGCTGCATTCAGTCGGGATATTTCAGGCGCGCCGTCGGCAAACCAGGGCCGCAGGAAGGCCGACAGCGGATGAAGTTCCGCCTCTGCCGGCGTCACTGCCTCGCGACGGGAATTACTCCAGCCGCCAGGCAACGGACTCGCCTGCACGCAGCGGCACCAGCCTTTCACCCGCCAGGTAATCAAGGCTCACGGGTACGGCGACCGCCTCGCGTCGCAAGGTGATCTGCTCCGTATTGCGCGGCAGGCCGTAGTAGTCGGCACCACAAAAGCTGGCGAAGGCTTCCAGCTTCTCCAGTGCGCCGGCCACCTCGAAGGCTTCGGCATACAGTTCGATGCCGGCGTGCGCGGTGTAGCAGCCGGCGCAGCCGCAAGCCGTTTCCTTGGCGCTTTGCGCATGCGGCGCCGAATCGGTGCCGAGGAAAAATTTCGGATTGCCCGAAATCGCCGCGGCGAGCAGTGCCTGACGGTGCGTCTCGCGTTTCAATACCGGCAGGCAGTAATGGTGCGGACGAATGCCGCCGGCAAACATCGCGTTGCGATTCAGCAGCAGATGGTGGGCTGTCAGGGTGCCCGCCACATTCGCGCCGCTGTCGCGCACGAAGTCGACGCCGTCCCTCGTCGTGACGTGTTCGAGCACCACTTTCAGCGCCGGGAAGTCTCGCAGCAGCGGTATCAGTACGCTGTCGATGAACACCGCCTCGCGGTCGAAAACGTCCACGACCGGATCGGTGACTTCGCCATGCACCAGCAGCGGCACGCCGAGCTTTTCCATGCGCGCCAGCGT
The DNA here is from genome assembly GCA_026399415.1 of Rhodocyclales bacterium. GTDB lineage: Bacteria > Pseudomonadota > Gammaproteobacteria > Burkholderiales > Rhodocyclaceae > Sulfuritalea. The sequence goes on along the minus strand of JAPLQZ010000068.1, from coordinate 29,505 downwards.
TGCCGCGCATTTTTTCAGGTCGCTGACACCGGCAGCGGAATTGGTCGTGGCCCCGGCGGGATAGAGCTTGATCGCGTGCACAAAACCGCTGGCCTTGACGGCGTCCACTTCCGTCGGCGGCATGTTGTCGGTCAGATACAGCGTCATCAGCGGCGTGAAGTTCATGCCGGCCGGCAGCGCGGCCAGGATGCGTTCGCGGTAGGCCGCCGCCAGCGCCACGGTAGTCACCGGCGGCTTCAGGTTGGGCATGACGATGGCACGGGCAAAGCGCCGCGCGGTATCGGGCAGCACGGCGGCAAGTGCGGCGCCATCACGCAGATGCAAGTGCCAGTCGTCGGGGCGCGTGATGGTCAGGGTCTGCATGGAGCGAATTATACGGGCCGCCTTGTCAACTGCGCTTCAGTTCCAGCGCCCGCGCATACAGCGCATTCTTCGGCTGGCCGGTAATTTCTGCCGCCAGTTTGGCCGCCTGCTTTACCGGCAATTCAGCCAGCAGCGCGGCCAGCACGCGTTCGCTCTCGGCATCCATGCCTTCGCGCAGTGGTGGCGCTGAGACCACCAGCACGAATTCGCCCCGTTGGTGATTGGCATCGGCCGCCAGCCAGGCGGTGGCCTCCGCCAGCGGCATGCGTTCGATCTGTTCGAACATCTTGGTCAGTTCGCGGGCGATGACGATTTCGCGTTGCGGCTCCAGCAGTTCTGCGAGGTCGACAACCGTTTCCATGACCCGGTGCGGTGCTTCGTAGAACACCAGTGCCGCATTGACGGATGCGAGTTCGCCAATCGCCGTCCTGCGAGCGCCGACTCTTGCGGGCAAAAATCCGACGAACAGAAACCGCTCGTCCGCCAGACCGGCCGCCGACATGGCCGCAATCGCTGCATTCGGCCCGGGCAGCGGGATCACCCTGAAACCCGCGGCACGTACCGCCGCGACCGCGCGCGCGCCCGGATCGGAGACGCCGGGCGTTCCGGCATCCGACACCAGCGCCACGCGCTTGCCTTCACCCAGCAGCCGGATCAGCTTGGCCGCCGCTTCGTTCTCGTTGTGCTGGTGCAGTGCCAGCGTCGGCACGCTGATGCCGTGATGATCGAGCAGGTGCCGCGCGTGACGGGTGTCCTCGCAGGCGACCAGGTCGACGCCGCGCAGGGTTTCCAGCGCACGCAAGGTGATGTCTCCCAGATTTCCGATCGGCGTGGCGACGACATACAATGCATTTTCCATGTCCGCCATTGTTGCAGTCCGATGAGTACGAGGCAAGCCAAAGGTGCGGCGGCCGAGCAACTGGCGGCCGACTATCTGGTGCAGCAGGGGCTCTCCGTGATCGAACGCAACTTCCGGGTGAAGGGCGGCGAGATCGATCTGGTCTGCCGCGATGGCAAATCCACGGTGTTTGTCGAAGTGCGTCTGCGCAGCCGCAGCGATTTCGGCGGCGCCGCCGCCAGCATCACCGCCGCCAAGCAGGCCCGCCTGATCCTCGCCGCAAGGCACTGGCTGGTGTGCCACGGCGAAAGGCCCTGCCGCTTCGACTGCATCTTGTTCGACGGCCCCGACACGCACAACATTGAATGGCTGCGCAATGCCTTCTCCGCTGATTAGATTCCTCCGGCGACTGAGCCTCGGCCTGGCGATCAGCCTGACCGCACTGGCCGGCGAAGTGCGCATCCTGGTGCAAAGCTCGCCCCTGGCCGGCTTTCGCTACTATGCCGGCCAGAGCCTGTGGCAGGAAATGCACGAGGGCGACCGGCTGACACTGGTACGCGAAGCCGACAACCCGCATGACGCCAACGCAGTACGCATCGAATGGCGCGGGCAGAAGTTGGGCTACCTGCCGCGGGTCGAAAACCGCTCGGTCGCCGCTGCGCTGGACGGAGGCGAGGCAGTGGATGCCCGCATCGCCAAATTGCGCCAGCACAGGAACCCCTGGCAACGCATGCTGATCGAAGTATTTGTCGTGCTCTAGACCCCCTATTCCGGCCTCGGACCTGCACCGAGGACAGCTATCCTCGTACGACCCTGTTCATCCACAACGCAAAGACCTGCTCCATGTCACTCGCCGACCGCATTCAGCAACATTTTCAGGACAGCGCCCAGACCAAGCTCGCGGCGCTGGCCGCCATGGCGGCGCCCATCGAAGCGGCGATGCGCCGGATGGTGATCTGCCTCAAGGCCGGCGGCAAAGTCATGGCCTGCGGCAACGGCGGTTCGGCCGCCGATTCGCAGCACTTCGCCGCCGAACTGCTCAACCGCTTCGAGAAGGAACGCACGCCGCTGGCCGCGATTGCGCTGACCACCGATACTTCCACGCTGACCTCGATCGCCAACGATTACCGCTACGAGGACGTCTTCGCCAAGCAGGTGCAGGCGCTGGGCCGGGCCGGCGACGTGCTGCTGGCCATTTCGACATCGGGCAATTCGCCCAATGTCATCGAGGCCATTCACACCGCTCATGCCCGCGGCGTGACGGTAGTGGCTCTTACGGGTAGAAGGGGCGGCAAGATCGCCGCACTGCTCGGCCCCGACGACATCCACTTGTGCGTGCCGGCCGAACGCACCGCCCGGATTCAGGAAGTACACCTGCTCACCATCCACTGCCTGTGCGACGGCATCGATGCCTTGATACTAGGAGAAACGCAATGAACATCCGAACCAGCACCATGGGTACAAAAGTACGCAACCTCGCCGTGCTCGCCCTCTGTGTCCCCGTTCTCGCCGGCTGCTTCGGGGCTGCCGCCGTCGGCGTTGGCACCAGTGCGCTGCTGATAGCGGACCGCCGCAATCCGGAAACCTATGTCTCCGACGAAGGCATGGAAATTCGCGCCGTCAGCCGCATCAACGGGAAGTATGGCGACAAGATCCATGTCAATGTGGTCAGCTACAACCGCATGGTGCTGATCACCGGCGAAGTCCCGAATGCGGCAATCAAGGCCGACGTGGAAAAGCTCGCCATCGAAGTGCCCAACGTCAAGTCGATCAGCAACGAACTGGCCATCGCCGGACCATCGAGCTTTGGCGGGCGCAGCAATGATTCCTACATTACCTCCAAGGTCAAGGCGCGCTTTATCGATGCCAACAAGTTTGCCGCCAACCACGTCAAGGTGGTGACCGAGGCCGGCGTGGTTTTCCTGCTCGGGCTGGTTACCCAGACCGAAGCCGATGCGGCCGTGGAAATTGCCCGCACTACCGGCGGCGTACTGAAGGTGGTGCGCGTGTTCGAAATCATCAGCCCGGAACAGGCCAGAGCATTGGACAACACGCCACCTCCGCCGCCTGATGCAAAGGCAACGCCCAAGAAGTAGGAGCGCCGCCGCGTGGCACTTGTTCATCCGGGACCGCCCGCCTTCGAGGCCAAGATCACCGCCCCCGCTGACCTGGCCGGTCGCATCGCCCTGCTGCCGCGACCGCTGGTGTTTACCAATGGCTGTTTCGACATCCTGCACCGCGGCCATGTCACCTATCTGGCGCAGGCCCGCGCGCTCGGCGCCTCCCTGATCGTCGCCGCCAACTCGGACGCTTCGGTCAGGCGCCTGGGCAAGGGCGCTGATCGCCCGGTGAATCCGCTGGCCGACCGCATGGCCTTGCTGGCCTCGCTCGAATCCATATCGCTGGTGACCTGGTTCGATGAGGACACGCCGCTCGAACGTATCCTCGATTGCCGGCCGGACCTACTGGTCAAGGGCGGCGACTGGCCGGTGGAAAGGATTGTCGGCTACCGGGAAGTGATCGCCTGGGGCGGCAGCGTGCATTCGCTGCCCTTCATCCATGAGCGCTCGACCACGGCGCTGATGGACAAGATCAGAAGGCTCTAAGAGTCGGCGCTGGCGGTACGGCGACTCAAGCCGCCGTTCGACGCAGGATCATGTCCCTCACCAAATCAATGTGTCCGCGCAGGGTGTAGAGCATGTCGGAAAATGTCAGCGGCGTGCGGATGCGGCTGGCATCTGCCTCGATGCGGTCGAGTTTCTCTATCCACTCGGCGCGGCTGTGCAGACCCGGATTTTCGTTGACTTCGTTTTCGAGGAACTTGAGTTCGCCATAGCGCCGGTAAATCCGCGAACGCACTCGCCAGCCGTAGATCTGCGGGGCGAACTTGAACAGCGGGATCAGTACGGCGAGCAGCGGCACCAGCATCACCACCATGCGGTCGATCAACGTCGCCGCCCAGAACGGCAGGTAACGCTGCAGGAAGGGCTTGCCGGACTTGTAGTAGCGCTCGGCCTCTTTCGACAGCGGAAATTCGCTGTGCCCGGCACGCGGAAACTCGCCGGGCTTCTGGAATACCCCCGGCGCACCGTGGACCTCGCTCGCCGCCTGCATCAACAGGTCGATCAGCGCCGGATGCGTGTCCTCGCGCACCAACAGGGTCGCCATCGACGAAACCAGCTGGATATCGTGCGGTGGAATGTCCTGCGTCAGATCGATGGCGCCGCGCGGCAGCACCAGTCGCGCCAGATACGGAAAGCGTCTTGTATAGGCCTCGGCATGCGTCAGGCTCATGAGACGTATGCCCGGCGTGTAGAGCAGCGACCACACCAGCGAGGACTGCGTCGGCCCGACGACGAACACGGCATCGATTTCATTCTTCTTCAGACCTTCAAGCAGGCCGAGACCACCGTTCTCGACCAGCTTCGTGTTCTTTGCATCAATGCCGTTGGCCGCCAGCAGTTCCATGGCGAGATGATGTGTGCCGCTGCCGGCGCCACCTACCGCGACGCGTCTGCCCTTGAGGTCGAGCACCTTGTCACCACCATGAACTGCCGCCTCGCGATAGAAAATCCACAGTGGTTCGTAATAGAAGTCGCCCAGCGAAAGAAGTTCGTCCTCTTCGCCCGGCCGCGCCGTACCGCCCTGGATGAAGGCGGCATCGACCTCGAACTCCGCATCGCGCAGCCGCTCCAGATTCTCCGTCGAACCGGCAGAGGGCTTTTCCACCAGAGTGATGCCGTAGCGCGCCAGTACATCCTTGTAACGGGTGGCAAAGCGCTGGTAGGCGCCTCCCTCGCCGCCAGTGCTGACCACTATCTGATCGGGCGGCGCCGGCTTGATGAACTGTGCCGCCAGCCAGAACGCGCCGATGGCCAGCAGCAAGGAAGGCAGTGCGACAAACACAATGTCGCGCCAGGAAAGCAGCTTGAGTTTTTCAGGCATGTTCACCTCGCATGGCTCACTTGGCGAACACTATGCCGAGCCGGCCCAGAACCTCAGAACGGGATATCGTCCTCGAAGTCGTTGAAGTTGCTGCCGGCCGGTTGCGGCGCGGCTGCCGGACGATTGCCGGCGCCACTGCCGCTTCCCGTGCCGCCCGCGCTGTCGCGCGGCGGCGCGTCGCTCATGCCTTCGCGCGAGCCGAGCATTTTCATTTCATTGGCGACAATCTCGGTGGTATAGCGCTCCTGGCCTTCCTTGTCGGTCCACTTGCGGGTGCGCAAGGCGCCTTCGACATATACCTGCCGGCCCTTCTTCAGGTACTGGCCGACGATCTCGGCCAGCTTGCCGAAGAACACCACGCGATGCCACTCCGTAGCTTCCTTCTTTTCGCCGGTGGCCTTGTCCTTCCAAGTGTCGGTGGTGGCGATGGTGACGTTGGCGATCGACGCGCCATCGGGTGTGTAACGTACTTCCGGATCGCGGCCCAGATTGCCGACGATGATGACTTTGTTGACTGACGCCATGTGAATTTCTCCTCAGGATTTTGTTTCAAGTATGCCATGCGCGGACTGCTCTGTTGCCGCTGTTGCAATAGGCCGACGCACCGGCACCTGCATCATGGTCGCGGCGGCTGCCAGCCACAGCGCCACCATCGCGGCATCGAAAATGAACACGGCACCGGCATCGAAGTTCTTCATCAGCCAGCCGCCCAAAGCCCCGCCGACGAACAGGCCGAGCGCCTGGGTGGTGTTGTACACGCCCAGCGCCGCGCCTTTGGCGCGCGCTGGCGCGATTCGCGAAATCATCGAAGGCAGCATGGCCTCGAGAATATTGAAGGCGACGAAAAAGCTCAGCAAACCACCCGCCACCACCATGAAATTCCTGTTGCCAAACCACATCACCAGCAAGGTGACGAGCAGCAGGCCGATGGCGGAAACGAACACCGGCTGAACCTTGTCGCGCTTCTCGGCAATGATGATCGCCGGTACCATCAGCACGAAGGACGCCAGCACCGCCGGCAGGTAGATCTTCCAGTGCGAAGCGAGCGGCAGGCCGCCATAGCGGATCAGCAATCCGGGGACCACGACAAACATCGCCATCTGCACCATGTGCAAGGTAAAGATGCCGAAGTTGAGCCGCAGCAGCTGGGTGTCGAGCAGCACGTCGCGAAACGGCGGCTTGGGTCCGACCGGCAGGGGCGGCGCCGGCGGTACGACATGGGTCACCAGACCGATGGCGGCAACCGCGAAGGCCGCCGTCATCCAGAAAATTCCGGCCATGCTGATTACGGCGTAAAGCGCGGGAGCCGCCACCAGCGAGATGGCGAACACCAGTCCGATCGAGGAGCCGATCATCGCCATGACCTTGGTGCGATGCTGTTCGCGCGTCAGATCGGCGGCCAGCGCGGTGACGGCCGCGGAAATGGCCCCGGCGCCCTGCAGCACGCGGCCGCCGATGACCCACCAGATATCCGTCGCCAGCGCCGCGACCGCCGAGCCAAAGGCAAACAGCAGCAAGCCGAAGACAATCACCCGCTTGCGGCCGAAAGCGTCGGAGGCCATGCCGAAGGGAATCTGGAACATCGCCTGGGTCAAACCGTAGGCGCCGAGCGCGATGCCGACCAGTGTCAGGTCATCGCCGCCGGGAATGGTCCTGGCATGGACCGCAAATACCGGCAGGATCAGGAACAAGCCGAGCATGCGCAGCGCGAAGATGGAAGCCAGGCCGGCGCCGGCGCGCTTTTCATCGCGGCTCATGGCGTCTGAAGTGGGGGATAGCATGGGATTCAAGGGCTTACCGGGATATCAACTCACCGGAGACCCGGTGTTGCTGCGCATCATCACATTTTAGTGCACAAACACGAGAATCCAGTCGATTCACGCGGGGAACCTTCTTGCCAACCCGCGTCACCGTAGCGCCCATCGAAATCGTAACGACAGTCAGCTCCGGCTCCGGAAACAACGGGCCGTGCACGGTGAGGTCCGGTTTGAGTTTTTCGATACGCATTTTCCAGTTCCGCCCGTCCGTCGCACTGGGGAATCAGCTTGCACTACGGCAATGTCACGAGATCATTCTGCCTCACCAGCAGGCTCACCAGACGAGCCACTGAATTGATTTCGACGGACTGTTGAACCCCTCTTCATGCATTGAAAGTCAGCGCCGGCGACACGGCGAATCAAGTCCGGCATGAACAGCGGTTTCGCTTTGGCGGGCGCAGCGGGGTATATTCTCCGGCTCCCCCAATATCGCACCATGCACCATGGACTTCATCAAGATTCGCGGCGCGCGAACGCACAACCTGAAGAACATCAATCTCGACCTGCCGCGCAATCGGCTGACGGTCATTACCGGTCTGTCCGGCTCCGGCAAGTCGTCGCTGGCATTCGACACGCTCTACGCCGAGGGCCAGCGCCGTTATGTCGAATCGCTTTCGGCCTACGCCCGGCAGTTCCTGCAATTGATGGAAAAGCCCGACGTGGACAAGATCAGATCCGGGCTCGTGCCTCGTTGTATTTCAGTGGCCATTGTTAACACAGCGGCTCGTTCACCAGCTTGAAGTCGTACTGATGGGCCCCGGGCTTGCACAAGCTGGCTGCAGTACCCGGCCAACAAGCCACACGGAACAGGGCCTCGTAATTGCCACTGGCCTGGCAGCGCGCTCCTGTATCGAGGGTTACGCGAAAGATCTGACGGCATTCGGTCTGAGACGGTCCGGCCCTGGGGCAAGTGCGGGCGTTCTCGGGCGAAACCGCCGAGGCGACTATCCGGATTCCATCGGGTGCCTTCAGGGATTGGGGTTCGAGATAGGCCGGGTGGCGGGTGCGGGTGGTCAGATCAATCACAATCTGGCCGCGCGTCAATCCTTCCACCGGAACGCGTGCAACGGCGACCGCGATCTCCTGTGGCCAGGCGGTCAATGAAATGAAAGCCAGACCGAGTACCAAGGCTCTGGCGAATAGGTGGATGAGAGGTTTCATAAATCAGATATATTCGGATTGCACCACTGGCGAGGGTAGGTGTCCATCGCACATTTGGATTAGGCGCGTGCATTCCGATGCCCACACAACCGGGGTGGCTGCTATCATCGAAGCGCCCGATTTGCCTGGATCAGGACTTCACATCGCAGCCGCATGAATATACTGCTTATCGACGATCACGCACTTTTCCGCGAGGGCTTCAAGCTCATGCTCGAGCGGGTGTTGCCCGACGTGGCCCGTGTTGTCGAAACCGGCTCGGCGGAGGCCGGTCTGGCGGCGGTGGTTGATGAGAGTTTCGACTTGGTGTTCCTCGATCTTGGCCTCCCCGGTCTTGGCGGCCTCGATGGATTGCGAGCGCTGCGTCCGCAATGCCCTGATGCCTGCCTCGTGGTTCTGTCCGCCGTGGACGGCAACGAGGTAGTGCGACAAGCCCTCTTCTACGGCGCTCAGGGCTATATCCCCAAGACGATCTCGGTCGAGGAGATGCGGGTGGCGCTGCTCCAGATTCTCGATGGGCAGGTTTACGCACCGACCTACGCGAAGGAAGAAGCCCACGGCAAGGGGCGTCTTGATCAGAAGCTCACAGCGCGGCAGGTCGAGGTATTGGCCGAATTATGTGCCGGCCGGTCCAACCGAGAAATCGGTGATTACCTGGGGATGAGCGAGAACACTGTTCGTGTCCACGTTTCGGCCATCTTTCGCGAGCTGGGTGTTCGTTCGAGAACCGAGGCCGTGCTGCTGGCCAAACGCAAGGGCCTGTTTTGACGGTCGAGGCCGAGCAGCGACTTCTCGCCGAGCAGGTCGGCCTGCTGCATCACCAAGCGCCGAGCGGCTACATCGGCAGCTTCGTTTCCGCCGCAGTCCTGGTCTGGGTTTTATGGGACGAACCGCAGGAGCGGACAAATCTGCTGATCTGGATGTTCATGGTCTGCGCGACCATCGGTCTCAGATGGTTTGAATTCGAGGCCTACCGCGCAGATTCGCGGCGCCTGCAACGGGCTGCATGGTGGGGCTGGTGGTTCACCCTCGGCGCCGCGATCAGCGGCGTTACCTGGGGTTATCTGGGCTGGGCATTTTTCCAGCCGACCCTGCTCTTTCTGTTACCGATGACGCTCGGACTTGCTGGCCAGGTTGGCTTGTCGGTGACCAGCATAGGCATCTTCCTGCCCGCCCACGTCGCCTTCAACGTACTCACCCTGACGCCTTTCGTGCTGCGCAATTACCTTGAGGAAGGGCGACTGTTTTTCGGCCAGAGTATCGCGTTGCTGGTATTCATGATCGCCTGCCTGTTTTTCGCCCGCCGACAACAGACGATGATCCGTGAGGCCATTCGGTTGCGTTTAGACAACCAGGACCTGTTCGATCAAGTCACCCACGAAAACGAGCGGGTGGTCGAAGCGCGCCGCCAGGCTGAAACGGCCAACGAGGCAAAAACCCGGTTCCTTGCGGCCGCCAGCCATGACCTGCGACAACCCTTGCAGGCGATGACCCTGTTCGTGGACGCGATCGACGATGGTATACGCCGTCGAAAGGAGGCGGATGCCGTGCTCGTGGGCAAGCTGCGGTCGTCCTGCGACAGCCTCGAAATGCTGCTGGATTCGTTGCTCGACTTGTCGCACGCGGATGCCGGGGCGCTCAAGCCGGAGGTCCGTGACTTCGCGCTGCAACCCATATTCGATCGCCTGCGCCGCGAATTTACCGATCAGGCCGCCGAAAAGGGCTTGCTGCTGCGCGTGGTGCCGTCGCAGGCGTGGGTACGCAGCGACCCGGCGCTGCTCGAGCGCATGCTGCGCAACCTGACAGCGAATGCGCTGCGCTATACCGAACAGGGTGCCGTGATGGTGTGCTGCCGGAAGCGTGGTGGCAACGTGCACATCGAGGTCAGGGACAGCGGAATCGGCATTCCGGACCATGCCCGCCGCGAGATCTTCCACGAGTTCTATCAGCTAGACAATCCGGAGCGCGACCGGCGCAAGGGGCTCGGTCTGGGGCTCGCCATCGTCGATGCCCTGGCGCGCCAGCTCGGTCATCGCCTCGACCTGCGCTCGACACCGGGGCGCGGTTCGGTATTCGCCGTCGAATTGCCATCTGGCCCGCCCGGACCAGCCCCAAACGTTCAATCGCCGCTCGCGAGCGTGGGGCTGGAGGGTGCCTGGATCGTGGTCATCGACGACAACGCGCCGATTCGCGATGCGCTGGCCAAGGTGCTGGAGAGTTGGGGTTGTTACGTAGCGGGCGGCGAGAACGCCGATGAAGCCATGGCCGTGCTGACGGCCTCCGGCAGGCCGACGCCTGTGGCGATACTGGCCGACTGGCGCTTGCGCGAAGGCCGTGTAGGCAGCGAAGAGGCCTTACGGCTGCGCGAATTCCTGGGCCAAGTGGTCCCAGTACTCCTGATCACCGGGGATACCGATCCGGAGGCGACGCGCAACGCCGGTTTCCCGGTGATCCACAAGCCCATCCAGGCCTTCCGCCTGCGAGCTCGCTTAGACGCGCTGCTGACGAACCAGGACGCCAAGAACAGCGATCCCTGAAACAGTCACATCGTCGGTGGCTGTCGCACAGAGTAGTACTAAAGGTATTCTCAATGGGCAGCGTTAGCACTTGAAGGTGGCATCCCTGATGGCCGACTGACCACGCCATCATGTTCGGTCGCCGGGCGCAGGAACAGGACATCTTCGCCAAGGGGCCTCCCAGGCCGGATGGCCTTGAGCTCAGTTTTACGGGAGGGAAATAAAAAAGCCACCGGAAGCGCGCTTCCGGTGGCTTTGAGCTCTAGCCTGGTCTGGGATTACTTCGTGCAGTCAAGCTTGGCCATTTGTCCGCTGGCTTCGGGCGCCACAGCCGCTTTCTTCGGCTGACCGGTGCCGCAATGGTATTGAACGACATACTCCTTGCGACAACCGAAGACCGGGTCGCCGATGGCGGTGTGGTCCACCTTGTAGTCGCAAGTGCCTTTGCCGTCGCACGCCGCAGCGATGTGCTTGGTGGGATCGGTACCCTTGATGTTGGAATCAGGCTTGCCCTTGCCGGCGCAGTTCTGACCATAGTCGGCATGCTGGACCTTGATCACGGGCGGGGGCGGTGGCGCAGCGGTCTTCTTGGCGTTCTCACCCTTGACCTGCTCTTCGGCGGCCCAGACATAGCAGCCGCCACCCGAGGCCTTGCCGCCATCCGGGCTGCAGGAATCCAGGTGCTTGCAGGCGGCTTGATCGGGTGCCGGCATCGGGCTGGGCTTCCACAGGTTGGGAGGTGCGCTATCCATCCAGTAGCAGGCCATTTTCGGGGCCGGCTTGTTCAGTTCCTCGGCGGAGGTCCACTTGTAGCAGCCACCGCCGGAAGCCTTGCCACCATCCGGGCTGCACGAATCCAGGCGCTTACAAGCGGCCTCATCGGGAGCCGGCATCGGGCTGGCTACCCACGGGTTGCCCGGCGTGTTGCTCATCCAGAAGCAGGCCTTTTTGCCTTGTGCAACGGCAGCGGGAGGAGCGACAGGAGCGGGAGCCTTTGCCTGCAGGTAACACTTCTTCTGGACATTCGGCACGGGATCCGGAATGCCCAAGTCCTGCGGCTTGCTGGCCGAGGGCGTTGCTACCCAGCCCTTTGGCAGGCAGGTGAAATCGCCGGTACCCTGCGCAGTAGCGAACTTGCCGTTTGTGCCATAAACCACATAGGCCGTGGCGCCCGCAGGCACCTTGCATACCCCGCCGTCAACTGCGCACTCCGTGAAGCCCGGGGGAACGGCGTTTAATTGGGCTGGATTGCCCGGCCCGTAGGCATGCGCTACAAACGTCACGCCGAGCCCTGTCAATGCACTTAAAACGACTTTCTTCCAATTGTCCATCATTTTCTCCTTTGTATTGGTTCGCACCGGCTACGACAGCTCCAATTTCGCCTCGGAGTTACTCGTGGAAACTATTTGACTCCTTAAACAGTTTTTTGTCGATCGTCCATTTGGATTAGTAGGACACCAAGATCGATGCTGAGAGTCTTGCAGGACAAACGACCCCGGTGATAACGCGAACGATAGGAAAAAGGATAAGGATAGGAAATTCAACCGGCGTTCCGGGCCATCAACGCCGAACTGGCCACCATCACGGACAGGAAACCCAAAGGAGCTAAGGGAAGTATGACTGACGCCGGGCACCCCGGCGGGCATCGAGCGCCGATGCCTTGCCCAGAGAGTCGGCGCTGGCGGCACGGCGACCGCTCAACTTCAGGGGTTTTCATGCAGTGGCTATCGCTTCCCCGCCGGGGTATAGTTTCCGGTTCCCCGACATCGAAACCGCCTCATGGACTTCATCAAGATTCGCGGCGCGCGAACGCATAACCTCAAGAACATCAATCTCGACCTGCCACGCAACAGGTTGACGGTCATCACCGGCCTGTCCGGCTCCGGCAAGTCGTCGCTGGCCTTCGACACGCTGTACGCCGAGGGCCAGCGCCGCTATGTCGAGTCGCTGTCGGCCTACGCGCGGCAGTTTTTGCAGTTGATGGAGAAACCCGACGTGGACCTGATCGAAGGCCTGAGTCCCGCGATTTCCATCGAACAGAAAGCCACCAGCCACAACCCGCGCTCGACCGTCGGCACGGTCACCGAGATTCACGACTACCTGCGCCTGCTCTACGCCCGCGCCGGCACGCCGCACTGCCCGGATCACGACCTGCCGCTGGAGGCCAACAGCGTCTCGCAAATGGTCGATCACGTCCTCGCGCTGCCCGAAGACACCAAGCTGATGATCCTCGCCCCGGTGGTCGCCAATCGCAAGGGCGAGCAGCTCGACCTGTTCGCCGAACTGCGGGCGCAGGGCTTCGTCCGGTTGCGGGTGGATGGCACCGTGCATGACATCGACACATTGCCGAAACTGGCCAAGACGCAGAAGCACACCGTCGATATCGTGGTGGATCGGCTCAAGGTGCGGCCCGACGTGCGGCAGCGCCTGGCGGAAAGCTTCGAGACCGCGCTGATGCATGCCGAAGGCCGCGCCCTGGCGGTGGAGATGGATAGCGGCAAGGAGTACCTGTTCTCGTCGAAGTTCGCCTGCCCGGTATGCAACTACGCGCTGCAGGAACTGGAACCGCGCCTGTTCTCCTTCAACAACCCGATGGGCGCCTGCCAGAAGTGCGACGGCCTCGGCCAGATCCAGTTCTTCGATCCGGCACGCGTCGTCGCCTATCCGCACCTGAGTCTGGCCGCGGGCGCGATCAAGGGCTGGGACCGGCGCAACCAGTTCTACTTCCAGATGCTGGAATCGCTCGCCGCGCACTACGGCATCGACACCAATCTCCCCTTCGAAAAACTGCCGGTCGAGACCAGCAACATCGTGCTCTACGGCTCGGGCAGGGAGCAGATCAAGTTCAAATACCTGAACGAAAAAGGCACGCGCTTCGACCGCACGCATGCCTTCGAGGGCATCATCCCCAGCCTCGAGCGCCGCTACCGCGAAACCGATTCCGTGATGGTGCGCGAGGAGCTGTCGAAGTACCTCAACAACAAGCCCTGCCCGGAATGCGGCGGCATGCGCCTGCGCCGCGAAGCGCGCCACGTCTTTGTCGGCGGCAGGAACATTTCCGACATCAGCCGCCTGTCGCTGATCAATTGCCGCGACTTCTTCAACCTGCTGACGCTGACCGGGCAGAAGGCCCAGGTCGGGGAAAAGATCCTCAAGGAAATCACCGCCCGGCTGTCCTTCCTGATCAACGTCGGACTCGACTACCTGTCGCTCGACCGCTCGGCGGAAACGCTTTCCGGCGGCGAAGCGCAACGCATCCGCCTGGCCTCGCAGATCGGATCGGGCCTCACCGGCGTGATGTACGTGCTGGACGAGCCCTCGATCGGCCTGCACCAGCGCGACAATGCGCGCCTGCTGGAAACGCTGACGCATCTGCGCGACCTGGGCAACACGGTGATCGTCGTCGAGCATGACCTTGAAGCCATCGAGTCGGCGGACTACGTGGTGGACATGGGGCCCGGCGCCGGCGAACACGGCGGTCGCGTGGTCGCCGAAGGCACGCCGGCGCAGGTTGCCGCCAGCAGCGAATCGATGACCGGCGCCTTCCTTTCCGGCCGACGCGAGATCGCCACGCCGGCCAGGCGCACGCCACCCAATGCGCTGCGCGAACTGAAGATTTGCGACGCCAGCGGCAACAACCTGAAGCGCGTCGACCTGCACATTCCGGTGGGATTGCTGACCTGCATCACCGGCGTTTCCGGTTCGGGCAAATCGACCCTGATCAATGACACGCTGTATGCCGCCGCGGCGCGCCATCTTTACGGCTCGGCGCTCGAACCGGCGCCGCACCGCGAAATCGAAGGCCTCGAATTTTTCGACAAGGTGATCAGCGTCGACCAGTCGCCGATCGGCCGCACGCCGCGCTCGAATCCGGCCACCTACACAGGCTTGCTGACGCCGATCCGCGAGTTGTTTGCCGGTGTGCCGCAATCGCGCGAGCGCGGCTACTCGCCGGGGCGCTTCAGTTTCAACGTCAAGGGCGGGCGCTGCGAGGCCTGTCAGGGCGACGGCATGATCAAGGTCGAAATGCACTTCCTGCCCGACATCTTCGTGCCCTGCGATGTCTGCCACGGCAAGCGCTACAACCGCGAGACGCTGGAAGTCCGCTACAAGGGCAAGACCATCCACGAAGTACTCAACATGACCGTGGAACAGGCGCGCGAATTCTTCGATGCGGTGCCGGTGGTCGCCCGCAAGCTGCAGACACTGGTGGACGTCGGTCTGTCCTACATCCAGCTCGGGCAATCGGCCACCACGCTTTCCGGCGGCGAGGCGCAGCGCGTCAAGCTGGCGCTGGAACTTTCCAAGCGCGATACCGGTCGCACGCTTTACATCCTCGACGAGCCGACTACCGGCCTGCATTTCCAGGACATCGAAATGCTGCTCTCGGTGCTGCACCGTCTGCGCGACCACGGCAACACGGTGGTGGTGATCGAGCACAACCTCGACGTGATCAAGACGGCAGACTGGGTGGTCGATCTCGGCCCGGAAGGCGGCGATGGCGGCGGCCGCATCATCGCCGCCGGCAGCCCGGAAGACGTGGCGCTGGTCAAGGGCAGCTATACGGGCCGCTATCTCGCCCGCTTTTTCGCGAAACGGGCGGCATCGGGCGTAACGTCGAAGCCAAAACCCAGGACAGCAGATCGAACAAGGAAAACCACCCCATGAGCGGCTTCGAAAACTATTCCCGCGAAGCTCAACAGATCGAGCACGAAATCGAGACCAAGGGCGTGATCCTGGATATCGACTGGGGCGATGCCGCGCAAGTGCGCGAGCTGGCGCGCCAGGCCTTCGACTGCAAGATCGGCGCCATCGACTGCGAGCCAGACGAACCGGCGGATCGCGCCCGCGTGGAACTCTTCGGTCTCGCCCAACTGATGCTGACCGTGATGAAGGAAAGCGCCAACGCCGATATCCATACCCATGGTGGCGCGGCGTGGAAGGCATTCGCCAAAGCCTTGTGGGCGGAACACGATCTTCGTCAGGGAAATGCCACCACTGCCCCGAAGCCCGGCATACGCTAGACTTGCAGTTTGCAGGGCGGCGGGATCAAACAGTAGTGCCGCGCGGCTGTTATCGACTGTATTGTTCATCAGGAAAGCGAGCCCATACCATGAAGAAATCACTACCCGTTCTTGCAATGTATCTTGCCCTGGCGGCATCCGCGAACGCCCAGGAAACAGCAGAAGTGGTTCAGACCAGCGGATCTGCCGACCTGAAAAGAGCGTCCGAGGTCATGATCAATCCGAACAGCAAAAACATTTCGATCCGCCTGCCGGACACGGTAAGGAAAGGCGAGATTATTGCGATCCAGTACGAAGGCGTCGGGACCAAGGTCGCGGACAGTTTCATGGTGACTGGAATCACCATCAAGGACGACATCTGTTCGATTGAAAACAAGCGCAACACCTATGCTGGCACGGCACTCAGCGACATGATTTTTGCGCAGCCCTGCAAGAAACTCAAATAGTCCCGTGCCTTGTCGTCGCACCGGATGGCTTGCTGCACTGTTGCTGATAGTGACCGCGCCGACGGCCCGCGCCGCCGATCCGCTTCCTCTGCCCATCTTCGACGCGCACCTGCACTACAACTGGGAGCCGGTACCGTATTACCCGATGGAGAAAGTTCTGGCGCTGTTCCGCCAGCAGAACATCATGGGCATACTAGCCACCAGCCGGCCCAACGACGGTACCCGCGCCCTCTACGAGGCGAAACCCAAGGGCCTCTGGGTGGTGCCCTTCATCCGTCCCTACCGCATCCGCGCCGACATCCAGACCTGGATGGATGACGCCTCGATTCAGGATCTGATCGAAACGGAGTACAAGCGCGGCTACTACGTCGGCATCGGCGAGTTCCATCTTTCGGGCAAGGCCGCGGCAACAAAACTGGTCAAGCGCACGGTGGATTTTGCCGTCGAGAAGAATCTCTACCTGCACGCCCACGCCGACGATGAAGCGCTGGAAATCCTGTTTGCCCACAACCCGAAGGCCAGGATAGTCTGGGCCCACACCGGATTTTCCACGGCACCGGAAAAGGTCGCGGCCTACCTCGAACGCTATCCGGCGCTGTGGTGCGAGCTGTCCTATCGCTACGGCATTACCTCCGACGGCAAGCTGACGGCGGAATGGAAAGCCTTGTTCGAGCGCTATCCGGACCGCTTCCTGCTCGGCTCCGACACCTGGATCAATGAGCGCTGGGACAGCTACGGCAGCACCATGAGCGACTACCGCTCGTGGCTGGCGCAACTGCCGAAGGACGTCGCCGAGAAGATCGCCTTCGGCAACGCCGAGCGTCTGTTCAGGCGCTGATCAGCCTGAGACCGGAAGCGACGGCGGCTGAAGTTCGTCTGATTCGATCACCCGGCTGACCGGCTTTGACGACAGCGCCGCGTCGAGCAGGGCATGGGCAATTGCCGCAGGCGTCACCGCCCGCCAGCGACCGGGAATCAGCGGCCTCAAAGCGCGCGCAAATATCAGCGACAGATGTTCGCCGGGGCGGCTCCCGGCACGGTCGGCATCGATCAGCGAAGGCCGCACGATGGTATAGCCCGGATAGCCGAGAGCCCGAATTGCGTCTTCGGCCTCGCCCTTGGTGCGCAGATAGAAGCTCCCTGATCGGGCGTCTGCCCCGAGCGATGAGTTAAGCGCAAAACGGCTTGCGCCGGCCGCGCGGGCGAGCCGCGCGATGCGCAGCGGCAGGTCCCGATCCACGGCGGCGAATTTTTCTTTCGAGCCTGCCGCGCGCAGCGTCGTCCCCAAAGTGCAGACCACGGCATCGACCGCCCACCAGGGAGCGTCCTCCGGCAACTTGTCGAAGTCGACCACGACGTTGTTGAGCTTGGCCGCAGCGGGCAAGGGACGCCGCGTCAACGCCACAACTTCGGCGACACGCGGGTCGGCCAGCGCCTGCGCCAATACCGCCCGGCCCACTTCGCCGCTGGCGCCGACCAGGAGCAGGCGCAGATTCAAGGTCGATCCTCGCGGCGCCAGACGCTGGCCAGCCAGGGCTGCTGCTCCAGCGGCAAACCGGCCGGCCGGTAGTAATGCTCCAGTTCGACAAAGCCGGCAGCGCCCAGATAAGCGCGCCATGCAGCGAGATCGTGATAGGCGCCATAGCGCTCGCCGTTGATGCTCTCTTCATTGTTGCCGCGCGGATTCGAGCTGAACAATACACCGCCCGGCTTCAGCGTCGCGTGCAGCTGTTGCAACACGCGCGGCAACTCCTGGCTGGGTACGTGAAACAGCGAGGCGTTGGCGAACACACCGTCAAACCATGCATCCGGCAGTTCCAGTTGAAGGAAATCCTGTTGCCAGACTTCGCACGCGCTATGGGCACGCGCCATGTCAGCCAGCGCCGGCGCCCCTTCGAGCCCGACGGCGCGATGCCCGCGCCGTACAAATGCCGCCAGGTCGCGCCCCGGGCCGCAGCCGAAGTCGAGTAGCGTGAATGGCGGCGCGGCCTGAATGTGGCGCAACAGCGCCTCGATGTTCTGCTCGACGTCATGGTCGCGCGTGCCTTCCCAGAAGGCTGCGGCGCGCGTGTGGTAGTGGTCGAGCGTGCGAGCGACGACTTGCTGCAGCGTTTCCGGATCGAGCTTCATGAGTGCAATGCTTCGCCAATCGGGTGCAGCTTGCCCGGTCGCCGTACCACCAACGCCGACTCCTGATGTCCGCATTTCACTTGTAGCGGCCCGGATCGATCTTGTGGCGTGCCAGCAGCTTGTAGAACTCGGTACGGTTGCGCTGCGCCACGCGCGCCGCGTGGGTGACGTTACCTGCGGTGGAGTCGAGCAGTTGCACCAGGTAGTCGTACTCGAATGCCCGGCGCGCCTCGTCCAGCGCCGCCGTCTCGCGCTCGGTTTCTTCCCGCAGCAGTCGCCTGACCAGGGTGACCGGCGCCTGTGGCGTCACTGCCAGCGCCAGCGTCTGCTCGACCACGCTGCGCAGTTGGCGCACGTTGCCGGGCCACGCCGCTTCCTGCAGCGCAGCCATCGCTTCCGGCGCAAGGCCGCGCGCCGCGCCGTGCGTTTGCGCAACGAAGTGGGCGACCAGCGCCGGAATATCCTCGCGTCGCTCGGCCAGCGCCGGCATGTTCAGCGCGACCCGGCCGATCGCATAGAACAGGTCGGCGCGAAACCGTCCGTCGCGGATTGCCTGATCCAGTGCCTGCGTGGTGGTGGCGACGATGCGGATATCGGGTGCATCGACGCGGGTCGGCGCGGAAAAAAATGTGTGCTCGCGTACCAGCGGCAGCAGGCGCGCCTGCTCGACGGGCGGCAGTTCCTCGATGTCGTCGAGCAGCAGCACCCCGCCTCGTGCGGCCGTCAGCGCACGCGCCAGTGGCGAGGCGCCCGGCTTGAGGTCGGCCAACTCGGCGCAACGGATCACGACGAAGGGCTTGCCGGCGCGACGGCTCGCCGCGTGAATGGCCCGTGCCAGCAACTCCTTACCGGACCCTCTCTGGCCGCTGATCAGCACCGGATCGTCCGCATCCGCGACACGACGCGCCTGGCGCAGCAGTTCCTCCATCACCATGCTCGACGACACGATGCTCGCACGCCAGCCGGCGTCTTCGCCGGCAGACGCATCCACCTTGGGCGAGATCGCCATCGCCTCGGCCACCTTCGCCAGCAGCTCGCGACCGTCGAAGGGTTTGGTCAGGAAACCGAATACCCCGCGCTGGGTCGCCGCAACCGCATCGGGAATGGTCCCGTGCGCAGTGAGAATGATCACCGGTACCGTAGGCGCTTCGGCATGCAGGCGGGCGAACAGGGCATGACCGTCCATGCCGTCCATGCGCAAATCGGAAATGACGAGACGCGGCCGTTCGGCGCGGAAACGCTCCAGCGCCTCTTCGCCCGACGCCGCGCAGCTAACCGCATAGCCGCCTGCCATCAGCCGCATCTCGATCAGATCCAGCAGTCCCGGATCGTCGTCCACCACCAGGATTCGCGCCCCGGCCCCGGCGCTGTCCGCCGTCACGGCGCCTTCCTCCGGTTGTCCGCTGCCCCGTCGATCCCCGGCGGCCGGTCACTCTTCTGCGGCATTTCCAGAGGCAACTTGGCGCGAAAGTGAGCCCCGCCCGTCCGCTCGACAACTTCCAGGCTGCCGCCATGGGCCAGCGCGAACTCGTGGGCAATGGCCAGGCCGAGACCGACGCCGGCAACGCCTTTGCCGGCGGAGCCGCGAAAAAATGGCTCGAAGATGCGCTCGCCGTCCTCGGTGCTGATGCCGGGTCCGTCATCTATCACGTCGAGCACTGCATTTTCGCCCTCCCGGGTCAGCGTAATATGCACCACACCGCCATCCGGCGAAAACTTGATGGCATTCGAAATCAGGTTGTCGGCCAGCGTGGCCAGCGCCTCCGCGCCGCCATCGACCGTCAGGGGCGCCAGCGCGCCGGTGATGCGCACGCGCCGGTTGCGCGCGGCGAGTTGGAGCGTCTCCAGCGTCTGCTCGACGAGCTTGTCGAGTCGAATGGCGCTGGTCTCCATCTGGTCGCGGGCATGGCTGGCCTGCTGCATGCGCAGCACGCCGTCGATCAGTCCCTGCAGGCGTATGGCATTGGTCTGCATGATCCCGGCTATCTTTGCCTGCTGCGGCGTCAGGGGCCCGGCGACGCCTTCGGCGAGCAGACTCGCGCCCTCGCGCAAGGTTGCCAGCGGTGTCTTCAGCTCGTGGGAGGCATGGCGCATGATCCGGGTACGATCCTTCCCCAGCGCCAGCATGCGCTTTCGCAGCCACTCCAGACGACGCCCGACGCGCTGCATGTCTTCCGGGCCCTTGAGCCTGATCCGCCGGTCCAGCCGGCCTTCGCCGAGCGCCAGCACGACACGCTCGAAACGGCTCCACAATTGCGCCACCATGCGGCGGCCGAACCACACCAGCAATCCTGTCAGCACCACCGCCGTGATCAGGGCCGCCGTCAGCCTCTGCCGAAGCTCGTCGGCCCTGGTGCGAAACGCCTCCTGCTCGGCCTCCACCAGCCGGTTGGCGTCGCCGAGGACGGAACGCAGACCACCCCTGACCATCACCAGCGTCGCCTTGAGCTGGAGCAGTTGTTCGGCGCGAGCGCCCAGGATTTTGTACGCCGCTGCTTCCACCTTCCTCATGTCGCCGACCCGGACCGCCAGCTTGCCCAGCAGCGGTATGGCGGCATAGCCTTCCGAGTTCTGTCGCCATTCCTCGCGGACGGCAGCGTACTCGTTGAGCAGCGCGGGGTCGCGCAGCACTTCGTATTGGCGCAGGACGCGCTCCATGTGATTGAGCTCCTCATGCAGCGCGTAGCCAAGCGTGGCGGCCCGGGACGCCTGGCGTACCACCTCTTCGCTGTGCCGCGTGAGGTCGCCGACCGTCAGCGAGGCATAGCCGACCGCCGCCACCAGCGGCAGCACGGCGAGGACGTTGCCGATCACGATCAGTCTCAGGAATGAACGGGGATAAAGATTCATGCGGCGTCAGGGGCTCTTACTCGGTTCCGAACTTGGTTTCAACACGAATGCCCATTTCTTTCAGCATCGGCGTCGGCAGTATGCCACCGGCGCAGACGATCACGGCATCGTTGGCCAGTTTCATCGTTTCGCCGCAGTCCAGATAGGCGCAGTTCGCCTCGATGCGGCTGACCGTGGACCCCAGCACCACGCGCAATTTTCCCGTCCCTTCGGCCTCGGCAAGCCGCTCGCGGTTCTTCTGCTTGACGCGGCCGAAAGCCTCGCCCCGATAGGACAGCGTGACCGTCGTTCCCGGTTCGGCGGCAACCGCGACCGCCGCCTCGATCGCGCTGTCGCCGCCGCCGACCACCAGCACATGCCGGCCCCGGTACTGCTCCGGATCGACCAGGCGGTAGACGATCTTCGGCAAATCCTCGCCCGGCACACCCAGCCGGCGCGGCGTGCCGCGCCGGCCGATGGCCAGCAGCACGCTGCGGCTGCGATATTCCGCGCGACTGGTTTTGACGACGAAGCCATTCGCTTCCGCCGTGACTTTTTCGACGCGCTCGCCGAAATTGATCGGCATCCCGACGCGATCGACGATGCCCTGCCAGAACGCCAGCAGCGCTTCCTTGGAGATCTCGCCGAGCCTGACCTTGCCGACCAGCGGCAACACCACCGGCTGGGTCATGACGATCTTGTTGCGCGGATAGTGATAGACCGTGCCGCCCAGCGAGTCTTCCTGCTCCAGCGTGACAAAGCGCAGTTTCTTCTCCATCGCGCCGAGCGTCGCCGACAGCCCGGCCGGACCGGCGCCGACGATGACCACGTCGAGGTCGCTGCCGCTGCGAGCCCCCTTCACCATCGACTCGATCGCCTGCTTGCCCTGTTCGGCGGCCTTGCGCACCAGACCCATGCCGCCCAGCTCGCCGGCAATGTAGATGCCCGGCACATTGGTCTCGAAGCTCGGCTTGACGTAAGGAATATCGATGCCGCGCCTTTCCGTGCCGAAAACCAGCGTGATGGCCTCCACCGGGCAAGCCGCCGCGCACGCGCCATGTCCGATGCATACGGTCGGATTGATCAGTTGCGCCTTGCCGTTGACGATGCCCAGCGCTTGCTCCGGGCAGGCGTTGACGCAGGCGCCGGCACCGCAGCACAGCGCCGGATTGACCACCGGGTGCAGGCTCGGCGGCTCCGTCATGCCGGTCTCGACCGACTGTTGCAGCACCGCGACCGAGGCCAGTTCGCGGCGCCGACGGTAATGGACATGGACCAGCAGGGCGAAGGCCAGCGGCACGGCATACGCCGTCCAGGTCAGCAACGGCGTCATGGCGCGCGCGCCTTGCCCGGGAGGAGAACAGCTTTGCCCGCCGGCTCGACGCCCTCCGTCTTCTTCACCTTGCGCCAGTCATCGGCGACGTGGCATTTGTCGCACTGCAGGTCGAAGCTGCCGAAATGCACGTCTTCCTTTTCGTGGCAGGCATAGCAACGGCCTTCTGTTTTCGTGCGATACAGCGGGCCGCGATGGCAGGCGGCGCAGGCGACCTTGACATGCCTGCCGGCCAGGGCAAACGGGGTATTGCGGCCATGGCCGAACGTGGACGGCTTGAAGCTCCTCTCGTCGTGGCACGTTTCGCACTTGTCGCCATAGTTTCCCTTGTGGCCCTTTTCGCGGTCTTCGCGCTCGTGGCAGGCGGCACACTTCTGCGGCAGTTTCTCGCGCATACCGGCGTCCTTGTGGCAGCTGTCGCACTTGGCCGCATGGTGTTTGTCGCGCAGCGGAAACTTCGTGTCGCGGTCGTGCTCGAAACTGGTGCCCTTCCAGCCGCGCGCGTTGTGGCACTTGTCGCATTTGTCGCCGAGCGACCCGCGGTGGCCCTTCTCGTTGTCGTCGACGCGATGGCAGGAGATGCAGCGCGTCGGCGTCTTCTCCTTGTAGAGCGGTGCGCGATGGCAATTGCCGCACTTGACCGTGCGGTGGCGGTCGAGCAGCGCGAAATGCGTATCGCGGTCATGGCGGAAGGTGGATACCTTCCAGTCCGCCTCGGTGTGGCAGCTGTCGCAACGAGCGCCGAAGTGACCCTTGTGGCCGTCCTTCATGTCGTCCCTGCGATGGCAGGAGATGCACTCGCGCGGCGTGTCGACAAACTTGTTGTCGAGGTGGCAGTCGGCGCACTTGACCTTCGCCTCGGCATGAGCGAGGCGCAGCGGAAATTTGGTTTTGGCGTGATCGAAGCGCGCCTCTTTCCAGGAAGATTCATTGTGGCAGTTCTCGCATTTCGGCCCGAGGCCGTTCTTGTGCCCCTTGTTGAAATCTTCCTTGCGGTGACAACTGACGCAGTCGGAGGGCGCCTGGCTGAATTTCACCCTGAGTTGATGACAACTGCTGCAGCTGCGGCCGCGGTGCCTGCCGCGCAGCTGAAAATCCGTAAGTGCATGGTCGAACTTCACTTCGTCGAGTTGCACGACCTTGGCACCGCGGCCCCTGTGCTCGGTATGGCAGCTGCGACATTCGCGTTGCCTGATGCGGCCGTGGTAGCCGGTGGCGGCGCGCACATCGGCCGCCACCGGCTTGTGGCAGTCGAGGCAAAGCTTTGGCTGCGCCGCGCGGTCGAAGCGGACATGGCAGTTCTGGCAGGCCGCTTCGAGATCGGCATGCCCCTGGATGACGGGGCCGGGCATCACGGCCGACTCGAGACTTTGCGCTGTCGCGGCGGATGAAATCATGAATATGGCGACGGCAACTGCGCCTGTCGTCCTAGTAAGCGTGCACTGCCACGACATGAACGATTGCGGTGACCACCAGCAGGAACAGGAAAGGGATATGCACCACATGCCAAAGTGAAAAGAGCTTTTCATAGGTCGAAAACTGCGCCGTGCGCTGTATGGCTTTCAGGGTGTCGTCGATGGTCTGCGCCAGCGTATGAAAATGCGCATTCGTCGCCGTGTCGCCGGCGCCGACTCTTGTGTCGCACCCGGCAATCGTCCTGCGCACACGACGACCGACCAGATAACGCTTCCAGCCCAGCGAGGCGAAGTGCAGGCTGCGCTGCCAGCGGCCCTGCGGCGGCAAGGAAACCAGCGCAGAGAAGCGGCTGATTTCGCGCTCGATCACCGGTAGCCGGGAAAGCGCCCCGTGCAGCGACGCCACCTGCTGCTCCAATGCTCGCTGCATTTCCACCGCCGTGGCGCGACTGCCGTAAAGGCCATGGTGGATCCGGCGATAGATGAAGCGGCCGACAAGGCCGCTGGCAACCACCAGCAGCATGCATGCCAGCGCGATGGCGGCGTTGAAGGACCCGACATGGAAAGTCGAATGGAACAGCACGATGACCGGCCCAGCAATGCCCGCCACAATATGGAAGCGAAACCAGTGCTTGAGCGGGCCGAGCACGGCAAGCACGCGGAAGCGCTTGCGCAGCGGATAGATCAGCAGCACGACCATCAGCGAGCCGCCGGCCACGCCCAGCCAATAGTTGATATCGGACGCGGAGGTATACAGGTCGCCGCGCCGCACGATCCAGGCGATCAATGCCAGCGAGATGACGACCGCGGCGATGGCAACCCGCACGGCAATCGCGACCAGCGACCTGCCGATGCGGCGCAATGCCGACGATTGCGGCGCCGGAAAACTTCCGGCGGTGGCTTCCATTTCCATTGCTTGACTCCCGCGTTGTTGCTACGGACGCAATCCTAGGGGATGGGACCGATCGGCAAAAGTGTCGGGCGCCGACGACAGTGGCGCGCGCCGTGGCGAATCCGGAACATCCGCCTCGCACCAAGTCAACTCGAGCCACCCGGCTCTGAACATTTATCTCAACCCGCATAGGGAGTTTGCAAAATGAAGCCACTGAAACAACTTGCAGGATGGTTGGCCAGGAGCCTGTTGCTGCTTGCCTCGGTGCCCGCGCTGGCCGGCACGATCACCGGTTCCGCCCACGATTTCACCGGCCAGGCCTGGTCGGGCGGCCGCATCTGCGTGGCCTGCCACGCCCCGCACAAGACCGACACGGCCACCACCGACGCGCCGCTGTGGAGCCACGCCAACTCGACCGCGACCTACACGCTCTACAGCACGCCGACCATGAACGCCACGACCGGACAGCCTGGCGGCGGCTCGAAGCTGTGCATGTCCTGTCACGACGGCACGGTCGCGGTGAACAGCTTCGGCGGCGTCACCGGCACCACCATGATCTCGGCGGCCAACAACCTCGGCACCAACCTCAAGGGTTCGCATCCGATCGGCTTCACCTTCAACACCGCGCTGGCCACGGCCGACGGGTCGCTCTTCGATCCGGCCACCAAGACCGTCACCATCGGCTCCGGCACCCAGACCCGGACCGGTACGGTCAATGCCATGCTGCTCTATGGCGGCAAGATGGAATGCGATTCCTGCCACGACGTGCACAACACCTTCACCGTGGGTGGCCTCGGCACCGGCCTGGTCAAGGTCGACCCGTCCGGCAGCAAGATCTGCCTCGCCTGTCACAACAAGTAGGCCCGGGGTCCACGTGCCGACCGGAAAGAAAATGAAAATGAGCAGCCATATGCTATCGAGATACATCGTCGTGGTCGCCGCCGCGGCGATGCTGGCGGCTTGCGTCAGCAATCCGAACCAGCCCGAGCAGAACAAGGCCGCCGAAGCCCCGGCGGGACCAGTGTTCTACCCGCCGCTGCCGAATTCGCCGCGCATCCAGTACCTGACCACCATTGCCAGCGAGCGCGACCTCGCCGTCAGGAAGAACAGCTTTGCCGACTTCATCGTCGGCGAGGAGAAAGAGATGCAGCGGCTGACCCAGCCCTACGGCATCGCCCTGTACGGAGGCAAGCTCTACGTTGCCGACACGGGTGCCGGCGGGCTGGCGATTTTCGACCTGGCGCAGCAGCGCTTCAGTTTTGTCACCGGCATCGGCGCCGGCCGCATCAAGCGGCCGATCAACATCCGGATCGACGCCGACGGCACCAAGTACATTACCGACACGGGCCGCGACCAGGTGCTGGTCTATGACCGCGATGACCGCTTCGTCCGGGCCTACGGTGTCGAAGGCCAGTTCCGCCCGGTTGATCTCGCCATCGCCGGCAATCGCCTGTATGTCGCCGACATCCTCCACCACCAGATCCAGGTGCTGGAAAAAATCACCGGCAAGCTTCTCTTCAAGTTCGGCAAGGCGGGTTCCGGCGACGGGGAACTGTTCCACCCGACCAATATTGCGCTCGGGCCGGACGGCGACATCTATGTCGTCGAGACCAGCAACTTCCGTGTCCAGCGCTTCACCGCCGAAGGCAAGCCGGTACGCACCTACGGCACTGTCGGCTCGACGGTGGGCAGCTTCGCCCGGCCGAAGGGCATCGCCATGGACAGGAACGGCCGCCTGCTGGTCGGCGACGCGGCATTCCAGAACGTGCAGATCTTCGACAACAGCGGCAAGCTGCTGATGTATTTCGGCCAGACCGACGGCCGCAGCGACGGCCTCAATCTGCCGGCAGGCGTGACCGTCGACTACGACAACATCGCCGCCTTTCGCCGCTTTGCCGATCCGAAGTTCACCATCGATTACCTGATCCTCGTCGCCAGCCAGTTCGGGCCGAACAAGATCGACATCTTCGCTTTCGGCAAGTTGAGGGACATGGACTATCCGGAAGGCCAGCCGGCCGCCAAGCCGGTCTCCTGAACGACCACAGCCGAGCCGAGGAGATCGAGCCTTACAAACTGACCGGCACCGATGGTTACGTCACCCTGCAATACGTCCAGGATGAGCAGACGACCGGCCAGCAAGGCGCGGCGACCCGTTCGCGCCAGGCGCAGTCGGGCCTCCGCAACGAAATATTCGTCATGACACACAGCTACGTCTACCACCCCAACCTGATGACGCTCAATCTCGGCGGCGGCCCGATACTCCACAGCGACAGCTTCGCCGGCGACAGCGGCGAAGCAAGAGCGCGCGGCGCGCTGTACAACCTCACCGCACGGGCCACGCTGCTGCGTGACAAGCCCTACACCGGATCGCTGTTCTTTTCGCACCTGAATCCGACCGTCAGCGTCGCCCCGGGCCAAGTGCTGACGCAGGAAAACACGCGCTACGGCTTCGATTTCTCGCTGCTCGCCGCGGCATCGCCGGTGCCGCTGCAGGCGGGCTATACACGTTCGCACTCGCAGGGACGCGGTGCCGACCGGCTGGTCGACGACCGCAACGACCAGTTCAACCTGGGCGCAAGCCGTGCCTACGGCGCACTGGGGTCGACGCAGGTCCAGTACCAGACCAGTCAGCAGGCCTCGCAGAGCGGCAGCCAAAATCTGCCGATCCAGTCGAGCACGGCGAGCAACCAGGCGATCAATGTCGATACGCGCCTGCAACTGGGCGACAACCGGCAATACGATCTGGCCAACATCCTCAGCTTCAATACGCAGAAATACGCGCTCGAATCGGGCGGCTTCCCGGAACTCCGGGACAGGCGCTTCATGCTCGACCTGCGCGCCCGGCACTCGACCCGGCTGCACAGCTACGGCTTCTACAATTACGGCCACAGCAGCCAGGGCGAGACGGACGCCGTCACCCAGGCGGTCGCCGCCGGGCTCAACTACTGGCCGCTGCCCGCTCTCGAAACCAGCCTCGGCGCGCGCGGCGACAGCAGCGCAACACGGCAGTTCATCGCCCGCTCGCAGGGCATCGACGGCAGCATCCGCTACGACCAGGCGCTGCCGGTCGGCGCCGCCCAGCTCAGCTACGGTGTCCGCCATGACTCGCGCTCCCAGCAGACCCTGGCACCGCAGACCGGCGTCATCGGCGAGCGCATCACCCTTAGCGGCACCGCGACCGTCGCTCTCGGCCATTCCCATGTCATCGCCGGAACCCCGCTGGTGAGCAATGCCGGCCGCACCCAGACCTTCGTCGCCGGCGTCGACTATGTGCTAACCATCGTCGGCACCGAAACACGCCTGGAACGGCTGATCGGCGGACGCATCCTCGACGGCGAGCAACTGCTGGTCGACTACGCCTATGAGGTCGGCGGCACCTACGCCTACAACCAGTTCGACCAGACCCTCAACCTGAACTGGAGCGTCTCGCGCTACGTCAATACCTATTTCCGCTACTTCACTTCGACGCCGCGCCTGGCCTCCGGCTCGCCCACCTTTCCGCTCAACGAGGTAAAGAGTTCCACCTCCGGCCTGCGCGCCGACCTGCCTTTCAATCCCGGCCTGCCGATCACGATCGGCGGCGGCATCGAAGTCGAGAACCGGCACGAAACCGTTTCCCCCTACCGGCGCATGGCCGACGATGTTTACATCCAGACCGACGAGCCGCTGTTCGGACTGGGCAATCTGCGCGCCTCGGTGCGCCGCGCGCGCATCGACTACGCCCTCGCCGCGCAGAATTCCGACCTGCATGCTTATGAGCTGCGGTTCTGGTCGCGCCGCTGGTTCGGCATCGATCTCACCGCCGCACTGAGCGGCGAACGCGACGATGCCGGGCTCATTCCGCGCCAGCGCAATGACGGTTCGATCGGCGTGCAATGGCAGGAGCGGAAATTCACGCTGACCTCCAGCCTGATGCGCACGCGCGAAACCCAGGCCGGCGTCGAGCGCAACCGGACCACTTTCCAGTTCCTCGCCAAACGGGATTTCTGACCATGAACATCCTGCGCCGCATCGCCTGCTTCGCCCTGCTGCTTGCGGCCTGTGTCTGCGCGCCGGTCCGGGCCGAGCCGGAACAGGAAAGGCTGGTGTGGCCGCCGGGGCCGGCGCAGCCGCGCGTCGAATTCGTCAAGGCCTTCTCGCGCGCCGCCGACCTCGGCATCGGCAAAGGCTTCTTCGAACGGCTCAAGGACTTGCTGTTCGGCGCAGCGGAAACGCGCATCGTCCGCCCGATGGCCGTGGTGGCGAGCGGCGGCATCCTCTACGTCGCCGATCCGGGCGCCCGCGGCGTGCATCGCTTCGACACTACCGGCAGCGGCGACTACTCCCTGATCGCCGCGGCCGATGACGCGCCTCTGCCTTCGCCGGTAGCGCTGGCGCGCGGCGCCGCCGGCGAGGTGTATGTCGCTGACTCAAAGCTGGCCCAGGTGTTCGTCATCCAGCCCGGCGCAAAGTCGGCGCTGGCGATACGCCTCGACGTCAAGCTGACGCAGCCGACCGGCATCGCCTTCGACGCCGCCAGCGGCCGGCTCCATGTGGTCGACACCGCCGAACATCGCATCCATATCTTCGAGCGCGACGGCTCGCTGGCCGGCAGCATCGGCCGGCGCGGCACCGGCGACGGCGAATTCAACTATCCGACTTACCTCTGGCGCACGGCTGAGGGCCGCCTGTACGTCACCGACTCGCTCAACTTCCGCGTCCAGGCCTTCGATGCGCGCGGCCGGTTCATCGGCAAGTTCGGCCGCCAGGGCGACGGCACGGGCGATGCCGCGCGGCAAAAGGGCGTGGCGACCGACCGC
>JAPLQZ010000260.1 GCA_026399415.1 Rhodocyclales bacterium | reverse complement strand
CGCCTCGGCCACCTTCTCGCGCTTCACCTGTCCATCGTCGGCCAGCGCCGACAGGGCGGCCAGCGTGATCCAGTAGCGATCCACCTCGAAGAAGTGACGCAGCTTCTCGCGCGTGTCGGAGCGGCCGAAACCGTCGGTGCCGAGCACGGTGTAATGGCGCGGCACCAGCGAGCGGATCTGCTCGGCAAAGACGCGGATGTAATCGGTCGCGGCAATCACCGGCCCGCGCGTTTCCGTCAGACAGGCGGCGACATGTGCGACACGCGGCTTCTCCGCCGGATGCAGCAGATTCCAGCGCGCGCAGTCCTGCCCGTCGCGCGCCAGTTCGTTGAAGCTCGGACAGGACCAGAGATCGGCCTCGACGCCCCAGTCGCTCTTGAGCAAGGCGGCGGCGGCAATCGCTTCCATGAAAATGGTGCCGGAACCCAGCAGCTGCACGCGCGGACCATTCGATGCGGCGCCCTTCCTGAACGGGTACATGCCCTTGAGGATGCCGGCGGCTGCATCGGCGGGCATTGCCGGGTGCTCGTAGTTCTCGTTCATCACCGTCAGGTAATAGAACACATCTTCCTGTTCGGTCACCATGCGGCGCAAACCGTCCTGCACAATCACCGCGACCTCGTAGGCGAAGGTCGGGTCGTAGGAAATGCAATTCGGCACGGTGCCGGCCAGCACCTGCGAATGACCGTCTTCGTGCTGCAAGCCTTCGCCATTGAGCGTCGTGCGCCCGGCGGTACCGCCGACCAGGAAGCCCCGCGCGCGCTGGTCGCCGGCGGCCCACACCAGATCCATGGTGCGCTGCATGCCAAACATGGAATAGCAGACATACACCGGGATCATCTGCAGGTTGTGCGTTGAGTAACTGGTGCCGGCGGCGATCCAGTCGGCCATCGCGCCGGCTTCGTTGATGCCATCCTGCAGAATCTGGCCGGTTTTGGTTTCCTTGTAGAACATCATCTGGTCGGCATCCTGCGGCACGTAGTTCTGGCCTTCCTGATTCCAGATGCCGATCTGGCGGAACAGGCCTTCCATGCCGAAGGTGCGCGACTCGTCGACCACGATCGGCACCACGCGCTTGCCGATGATCTTGTCTTTCAGCATGACGTTGAGGCCGCGCACGAAGGACATGGTGGTGGAGAATTCGCGGCCCTCGCCGCCGGCCTTCAACAGGGCGTCGAACGCCGACAACGGCGGTACCGGCAGGGCTTCGGCCTGACGCCGGCGCGACGGCATGTAGCCGCCGAGCGCCATGCGCCGCTCGCGCATGTAGTTCAGTTCTTTCGATCCCTCTTCCAGCTTGATGTAGGGCAGCTTCTCCAGGTCTTCGTCGCGGATCGGCAGCTTGAAGCGGTCGCGGAAGGCCTTGACCGAGGTGGTGCCCATCTTCTTTTGTTGATGGGTGATGTTCTGCGCTTCGCCGGCCTCACCCATGCCATAGCCCTTGATGGTCTTGGCCAGAATCACCGTCGGCTGGCCCTTGTGGGCGATGGCGGCGGCATAGGCCGCATAGACCTTGTGCGGATCGTGGCCGCCACGGTTGAGGCGCCAGATGTCGTCATCAGTCCAGGTCGAGACCATCTTCAGCAGTTCCGGGTACTTGCCGAAGAAGTGCTCGCGGACATAGGCGCCATCGCGGGCCTTGAAGGTCTGGTAGTCGCCGTCGACGCATTCCATCATGCGTTTTTGCAACAGGCCGGTCTTGTCCTGCGCCAGCAGCGGATCCCAATAACTGCCCCAGATCACCTTGATCACATTCCAGCCGGCACCTCGGAAATCGGATTCCATTTCCTGAATGATTTTGCCGTTGCCGCGCACCGGTCCATCGAGGCGCTGCAGATTGCAGTTGATGACGAAGATCAGGTTGTCCAGATGCTCGCGCCCGGCCATGCTGATGGCCCCCTTCGATTCCGGCTCGTCCATCTCGCCGTCGCCCATGAAGGCCCACACCTTGCGGTCATCGGTCGGAATCAGTTCGCGGTGCTGCATGTACTTCATGAAGCGCGCCTGGTAGATCGCCTGCAAGGGGCCGAGGCCCATCGAGACGGTGGGGAACTGCCAGAAGTCCGGCATCAGCCACGGGTGCGGATAGCTGGAAAGCCCCTTGCCATCGACCTCGCGGCGGAAATTGTCCATCTGCTCTTCGGAGAGACGGCCGAGCATGAAGGCGCGTGCATAAGTCCCCGGCGCCGAATGGCCCTGTGACAGCACCAGATCGCCGCCGTGACTTTCAGACGGTGCATGCCAGAAGTGATTGAAGCCGATGTCATAGAGCGTCGCCGCCGAGGCGTAGCTGGCGATGTGGCCGCCGAGGCCGGAATCATCCTTGTTCGCCCGCAGCACCATCACCAGCGCGTTCCAGCGCGCATAGTCGCGAATCTTCTGTTCCATCTCATAGTCGCCCGGCGTGATCGGTTGCTGATCGGCGGGAATGCTGTTGATGTATTCGGTATTGGCGCTGTAGGGCATGTTGATACCCGTCTGGTGTCCCAGCGCAATCAATTGTTCGAGCAGGAAATGCGCTCGCCCGGGACCTTCCTGGGCAATCACCGCCTGCAGTGCATCAAGCCATTCACGGGTTTCCTGCGGATCGGCGTCGGATGACGCGAGTTGGGG
>JAPLQZ010000047.1 GCA_026399415.1 Rhodocyclales bacterium | reverse complement strand
TTGATCATGACCGGCAATCCGGCTTGAAGATAAAGTGAAAATTTTCCCGAGCTGAGCCCGATGAACAGCATGTTCTTGCCTTCGTAACGCGTTTCGAGCGTCGGCTTGAATAAGCATACGCCGAGGTCAGCCGAAGCAATCACCGGCAGCAGTTCGTCGATTGAATCGACTTTCATGTCGGAAAAATACACCCGTGACAGATCATACTTCCGCCCGAACTTGCCAATATCCGACGCCCGAATTCCGGCGTAGGAATGCACGACCAGAACCCAGTCGTCCGGCCATTGCGCAACTGACGACAGCAGTTCGTGGATCATCGATTTTCCCGATACGGCACCGGTAAAAATTGCGATCCTTTTTCCCTCCGCAATCCGAAAATGGTTCCTCAGAACTTGCTTCTTCTCGATGTCGTCCCGCACTGAACCGGAAACGGGGACGCACAATATCTTTTCCAGTGGAATTCCGTACTCCCTTGACACCAGATAGCCTCTGACCCGGTCTTGTGAGATGGCAAACGACACGTTCCTGCAGGCTTCGATTTCGGCGCCCTTGAAGTCCTCGCCGACCTCGTCGGCAAATAGTATCTCGTAGGAAATGAAGGCCAGGGGAGCGCCCATCTTTGTGGCGATGAAGGCGGCAGAAACAATGGCCTGATCGACGCCGATGACGAGGTCGTAGCGGGTCTTCAGGTTACGGTACTGCTCGAGATTTGTCTCGTAGGCGCCGGGAACACATAGGAACAGGGACGAATTCGCGCAAACCTCGGCCTGCGCGTAATGCCGCTTCGTCGACACGATATCGACATGAAAACCATTCACGCACAGGAAGCGAATGATCGCCGTAAGGTTCGGGTTGATGCTTACTGCACCTGACGGCTCGAGAATCAGTATGTTTTTCGTTGTCATTGTCGGTTGCATGGATGGCAGGAAAGCGCATCCCGCCAATTCGGATTCGTCATTCGTTGCTTGCTGCAGTGGACGCGGACGCCCCAAGCAGCGGTCTGTGAAAGACACATATCATTTCGTTTGGCGACGCGAGCGTCGTTATCATCAGTCCCCATTCGACAACGTGCATCGCCTCGCCGAGCATGGCATACCAAGGTCGGTGCCGAGCACCCAAATCAAGACAACTGCCGAGACTATCGCAGAAAATCCGCGAAGCGATACGCGCCGAAGCGGCAATCCGAATATCCTCGGCGCCGCAGGATGCCACGAGATTACGCAGCGACTGCGGTGCGAACAGGTGGAGGTGGCGAGGTGGTTCAAGACCCCGCCAATGCCGGCCGAACAACCTGTGGCTCCAGGCAAGTACGTTGGGGGTGACAACGATACACCGGCCGCCCGGCTTCAGCACCCGCAGGCACTCGGCGACTATGGCCTTCGGGTCCGCCACGTGCTCGATGACATGGCTGGAAAAGATCACGTCGAATTGACCCTCTGGATACCGCTGCGACTCGAGGTCACCGAGAACGACCTTCAGCCCCTTCTGGCGTGCATTGCCGACCGCTGTGTCGTCAAAATCCAGGCCCACGCAGGCCCACCCCCATCGGCTCATCAGGGCCAGCAAATGCCCGTTGCCGCAACCGATCTCGAGCAGCCTGCCTTTTTCCAGGTCGGCAAGCTGCGCAAACCCGTAATCGAGGTACTCGCGGCCGGGCCACAGCAGTCCGATCAGGAAACCGAGAAGACGATCCGGCGCGGTAGCCTTGTCTGCCTCAAATGCAAACTTTCCCGCCCGGTAACCACGCTTCGCCTTTTCCTTGATCGCCTGCAGAAAGGAACTGCTCGCGGCGCCATCACCGTGCGTGTAGTAATTCGCGTAGGCCTTGTGAATGTCCGCCGGACACGGTGCCGGATCAAGCCAAATCAGGCCGCAATCGCGGTTCAGGCACCGCTTTGCATCCCACGCACCAGGCGCCTTGAACAGCCTGTCCTCTAGCCCCGAATAGACCACCTGCCCGGCGCTGCCGCACACGTGACAAGATCGCTGAATATCCGAACGTACGACTTCCGTATCCATGCTATGAACCCGACCCCTCGGTGACCGCCGACCACCGGTCCAGGACGCCATTCTCGTCTCATACGGTGCTCCGGGCCAGCCGTGCATGCATGGCTGGGAACACCCCTGCGCCGCGCCAGCGGCTGCGTTGATTCGAAACAGAGACGAAAGCTCCCCGACATCACCCCCGGCAACGGTTCGCAGATAGGGTACCATGCAGTCCCCAACGCGCTCCGGGATCGACCCTCCGGGAGGCCCGCGATCGAACAGGGATAGTCGCTCGATCACATTACTCATGACATCGAACCCATTTGCCGGGAGGGTCGGCGTGGCAAGCCAGACCACAGCGCCAGTCATCCCGCGTCGGTGCACGACCACCGACGGCGACGGCACTCGTTGAGCATGCCGTCCTCGATCAGCGAACGTGTCGACCGTGTCATCCGGCAATCGGCGCTCGGGCGCCATCTCTCTCGCCTGCGGAAACTGGCACCCGGCCTCTACACAAGCCTTCGCGGTGCCTACTCGACTCTGTTCAGCCTGGCCTCGAAACACGGGCTCGAACGCTATCAGGCGCGCGCATTGCGCCGCTTCGTGGATATTGTGCCGGAAGCGGTCAGACGAATCGGCATACTGGAAATCGGATCGGATCTTGACGGAAAAGTGCTCCGGGAACTCCGATTGACCGGCTGCAATAACGTGACCGGGATCAATACTGCGTTTTCCGACGCGGAGCTTGCCAAGATCAGCCCCGTGCTTCCTTCCGGCTGCGCCCTCAAGCGGGCCGACATGCGCGATACGGGTCTGCCGGATTCCAGTCAGGGCGCCGTGTTCAGCGTTTCGGTTTTCGAGCACCTGCTGGACTTTGAGCGCTGCCTGGCCGAAATGCACCGCATTCTGGTCCCTGGCGGTATCGTGTATGCCGAATTCGGGCCGATCTGGTCCTCCGGCCTGGGACACCACGTATGCGCCAGCGCGGATGGGCAGCAGGCACGCCACTGGGATCCGCGGCTGAATCCGCTCGCCGATTTCTCGCACCTTCTGCAGTCCCGGGACGAAATGCGAACCACCATCGCCAACCGTGTCCCGCCCCGGCTAGAAGAGGGGATACTGGGCTGGATATATGACGGCGATGCTATCAATCGCCTCTTTTTCGAAGACTACCTCCGATTGGTGGAAGAGTCGTCCTTTGAAATGATGCAGATGAGTACCGATCGCGAACACGTCGCCGCAGATATGCTGGCAGCCCTGAGAATGCATCACTCAGGCTATCAGGTCTTCGATGTGCGCAACGTAGAACTTGTGTTGCGCAAGCCACGATAAAGGGCAACCTTGATGCGATTCAGGCTCAACGAAATCACCCCCAAGCGCATCCATGATGCGGTGTTGAGGCGTGTCCACGACATTCCCGATGCGTTGTCGTGGCAGAGGTCGCAGCGCGCCAGGGACAACCGCATGCGTCTAGCCGGCTACCGCGACATCCATCTGGGGCAACGTTGCTTTGTCATGGCCAACGGGCCGAGTCTTGGCGCCATGGACTTGCGGGCACTGGCCGGAGAGTTCACTTTCAGCATGAACCGCGCCTATATTCTTTACCCTCAATGGGGCTTCACTCCCTCCTATTACGTGTGCATCAATGAACTTGTACTCGAGCAGTTCGCTGACGATATTTCGCGACTCGAAATGCCGCGGTTCGTCAACTTCAATCGTCGCCGTTGCTTTGCCGGCAAGGGAGACGAGCCCATGTATCTGCGTGTCGGACTTGATCTCGGGGATCGCTTCTGCGGCGACGTTACCGGCACGATGTCGAGCGGCGGCACGGTCACCTTCGCCAGCCTGCAACTGGCCTATTTCATGGGGTTCAGGGAAGTCGTTCTGATCGGACTGGATCACAGTTTCGTGGAGAAGGGCGTCCCCAATAGCACCGAAGTCCGGCAGCAGGCACGAGACGAAAGTCACTGCCATCCCGACTACTTTCCGCAGGGCATCAAATGGCAGCTACCCGACCTGTATCGATCGGAACTTGCTTATGCGACAGCCAGAAAGGCCTTTGAGGCCGATGGACGCCGCATCGTAGACGCGACCGTGAACGGCAAGTGCACTGTGTTCGAGAGGGTCGATTTTTCGCAGTTTCTGCCAGTGCCATGATCGCCAATCCAGGGAACGGGCCGTGAGTAAACAAAGGATTCTGGTCACCGGCGGCGCCGGCATGATTGGTTCGACGCTGGTCAAGCGGCTGGTCAAACGGGGCCATGATGTCATGGTCGTCGACAACCTGTGGCGGGGAAAACTCGACTACCTGAAAGACGAGGACGACCGGGATGCAATTGACTTGGGCAAGTCGTTTTTCGATGTTGACCTCAGGATCCCTGGTGTTATCGACGAACTGCTGGACGGAATCGACTACGTCTACCACCTCGCGGATATCGTCGCGGGCATCGGTTATGTATTCAAGAATCAGGGCTCGCTGTTCCGTGACAATTTTCTCATCAACTCCAATGTCATCGACGCCGTCCGCCGCCATCCGGTCAAGGGCTTCATCTATGCCGGAACCGCATGCAGTTTCCCGGCACACCTGCAATCAGGCGTCGCGGCGCGCCCCTTGCGCGAGGATGACCAGTACCCGGCACAACCAGAATCGGCTTATGGCTGGAGCAAACTCATGGGAGAGTACGAAGCGCTGCTCATGGAGAGGGAGTTGGGCATACCAGTGAGCGTGCTCGTACTTCACAACGTCTACGGCGCGCCATCGGACTTCAGTCCGATCACCGGACAAGTCATCCCATCCCTGGTACGCAAGGCTGTGCGCTGGCCCGACGAGCCTTTCGAAGTCTGGGGCAGCGGTAACCAGGGGCGCGCCTTCGTCCATGTCGATGACGCCGCGGATGCGCTCGTGCTTGCGTTGCAGCGTGGCCTTGGCAAGGGACCGATTCAGATAGGCCCGGATGTTTGCACGTCAATCAGGGAGATCGCCGAAACGATCATTGGCATTTCCGGTAAGCCGATCGAGATTCGGTACGACCTGCGAAAACCCGAAGGCGACAAGGGCCGCTGCGCCGATTTTTCCAGGGCACGCGAGATACTCGGGTGGGCACCGCGCGTAGAGCTCAAGTCCGGGCTGTCGAGCCTCTATCGCTGGATCGAGCGGCGAATCGGACAAGGCTCCTGATGCTCCTCTCGACGGCCCGCCGATAAGCATGTTCGACAAATTCGTTTGCGAACGGAACGGACCCGATGGTGAGCGTCGGCGTTTCTTCAACTTCTGCGGCATCGACATCGAAGCGCTGACCTATGAAGAAATGGACCGTCGGATCGACCGCTGGATCAGCGACAAATCCGGACGCTCGTATCACATCGCCTGCCTCAACGCCTACTGCATTTCGCTTTCACTGCGGGATGAAAAACTGAAGGCAATATATCAGCACTCGGATATCGCCGGCCCCGACGGCATGCCCTTCGTCCGGTTGATGCGTTACGCCATGCAGGCTAACTGTGACCGCTTCGATGCGCCGGATATCGTCCTGCATCTGGCCCAGCGCTCAATCGAAAAGGACTACACCTTTTATCTTTATGGCGGCGCACCGGACGTGCTGGATAGTATGTGTAGCTATCTGAAAGCCACCTTTCCCCATCTTCGCATCGTCGGCGCTTTTTCTCCGCCGTTCAGAACACTGACGGCCGAAGAAAACCGGGCCGTATGCGATGAGATAAATCGCCTGCAACCGGATATCATTCTGGTCGGGCTCGGGACACCGAAACAGGACTATTGGATCGATGAACATCGGGAACTCTTGCGGGGATCGGTGATCATCGCCAGCGGTGCAACCTTTGATTTCTTTGGCGGCCGTATAGCCATGGCGCCCCGGTGGATCCGGACCTCTGGTTTTGAGTGGTTGCACCGTCTGATCAGCAAGGATTTCCTGCGGCTCTGGAAACGGTACACATACCACAACGCTCTATTCGCCTATGAATTTCTCAGGCAACTGGCGCGCTCGGAAAGCTCGGTCAAATAGCCTTGGCGGTGATTACGATTGAGCGACAGATACCGGCATCGGACAAACGCAAGAGAAGTATCGAGTTTTACGAGGCGCATCGCTGTGCGTGGAAATCAAAACAGAGATCCAGATAGATGAAATACCGCGGCATACTCAGCGAATACGCAGCATTCTGGGAACTGATGCTGCGCCTGGCCGACGCACTGGCTGTACTCGGTTCCGGTTGGCTGGCGAGCATCATCTACCTTGGCGGACTGCCGAATTCGCCGGGCTACACGCTCGGACTGGTGCTTGCCGTGCTGCTGTGCCTGGTGATCTTTCCCTCTTTCGGGTTGTATCGCGCCTGGCGCGGTATTTCTCTCGATGAGGAGATGCGGACCCTGACGCTGGCGTGGGTGACGACTTTCGGCGCCCTGACATTCTTCGCTTTCGTCACCAAGACCGGGCCCGATTTCTCGCGCGGATGGTTCCTGATCTGGCTCAGCCTCGGCTGGGGCGTTTTGCTTGCCGGACGAATTGCCTTGCGTCTGTTCCAGCGCAGCATGCGCCAACGCGGCTTCAATCTGCGGCGCATCGCCATCGTCGGCAGTCCGACCATGGCGAAGCACCTGACCATGCGATTGGCCGATACCCCTTGGACTGGACTCGTAGTGGCCGCGTCATTCTCTGCAACTGACGGAGAGGACACCGGATTCGTCGATCTTGTCGGCCGGGTTCGCGCCGGGGGAATCGACCAGGTGTGGATTGCGCTACCCCTCAGGGAGGAGGCGACGATTCATCATGTCCAGCATGCGCTGCGCCACACCACCGTGGACATCCGCTACGTTCCCGACATTTCCAGCTTCACTTTGCTCAACCACTCGGTATCGGAGATCGCCGGACTGCCGGTGATCAACCTCAGTTCATCGGGAATGGACAGCCTCGACCGACTGACCAAGGTCATCGAGGATCGTGTCCTGGCACTGTTGATCATCCTGGTGTGCAGCCCCCTGATGCTGCTGATTGCCATCGGCGTCAAACTTTCGTCGCCGGGGCCGGTCCTGTTCCGCCAGAGGCGTTCCGGCCTCGGCGGGGAGACGATCACCATCCTCAAGTTCCGCAGCATGATGATGCATGCCGAGCCGGCCGGCGGGGTCACGCAAGCCCGCCGGAATGACCCGAGGGTCACGCCTTTCGGTTCGTTCCTGAGGCGAACCAGCCTCGACGAATTGCCGCAGTTCTTCAATGTGCTGGCCGGCGACATGTCGATCGTCGGCCCCCGGCCCCATGCCGTGGAGCACAACGAGCAGTACAAAGTCCTGGTGAGCAGCTACATGGCCAGGCACAAGATCAAGCCGGGAATCACCGGCTGGGCGCAGGTCAATGGCTTTCGGGGCGAAACGGACACGCTGGAGAAGATGCAGAAGCGCGTCCAGCACGATCTCCACTACATCGAAAACTGGTCCCTCTGGCTGGATCTCAAGATAATTGCGCTAACGCTGGTCAAGGGCTTCTCGACGCCTGACGGGTATTGAGAGGCCCCCGTCGGCACTGCAGAAGGGCTCAGCGCGCTTCGTGGCGGTGAACAGAACTGCGACAATTAATCCCCATACCATGACTTCGATTTCGACCAGCAGGCTGAAGCTGATGTTTGAAAATAGGGCGAACGACATGATGAGCAGCGGCAAACAGCCGGCAACGTTCTTTTCGCGAACAAGGCACCTGATCGCTCCTTTCAAAGCAGCGAAATAGACCAGCATGAAGGCCGCCAGGCCGACAGCCCCCACGCCCAGCAAGATGTCCATGAAGCCGTTGTCGCCGATCACCGGATAAAAGCCCAGCTTTTCGTTTGCCAAGACTCGAAAGTTGGAATCGCCCCACAATGAACCGAAACCGTAACCCAGCAATGGTCTCCTGCTGACAACCTCCTCCAGCAGATAAGCCCACAGCTTCGTCCTCCCGGTCATGGTGATGTCTCTGTTGAACGCACCGAGAATGGCATTTAGATCGGCTAGCGCAACGGCAATGACCACGATTGCGGCCATGGCTGCGAGGATGTAGTGCCACCGCTGCATGCGTTCCGCGAACGCAATCCAAAGCAGGGACAGAAACACGGTCACATGAAGAATCAACACCAGCAGGTAACCTGCGGCCGAGTGCGACTTGTAGACCACAGCCAGGGACCCGGCGTAGGCGAGTATGACCCAGGCTCTTGTGCCGCGTCCGGCCGTGAACCGTATATTGATCAGTCTCAGCAGTAGCACCGCACTAAAGAGAGCGCCAACGGATCCAAGATGATTCTTGTTCCAGAAAATTCCACGCCAAACGGCGGGACCATAGGCGCGATCGATCCCGAACAGCGGGTCCGTCAGAGCCATGTAAGCAGCGGCAAGAACAACGAGAGCGCCAAACCAGGACAGATAATGCAGAAATTCCTCGACGTCGCAGCGCATGCCTATGTAGGCCGCGACCCATGTCGAGGCTATCAAAATCGATGCACGATGAAAGGAAACCGCGTGGTCGGATGACCAGAACAGCGACAGTGAGCAGATCAGCAGGAAAGCGATTGGCCATGGCTGACGGCGCCAGTTTTGCCGATAATTCCGGAGATTGCCTTCCTTCAATAGCAGCCAAAGAACGAGAAGTGCCGCCAGCAGCCAATACGCCAGTTCGATCGCTGCCTGGTCCGGAAAGTCTCCAAAACCTGGATGAAGTTCCCAGAAGATAAGCGACCGGAAATTGGATGCGTACGCAGCAAGCGCGAGAACAACGCCGAAAACAACACGCTCGCGATTTACCGGCACGATAGGTTCTCCACCTGCCATGAAGCGACGCTCGACCCGAGCACTTGGCATCGACCGGAATTCCGCTGCACGGTTACAGTAGGCATCGCTTCCACTTCAAGCCGGAAAACCAGGACATATGCTCGGGCCGAAAGTAGACGGCCGCGCCAGGCTGCGTGACGCAGATGTAATCTCGCCTCAGATGGTCCTCCAGCCAGGAAATGTCTACCCCCTGGTTGCGCAGCAGCCTTTCTCTCACCGCCGAAAAATTGCCACTCATGTCCGAGAACAAGACAGCATCCGGCGGTACCGTGGCATAAAGATCCTTCCAATAGGTTTTAGGGTCCGGGCCAATACCCAAAGTGTAATTGTCCCGCCAAAAACCTCTGTCCGGTCCAAGCATGAAGAAATAGCCCCAATGACGAGCGCGTAGAGACATGCTGTCCGGGCTGAAAATCAGATAGGTGAGCTGAGAGGGGAGCAAGCGATCGGCCAGCAATTCTGCCGGTTGCCCGTCCGACGTAAGTTTCCTGATGG
This sequence comes from Rhodocyclales bacterium, assembly GCA_026399415.1. Classification (GTDB taxonomy): domain Bacteria; phylum Pseudomonadota; class Gammaproteobacteria; order Burkholderiales; family Rhodocyclaceae; genus Sulfuritalea. Next base: position 295 of record JAPLQZ010000047.1, on the reverse strand, counting down.
CACGCGAAAATTCCAGATTCTCAAAATCACGGGCAGCGTCGCCCACTCGGGCCACAAATGAGAATCCCGTCAGGATGAAGAAGAGCAAAGCAACGCCGTATCCGATTTGCGAATACAGCACCGCTGACGGTGTTCCGGAATGCGTTGGTGCGAACCGCCTGTCCATGACACGGACCAGCCAGACCAATATGCTGTGCAACAGGACGAATCCAATAGCAAGAAACCCGAGAAGGGAGGGTGCAAAGTTATGAAACCAGTAGGCACGATTGGTCGAAGCCAACAACAGGATATTGAA
>JAPLQZ010000201.1 GCA_026399415.1 Rhodocyclales bacterium | reverse complement strand
TGCCGGCTGGAGTTGCTGGTTTCTATCCACCGACACCCGACTGCCCAAGCTGATCCGGCTCCAGACGTCGCGCAAGATTCCGCTCTACAACGGCGCGCTCGAATGCCGGCTGTACAACATCGAAATCACCGCCGGCAGCCATCGGCGGGAGCGGGACTCGTAAGGCGCAGTCGGTTCGAAGCGCCCCGTGACTTCGAGCGCAGCGAGCCGATTAGTAACCCCCCGTGAGGGGGGAAGGGGGGCGGGCGACTATTTTGTTTTTAGTTACGGCCGCTGCGCTTAACGCCGATGATGCCGGCGTTAGCCTTCACTGAAACTTCGTTTTCGCGTGTTCAATCTGCCGCGCGTGAAACCCATCGCAATGAGCGTTAAACAATATCCAGATGCTGGATGCCGGCGTTGCGATCCATTTCCTGCGACTGTTTGCTGTGCAGCTTGATCATCAGGCGCACTTCGTTCATCGAGTCGGCGAAACGCAGCGCATCGTCATAGCTGATGCGGCCCTCTTCGAAGAGGTCGAAGAGCGCCATGTCGAAGGTCTTCATGCCAAGTTCCCTCGACTTCTTCATGATCTCCTTGATGCCGTGAATCTCGCCCTTGAAAATCAGGTCGGCGATCAGCGGCGAGTTGAGCAGGATCTCCACTGCCGCGGCGCGGCCCTTGCCTTCCTTCAGGGGAATCAGGCGCTGCGACACGACGGCCTTGAGGTTGAGCGAAAGATCCATCAGCAACTGCGGCCGGCGCTCTTCAGGGAAGAAGTTGATGATCCGGTCGATCGCCTGGTTGGCGTTGTTGGCATGCAGCGTGCCCAGCGCCAGGTGACCCGTTTCGGCAAAGGCGATGGCGTGCTCCATGACTTCCTTTTCGCGAATTTCACCGATCAGGATGACGTCGGGCGCCTGACGCAAGGTGTTCTTCAGCGCGACTTCCCAAGAATCGGTATCGACGCCGACCTCGCGCTGGGTGATCACGCAATTGCGATGCTCGTGAACGTATTCGACCGGGTCTTCGATGGTGATGATGTGGCCGTAACTGTTCTGGTTGCGATAGCCGATCATCGCCGCCAGCGAGGTTGACTTGCCCGAACCCGTGCCGCCGACAAACAGCACCAGGCCGCGCTTGGTCATCACCACGTCCTTCAACACCGGCGGCAGCTTGAGATCGTCCATTTCGGGAATCTGCACGTTGATGGTGCGCAGAATCATGCCCACGCGCCCCTGCTGGACAAAGGCATTGACGCGGAAACGGCCGATGCTGGCCGGGGAGATCGCGAAATTGCACTCCTTGGTCGCCTCGAACTCGGCGGCCTGCTTGTCATTCATGATGGCGCGCGCCAGTTCCTGCGTGTGCTGCTGTGACAGCGGCTGCGTGGTCGCCGGCGTCATCTTGCCGTCGACCTTCATCGCCGGCGGAAAACCGGACGTAATGAACAAGTCGGAACCCTTCTTCTGCATCATCATCGTCAGAAGCTGGTACATGAATTTCAGTCCTTCATCGCGTTCCATGGTGAACCTCGTCAGTCAATTCAGCCGCTTTGCGGCTCATTTCAGTAGCCTCCCCTTGAGGGGAGGACGGGAGGGGTGGGCGTTTAATCGCCACAAGGACAATTTGCCGGGCTTTAGCCCGGAAAATTATCCTTGATGGCCGCCTTGCTGCGCGCTTCGGCGGGAGAAATGATTTTCTTCTTGACCAGATCCATCAGGTTTTGGTCAAGCGTCTGCATGCCATATTGTTGCCCGGTCTGAATCGCCGAATACATCTGGGCCACCTTGGCCTCGCGGATCAGGTTGCGAATCGCCGGCGTGCCGACCATGATCTCGTGCGCGGCGACACGGCCCTTGCCATCCATGGTCTTGCACAAGGTCTGGGAAATTACTGCCTTCAAGGATTCCGACAACATGGCGCGGATCATTTCCTTTTCAGCGGCGGGGAACACGTCGATGATGCGGTCGATGGTTTTTGCCGCCGACGAGGTGTGCAGCGTGCCGAATACCAGGTGGCCGGTTTCGGCGCCGGACATCGCCAGGCGGATGGTTTCCAGGTCGCGCATTTCGCCCACCAGAATCACGTCCGGGTCTTCGCGCAGCGCCGAGCGCAGCGCATTGTTGAAGGACAGGGTATGCGGACCGACCTCGCGCTGGTTGATCAGGCACTTCTTCGATTCATGGACGAACTCGATCGGGTCCTCGACAGTGAGAATGTGCCCGTATTCGACTTCGTTCTTGTGATTGACCATCGCCGCCAGCGTGGTCGACTTGCCGGAACCTGTCGGTCCGGTCACCAGCACCAGGCCGCGCGGCTGGTCGGCCAGCTCCTCGAAGATCTTCGGGCACTTGAGTTCCTCGAGCGACATGATCTTCGACGGGATGGTCCGCATCACCGCCGCCGCACCCCGGTTCTGGACGAAGGCGTTGACGCGAAAACGCGCCAGGTTCGGTACCGCAAAGGAAAAGTCGCATTCGAGATTTTCCTCGTAGGCCTTGCGCTGTCCGTCGCTCATGATGTCATAAATCATCGCATGCACATCCTTGTGCTCCATCGCCGGCAGGTTGATGCGCCGGATGTCGCCATTGACGCGGATCATCGGCGGCAGGCCGGAAGACAAATGCAAATCGGAGGCCTTGTTCTTGACAATGAAAGTGAGCAGTTCGGTGATGTCCATGGGCGCTTTCCTGTAGATGGGGTGCGATATACTTTGCAACCGCTATATGACATCAATCGCCGCCAACTTGCAAGCTGTGCGTGCACGCATTGCCGCTTGCTGCGTTGCCGCCGGGCGGCGGCCGGAATCCGTCCGCTTGCTGGCCGTTTCCAAGACCTGGCCAGCGGCCAGCGTGCGTGAGGCTGTCGCAGCGGGACAACGCGCGTTCGGCGAAAACTATGTGCAGGAAGCTGTCGAAAAAGCGGCGGAACTGGCCGACCTGGTTGAGTTCGGCCTTGAATGGCACTTCATCGGGCCACTGCAGAGCAACAAGACGCGGCTGGTGGCCGAAAACTTTGCCTGGGTACACTCGGTCGACCGCCTGAAAATCGCCGAACGGCTTGCGACACAGCGACCGCCCGGACTCGCGCCGCTGCAGGTCTGCATCCAGGTGAACGTTTCCGGCGAAACCTCGAAAAGCGGCTGCAGCCCGGATCAGGCCGCCACTCTGGCCCATGCCGTGGCCGCCCTGCCCGGGCTGTGCCTGCGCGGGCTGATGGCCATTCCCGAACCCAGCGAAGATGACCGCCTGCAACGCAACCGCTTCGCCCTGCTGCGCGAATTGCGCGACCGGCTCAACGCCGAGGGCCTCAGCCTGGATACGCTCTCGATGGGCATGAGCCACGATCTGGAAGCAGCGATAATGGAAGGTGCGACGCTGGTCAGGGTCGGCACCGCGATATTCGGCGAAAGGAGTTACACGACATGAAGATCACCTTCATCGGCGGCGGCAACATGGCGGTCGCCCTCATCAGCGGCCTGTACCGGCAGGGCTTTGCGGCAGCGGCGATACAGGTCGTCGAGCCGTCCGCGGCGGCCCGCGACGCCCTCGCCGAACGCTTCGGCATGCGCTGCACGGCGACCGTGGATGCGGCGGCACTCAATTGTCAGGTCCTGGTGCTGGCAGTGAAGCCGCAGCAGATGCGCGAGGCGGTCGCCCCCCTGGTCGGCAAGCTCTCCGCGCAACTGGTCGTCAGCATCGCCGCCGGACTGCGTCTGGCCGACATCTCGCGCTGGCTCGGCGGTCACCGCCATGTGGTGCGCACCATGCCCAACACGCCGGCCCTGATCGGTGCCGGCATCACCGGCCTCTGCGCCGATCCCAGCGTCAATCAGGACGGCCGGGACAACGCCGAGAACCTCCTGCGCGCCGTCGGCAATACCTTCTGGGTGCATGACGAGGCGCAGATGGACGCCGTCACCGCGGTGTCCGGCAGCGGCCCGGCTTATGTCTTCTATTTCATCGAAGCCATGGAAGCCGCCGCGCTGAAGCTGGGTTTCGATGCGAGCACCGCACGACAACTCAGCATCGAAACCTTCGTCGGCGCCACCCGTCTGGCCGAACAGAGCAGCGAGTCGATCTCGACCTTGCGCCAACGCGTGACCTCCAAAGGCGGCACCACCGAAGCGGCGCTGTCGTCGTTTGACGCCAGCGGCATTGCCGGCGCCATCGAACAGGGCATCCTGGCCGCCGAGGCGCGCGGTCGCGCGCTGGGCGA
>JAPLQZ010000111.1 GCA_026399415.1 Rhodocyclales bacterium | reverse complement strand
GCAAACCGTTCCACCCCGTCGCCGCGGCGCGTGCCTTGGCCGCCCGATCGGGCGGCCAAGGCACACCCCCGTAACCCATGCGCATCAGCAGGGGACATCTCTATCTTGCGCAAAAGGGGACATTTCTATTTTGGTTTGACACCGGGTCGAGCAGCGCTTGACTCGGTTCAAGAGCGAACTCAAGCTCACGGCTCAGCAGGAACCGCTCTGGCAAGCCTTCGCCGACAAATCGAAGGCTGAAGCCGGCAAGGGCTTCCAGGCCATGCGCGAGCGCATCAAAGACGACAAGCCGGTGACCGCTCCGGAGCGCATGACGCAGATGGAGGACATCATGAAACAACGCGTCGCCGCGATGGAATCGGTTAACGAAACCTTCAACCGGCTCTATGCCGCACTCACGCCCGAGCAGAAAGCCGCGGCAGACAAGCATTTCAGCAACGCCGGCCGGCATCGGCATGGTCCCGGTCGCGGTGGTCCCGGTCGCGAAGGGCAGGGCGCTCCCGGAGCAGCGGAACCGCGCAAGGGCTAGCACCGGGCGCCTGAAAGAATGCGGAGCAAGCGTCTGATGACGCTTGCTCCGTTTGTCGTGACGGGCCTGATAAAATCGCCACATGAGTTATCAGGTCCTTGCCCGCAAATGGCGCCCCAAGTCTTTCGCTACCCTGGTGGGGCAGGAACACGTGGTGCGCGCCCTGACCCACGCGCTGGACCAGAATCGACTGCATCACGCCTATCTGTTCACCGGCACCCGCGGCGTGGGCAAGACGACGCTGGCACGCATCATGGCCAAGGCCCTGAACTGCGAAGCCGGCGTCAGTTCCATTCCCTGCGGCGTGTGTTCGGCCTGCACCGAGATCGACAGCGGCCGCTTCATTGATTACATGGAACTCGATGCCGCTTCGAATCGCGGCGTCGATGACATGACCGCTTTGCTGGAGCGCGCCACCTACGCGCCGACCATTGGCCGCTACAAGGTCTATGTCATCGACGAAGTTCATCAGCTTTCCGGGCATGCGTTCAATGCCATGCTGAAGACACTGGAAGAGCCGCCGGAGCACGTCAAGTTCATCCTCGCCACCACAGATCCGCAAAAGATCCCCGTTACCGTGCTGTCGCGCTGCCTGCAATTCAACCTGAAGCAGATGCCGCAGACGCTTATCGTCGACCATCTGTCGCACGTGCTGGAGGCCGAGGGCGTGGCTTTCGAAACGGGCGCGCTGCGCCACCTGGCCAAGGGCGCCGCGGGAAGCATGCGCGATGCATTGTCGCTTCTTGATCAGGCCATCGCCCACGGCGCCGGCAAGGTGGAAGACGAGGGCGTGCGCGCCATGCTCGGCACGGTGGGCGACGAACACCTGTTTGCGCTGCTCGACGGGCTGGTGACGCAGGACGTGCACGCCATGCTCGAGGTGGCCAAGCTGATGGATGCCCGCAGCCTGTCGTTTGACGGAGGCCTGCAGGAACTGGCGACCTTGTTCCATCGCATTGCGCTGGCACAGTTTGCCCCCGAGGCGCTGCTCGACGAATCCGAGCGCAGTCGCCTGGCACCCTACGCACAGGCGCTGGATGCCGAGTATCTGCAACTGGCCTACCAGATTGCGATTCACGGACGCGATGAATTGTCGCTGGCGCCTGACGACTATGCCGGCTTTGTCATGACGCTGCTGCGGCTGCACGCATTCCGGCCGGAGCGTGCCGGTGCGGCCAGAGCGACGGCCAAGGCAGCGACGAAGGTGGCAGCCGCACCGGCGCCGGTGCGCACGGCGCCGCCGCCGCGTCCAGCTCCTGCCGCCGTCCCACCAGCGCCGACTCCTGTGGTAACCGCAGCGCCTGCCCCGCCAGCCACGACTCAGGCGCCGGTGGAAGATGACTGGCATGCGCTGGCCACCCGCCTTCCCGGCATGGCGCGGCAGTTGGCTCAACATTGCGAACTGGTCGAACGCGGTGCGACGCTGGTGCGCTTGCGTCTTGCTCCTGCGCACAAGCATCTGCAGGCCCACCAGGAAAAGCTTCAGCTTGCCCTGCGCGAACTCTGGGGAGCGCAACTGCGACTGGATATCACGGTGGCCGAGCCGGCCAGCGAAACGCCCGCCGCGCGGCGGCAGAACACTGACCGCGAACGCCAGGAAAATGCCATCGCCTCAATCGAACAGGATCCCTTCGTGCGTGATGTGGTGGACCTGTTCGATGCCAGCATCGACGAAGCAACGATCAAACCCGTTTAAGGAGTGCAGGAAAAATGATGAAGGGTGGCATAGCCGGATTGATGAAGCAGGCGCAGCAAATGCAGGCCAACATGGAAAAAGCGCAGGAACAGCTGGCGCTGGTGGAAGTGGAAGGCCAATCAGGCGCCGGCGCGGTGAAAGTGCTGATGACCTGCAAGCATGACGTCAAGCGCGTCACCATCGACGCTTCGGTGATGGACGACAAGGAAATGCTGGAAGACCTGATCGCGGCTGCGCTCAACGATGCCAATCGGCGCGCGGAGGCAACCACCGCCGAAAAAATGGGTGGCTTCACCGCCGGTTTGAATCTACCGCCCGGAATGAAACTGCCATTCTAATGGCGTCGTCATCGAGTCTCGATGAGCTTATCGAGGCATTGCGCTGCCTTCCCGGCGTCGGCCCCAAGTCGGCGCAGCGCATGGCCTACCACCTGTTGCAACGCGAGCGGAGCGGCGCTGATCGCCTCGCCCGAGGGCTCGATGCCGCGTTGCAGTTGCTGCATCACTGCGGTCGCTGCAACAACTTTACCGAGGCCGAAATCTGCGACCGCTGCCTGTCGACGCGACGCGATGCCTCGCAGCTGTGCATAGTCGAAATGCCAATTGATGCAAACAGCATGGAGCAGACGCATGCCTACAACGGCCTCTACTACGTGCTGATGGGCCGGCTGAGTCCTCTGGACGGCGTCGGGCCGAAGGAACTGATGTTCGAGCGATTGTTCTCGCGCGCCACCGACGGTGTGGTCAAGGAAGTGATTCTGGCCACCAATTTCACCAACGAGGGCGAGGCGACCGCGCATTACCTTTCCGAACTGCTGCATGCGCGCGGCCTCAAGGTCAGCCGCATCGCGCGCGGCCTGCCGGTAGGCGGCGAACTGGAGTTTTCCGACGCGGCGACGGTGGCGCAGGCGCTGCGCGAGAGGCGGGATTTCGTTTGAGTAATTGAAATTCATGGCCGCAATCGGCTAAAGCCCGGCGCTTCGTCAATAGCCATTCTTGCCCTGCACCTATTCCCGGCATAAGATTCGCGCTCCATGCCAAGCCTCTGTCTCCGGATATTTTGTGTTCGCCTGTTTCAGGCGTTTGCCTTGGCGGCATTCTGCGTTTCGCTCGCCCACGCCGCCGACAACCCCGGCCTGTTTGAATCCCTCGGCAAATTTCTCGCTCCGGCGCCTGCCGCCTCGGCACCAGCCAACACCAACAAAACGCTGGCCGTCGCCCCCGTCAGCCAGGGCCGACGCATCGCGCTGGTGATCGGCAACGGCGATTACCAGTATCCCGAGAATCTTCCCCGGCTGTCGAACCCGGCCAATGACGCGCAAGACATTGCCGAAGCGCTGCGCGGTTTCGGCTTCGAGGTCATCGAGCGCCGGAACCAGACGCTGGAAGCCATGAGCGACACCATTGCCGAATTCGGCAGCAAGATCGGTGGCAGCGAGGCGGCGCTGTTTTATTTTGCCGGGCATGGCATTCAAGTCAATAACCAGAACTACCTGATGCCGGTAAATGCCCGCATCGCAAGCGAATCCACCGTGCCTTACCAGGGTATCAACGTCAATCAAATCCTTGACGAAATGGACAAGGGCAAGAGCGCCGCCAACATCGTCATG
>JAPLQZ010000147.1 GCA_026399415.1 Rhodocyclales bacterium | reverse complement strand
TGCATGTCGATTGCACGGTGACACCGGTGGAAACCAGCAACGCGCGGCTGTTGCTGGAAGTGCGCCCGATCGACCAGCAGTTGAAGGCGACGCGGGAGGAGCAGCTCGCGCAGCAGCAGCAGGCCAACCGCGAACTGGTGCGCAATCTGGCGCACGAGATCAAGAACCCGCTAGGCGGCATTCGCGGCTCCGCGCAACTGCTGGAACGCGAACTGGCCAGCGAGCCGCTCAAGGAATACACCCAGGTCATCATCGAGGAAGCCGACCGCCTGCAAACACTGATGCAGCGCCTGCTCTCGTCCCATCGCGTGATGCAGCCGGCGCTGGTGAACATTCACGAAATCCTGGAGCGCGTGCGGCGCCTGATCCACGCCGAATACCACGATGTCAGGGTCAAGCGAGACTACGACACCTCGCTGCCCGACATTACCGGCGACCGCGAACAATTGATCCAGGCCATTCTCAATATTTCGCGAAATGCCGCGCAGGCGATGCAGGGCAATGGCGAGATCATTTTCCGCACCCGGGCGGCACGACGCGTCACGCTGGCCAAGAAGCACTATCAACTGGCACTTGAATTGCAAGTGATCGACAACGGACCGGGTATAGCGGCGGACATGTGCGACAAGATATTTTATCCGCTGGTATCGGGCCGTGAAAACGGCACTGGCCTCGGACTCACCATCGCCCAGAGCTTTGTCCAACAACACGGCGGAACCATTGAAGTCGATTCGCGCCCGGGCCGCACCTGCTTTTCGCTGATGCTGCCACTGGCCAGAAAGAACAAGGAAAAAACATGAATCCCGTCTGGATCATCGATGACGACCGCTCCATCCGCTGGGTGCTGGAAAAGGCCCTCGGTCGGGAGAACATTCCGGCCAGGTGCTTCGGCTCCGCCGACGAAGCGCTGGCGGCGTTCGATAGCGGCCAGCGGCCGCAGGTGCTGGTCTCCGACATTCGCATGCCCGGCAGCAGCGGGCTCGATCTGTTGCGCCATGCGAAAGAACACTATCCCGATCTGCCGGTCATCATCATGACGGCCTATTCCGACCTCGATTCCGCCGTGGCGGCATTCCAGGGCGGCGCTTTCGAATATCTGCCCAAGCCTTTCGACGTCGATCAGGCGGTGGATCTGGTGCGCAGGGCGATGACCCAAGCGGCGCACCAAGGCGGTGCCCCCGAGGAAACCAGTGCCGTGCCGGAGATTCTGGGGCAGGGCGTCGCTTTGCAGGAAGTCTTTCGCGCCATCGGCCGACTGTCCCAGTCCCACGCCACGGTGCTGATTAACGGCGAATCCGGCACCGGCAAGGAACTGGTTGCCCGCGCCTTGCACCGGCACAGTCCGCGCAAGGATGCGCCTTTCATTGCCATCAATACGGCGGCCATTCCACGCGATCTGCTCGAATCCGAGCTGTTCGGCCATGAAAAAGGCGCCTTCACCGGCGCCAGCGCACTGCGTCGCGGTCGTTTCGAGCAGGCCGACAACGGCACGCTGTTCCTCGACGAGATCGGCGACATGCCGGCGGAGTTGCAGACCCGGCTGCTACGGGTGCTGTCGGAAGGCAACTTCTACCGCGTCGGCGGCCAGCAGCCGGTGAAGGCCAACGTCCGCGTGATCGCCGCTACCCACCAGGATCTGGAAGGCCGCGTCAAACAGGGCCTGTTCCGCGAAGACCTGTTCCACCGCCTCAACGTCATCCGTTTGCGCCTGCCGCCCTTGCGCGAGCGGCGTGATGACATCCCGCTGCTGGCCAGGCATTTCCTGCAAAAAAGCGCTCAGGAACTCGGCGGCGAACCCAAGAAGCTCACCGATGCGGCGCTCAAATACCTGCAGGGGCTGGAATTCCCCGGCAACGTGCGGCAACTGGAAAATCTATGCCATTGGCTGAGCGTGATGGCCCCGGGGCAAAGCGTGGATATTGCCGATCTCCCAAGCGAGTTGCGCGACGGCTCGGACGCTGCGGCGCGCCGTGACATGCCCGCCAACTGGAGTGCCGCACTGGCGAGCGAAACCGACCGCTTGCTCAGCGCCGCGCCCGGCGAGGTCTTCAATCAGCTCACGCGCCAGTTCGAAGCCACGCTGATCCGTCGCGCCCTCAATGCCACCGGAGGGCGCCGCATCGACGCCGCGCAACTGCTCGGCATCGGCCGCAACACCATCACGCGCAAGATTCAGGAGCTCGGCCTGGATGACATCAAGGGAGATTCCGGGGCGACCTGAAAACGAAGTTTCAGTGAAGGCTAACGTCGGCTTCATCGACGTTAAGCGTAGCGGCCGCAACTAAAGTCCCGGTTCAAGTATAGTCAGGCCGGCTGTTCCACGAGCGCCGCCAGGCGCCTGTCGTCATAGGAAACCTGCATGCCTGCCAACATCGCCGCCATTGCCGCCAAGCTCGGCGCCAACGCCCGCCGCTTCGATATCGATGTCCTGCCCACCTGCGATTCGACCAACGGCGTATTGCTGAGTCGCGCCGAAGCCGGCGCGCCGTCAGGCACGGTGGTCATTGCCGAGGAGCAAACCGCCGGCCGCGGCCGGCGCGGCCGCACCTGGTTCGCCAGCCCCGGCGACAGCCTGACCTTTTCCCTGCTCTGGCGTTTTGCACCGGGCACCGCGCCGGCCGGCCTGTCTCTGGCGGTGGGCGTCGCCGTTGCCCGCGCGTTACAAAGAGTCGGTGCTGGCGAGACGGCGCTGAAATGGCCCAACGACATCCTCAAGGATAGCCGCAAGCTGGGCGGCATTCTGATCGAACTGGTTCCCGGCGCGCCTCATGCCGCCATCATCGGCATCGGCATCAATCTGCGCCTGCCTTCCGGCATGCCCGAGGACGTGCGCGCCGCATCGGCCTCCATTGCCACCGACAGCAGCGCAGTGGACGAGAACGACCTGCTTGCCGCCCTGCTGGGCGAACTGCTGACCACGCTCGAAATCTTTGCCAACCGCGGCTTCGCCGCGATCCGTCCGGAGTGGATGACGCGCCACGCCTTTCAGGATGTCCGCGTCGTTCTGTCGACCGATTTCGGGCCGCCCGGCGAAGGCATCTGCCGCGGCGTCGACACCGACGGCGCACTGCTGCTCGACGTCGACGGCCGCATCGAGCGCATCCTCTCCGGCGAAGTCTCGCTGCGGCCGGCCTGACGCCGATGATTCTCTGCCTCGACGCCGGCAACTCGCGCCTGAAGTACGGCCTCTTCGACGGCACCGGCTGGCGCATCCAGGGCGCGCTGAACTATCAGGCCTTCGACGAGTTGATCGCTCAACTACCCGAGCGACCGGCGCGCATCGCCGCCTGCAATGTGGCGGGCGACGCGACGCGGCTGCGCATCGGCGCGCTGGCCGGCAGCCTCGCTCTTCCACTCGAATGGCTCACCAGCTCAGCCGCCGCCTGCGGCGTCACCAACGGCTACGACAACCCGCGGCAACTGGGCGCCGATCGCTGGGCGGCACTGATTGCGGCCCGGGCGCTGCACGCGGGGCCTTGCGTGGTGGCAATGGCCGGCACCGCGACGACCATCGACGCGCTCGATGACAAGGGCGTGTTTCGCGGCGGCCTGATCCTGCCCGGCCTCTCGCTGATGCGCGCGGCGCTGGCCCGCAACACCGCCGATCTGCCGCACGCGGCCGGCCATTACTGGTCGCAACCGACCAACACCGACGATGCCATCGTCAGCGGCGCGATCCATGCCACGCTGGGCGCCATCGAACGCATGTCCGCGACGCTGGGTGAAGATGCGCTGTGCCTGCTCTCGGGCGGCGCGGCGGCCGAACTGGCGCCACACCTGAACCTGCCCCATCGCCTGATCGACAATCTGGTGCTGGAAGGTCTGGCGGCTTACAGCCAGACTATCTGAGCAGTTCCCCCGCGATGATCAACTGCCGCACCTGCGTGGTGCCGGCGCCGATCTCGATCAGCTTGCCGGCGCGGTAGAGGCAATTTACCTCCGTCTCCCACATGAAGCCGTTGCCACCGTGGATCTGCACGGCATGGTCGAGCACGATCTTCAGCATGTAACCGGCATGGAGCACGGCGGCGGCCGAGCGCTTGTGGATCTCGCCGCGCCCGGCTTCATTGGCGGCGGCGACTTCTTTCAGTACCTGGTAGGAAAATGCGCGGACCGATTCCAGCGCCGCGTACATGTCGGCCAGCATGCCCTGCACCAGTTGAAAGCCGGCGATCGGCTGGCCGAACTGGACGCGTGTTCTCGCGTAGTCGAGCGACAGGTCCAGTGCGCGCTGGGCGATGGCGATGACATGGCCGCTGAAAAACACGCGCTCGATGTCGAGCCCGCTCATCACCACCTTGACGCCCTTGTCTTCGCCGCCGACCAGGTTGGCCGCTGGCACGCGGCAGTCGTCGAATAACAGTTCGCCGGTCGGGCTGCCGCGCCAGCCCATCTTCTTCAGGCTTTGCGCCACAGAGAAACCCGGCGTACCCTTTTCCACGACGAAGGCCGAAATGCCGTGCTGGCCGCGCTCGGGCGTGGTCTTGGCATAGATCAGCAACAGGTCGGCGACCGGGCCGTTGGTGATGAACATCTTGCGGCCGTTCAGCACGTAGTGGTCGCCGTCGCGCCGCGCCGTGGTTTTCATCGAACCCAGCGCATCCGAGCCTGCGCCCGGCTCGGTAAGGCCCAGCGCGCCGATGCCCGAGAGCATGCGAGGCAGGAAACGCGCCTGCTGTGCGGCGCTGGCATTCCGGACCAGGTTGTTCACGCACAGATTCTCGCTGGCGCCCCAGCTCGCGGCCAGCATGTTGTTCCAGTAGGACAGCGCCTCACCGATGAAATACTGCGAGACCAGATCGAGGCCCGGTCCGCCGACCGATTCGGGCACCGTAGTGCCGAGCAGGCCGACCTCGCCCATCTTTCGATATTCGTCCTCGGGAAACCAGTCCTCGTCATCCATGCGCCGCAGCAGCGGGTGGTGCCGCTGTTGCGCATAGCGCCAGGCCATGTCGTAGATATGCTGGTGCTGCTCCTCGAAACCGTAGTTGCGCAGATCGATCATGATCATTTCCTTTGCCGAACAATCAGTCTAGCCGATCAAACCAGGCACTTGATCGCACCGTCTTCATGGCCGACAATGCGTCACCGTCTGGAGGAGTGTTCCATGCCCGCCCATTTTCTCGCCGCGCTGCCAAATTTCCTAGCCTACCTCGGCACCGCTGTCGCCCTGCTGGCCGCATTCGTCGCAATCTACCTCTACGTCACCCCCTACGACGAGATCGCGCTGATCCGCGGCAACAACACCGCGGCGGCCATCTCGCTGTCCGGCGCCCTGCTCGGCTTCGCCCTGCCCATTGCCAACGTCATCGCCCACAGCGACACGCTGCTCGACCTCGCGGTGTGGGGGGTCATCGCCGGCATCGTGCAACTGCTGGCCTGGGGCGTGGCGCGCGTGGCGCTGCCGCAACTCCAGGAAGACATCGCCGCGGGACGCGCCGCACCCGCAACTTTTGTCGCGGCACTATCGATCACTGTCGGCCTGATTAACGCCGCCTGCATGACTTACTAGAGGAGACGCACATGGCACTCATGGATTTCATCAAGAAACAGTTCATCGACATCATCCAGTGGACCGAGGACGATACCGATACGATGGCCTGGCGCTTTCCCATGGCCGAGTTCGAGATCCAGCACGGCGCCAGCCTGACGGTGCGCGAATCGCAGGTGGCGGTGTTCGTCAATGAGGGCCAGATCGCCGACGTGTTCGGTCCCGGCATGTACAAGCTCACCACGCAGACGCTGCCGGTGCTGACCTACCTGAAGAACTGGGACAAGCTGTTCGAGTCGCCCTTCAAGTCCGACGTGTACTTCTTTTCCACGCGCCAGAAGCTCGACCGCAAATGGGGCACGCCGAATCCGGTGACCATCCGCGACAAGGATTTCGGCATGGTGCGGCTGCGCGCCTTCGGCATCTATGCCTTCCACCTGACCGACCCGAAAGCCTTCCACACCACGATTTCCGGCACCTTGGAAAGCTATACCTCGGAGCAGCTCGAAGGCCAGTTGCGCAACACCATCGTCGGCCACATCTCCGACATCTTCGGCGAATCCGGCGTGCCCTTTATCGACATGGCCGGCAACCAGGATGAGTTCGGCAAGGCGCTGAAGGCCAAGCTCGACCCGATGTTCCAGCAATACGGCCTGTCGCTCGACAGCCTCAATGTGCAGAACATCTCGCTGCCCGAGGAACTGCAGGCCATGCTCGACAAGCGCATCGGCGTCAACATGATGGGCGGCATGCAGGCCTACACGCAGTTCCAGACCGCCGAGGCGATTCCCCTGGCGGCGAAGAACGAAGGCGGGCTGGCCGGACTGGGCGCGGGAGTCGGCGTCGGCTTTGGCGTCGGCCAGCAGGTCGCGGCTTCAATGGCGCAGTCGTTGAACCCAGCGCCGGCTCCAGCCGCCGTATCACCAGCGCCGACTCCTGCGCCGGCTGCCACTCCGGTTTCCGCGGACGAGATCGTCGCCACCATAGAGAAGCTGCACGGGCTGGTGGGCAAGGGCATGCTGTCGCAAGCGGAGTTCGATGCGAAGAAGGCGGAGCTGCTGAAGAAACTCGGCTAAGACCGCGGCAACGGTAATCGGCCCATGTCCTTCAGCGCCAACTGCCCCGCCTGCGGCGCGCCGGTCGCCTTCAAGTCGTCGGCGTCCTTTCATGCCGTCTGCGAGTTCTGTCGCAGCACGCTGGTGCGCCATGGCGGCGATCTGGAAAATCTCGGCCGCATGGCCGACCTCATCGAGGATGCCTCGCCAATCCGGATCGGCACCGAAGGCCAGTATCACGGCGTACATTTCGCAGTGATCGGGCGCATCCAGCTGCGGTATGAAGCGGGGGTCTGGAACGAGTGGCACCTGCTGTTCGACGACCAGCGCGGCGGCTGGCTTTCCGATGCCGGTGGCGAATACCTGGTCAGTTTCCTCACGGCGCCGGGCGCGCCACTGCCGGAATTCGCCACGCTGATGCCGAACGACGAGCTCAAGCTGGCCGGCAGGGATTTCGTCGTCACCGATCTCGAAGAAGCCATGTGCATCTCGGGCCAAGGGGAGCTGCCCTTCGCCTTCGGCGCCGGCTATCCGGCGCAGCTGGCCGACCTGCGCACCACGGATGAGTCCGCCGCGGCCTTCGCCAGCATCGATTACTCGGAAACGCCGCCGCTGTTCTTCGTCGGCGAATCGCTGCCGTTTGCCACATTCAAATTCGCCAACCTGCGCGCCGATCAGGTCGCCGGAAAACCTGCCGGAGTGGTCAAGGCGCTGCAATGTCCAAAGTGCGGTTCCGCCATCACCCTCCATGACAAGGCAATACAAAGCGTAGCCTGTCAGTCCTGCCTCACCATTCTCGAACCCGCCAACGAAAGCCTGCGCATCCTGCAGAAAGCCGAAGCGGCAACCCGTATCGAACCGCTGATTCCGCTCGGCAGCACGGGACGCTTTGTCGGTCAGGACTGGACAATCATCGGATTCCAGCAACGGGTCATCAGGGCGGACGGCATCGACTACCACTGGCAGGAATACCTGATGCATCACCCGCAAGAGGGTTTCCGCTGGCTGGTGGAAGCCGACGGACACTGGAACTGGGTGAGTCCGGTCAGCAAACCACCGCGCTATAGCGTCGGCCTGCCAACCGTGACCTACAACGGCGAAACCTATCGGCGCTACTCGGCCGGCTCGGCCGTCACCCGCTATGTCATCGGCGAATTCACCTGGAAGATCAAAGTCGGCGAAACCTGGGAGACCATCGACTTCATCGGCCCGCCGAAGATGCTGAGCCGCGAGGCTAGCCGCAACGAAACCAGCTGGTCGCTCGGCGAGTACCTGCCGGCCGAGGACGTAGCTGCCGCCTTCAAGCTGAAAGCGGCACTGCCCGCAGCCGTCGGCATTGGCGCGAATCAGCCGAACCCGCGTACCGAAAGTCATCGCCGCGTCTTCAATAATTTCTGGAAGTTCGTCGCCCTTGCCGTCTTCGCGCAGGCACTCTGGTTTTTCATTCTCGGCGGCCGTACGCTGCTGGACCAGCGGCTGGTGTTCTCGCCGGGAAGCGACGATCCCGTCACCACGCAAACTTTCCAGCTCGACAGCGCGGCGCGCAACGTCGTGCTGCGCCACGACACCGATCTTGAAAACAACTGGCTTGGCTTGGGACTGACACTGGTCGAGAAGAACAGCGGTCGCGCCTGGGCCGCGCAAAGCGACGTCGCCTATTGGCACGGGTCGGACGGCGGCGAAAGCTGGAGCGAAGGCGATCGTTCGCGCGAACTGGAGTTCCGCGACCTGCCGGCCGGCACCTATTACTTCGTCATCGACCCCGAGATTTCGGCGGAGAAACCCGTCGCCGTGGCTGACCGCGTCAAGGTCATCCGCGATCAGGCGGCCTGGAGCAATTTCTTCTTCCTGCTGATATTCCTCGCCGCCCTGCCGCTGTTCAGCCGTTACCGGATGACTGCCTTCGAGATCGAGCGCTGGAAGAACGCAGACTTCCTTTCCAGCGGCGCCGACATCGGCTCCGGCGATAGCGACGGCGATTCCGGGGGAGACGACTGATGCCGCGCGCCGCGATGATCCTCAGCCTGGCCGCATTTACCCTGTTCAACTACGGACAATACCTGGGCTGGAGCATGTTCTCCGAAAGCGCCGACGCCCAGCCGGTGCGTTCCGCCAACGCGGCGCGAACGTTCCATAAATGACCATGCCGTAATGCAGCGTCCCCTGCTGGTCTCCGTCTTCATCGTCGCCTCCTGCGGGCTGGCTTACGAGCTGATAGCCGGCGCCCTGGCGAGCTATCTGCTGGGCGATTCGGTGATGCAGTTTTCCACCGTGATCGGCGTCTATCTGTTCGCCATGGGCATCGGCTCCTGGCTGTCAAAACATGTCGGCGGCAATCTGCTGGTGCGCTTCATCCAGATCGAGCTGCTGGTCGGCTTGCTCGGCGGCCTTTCGGCGGGCCTGCTGTTCCTGTTGTTCACGCTGCACGCCGGGCCCTTCCGCTTCACGCTCTACGGGTTGGTGCTGCTGATCGGCATTCTGGTCGGGCTGGAAATCCCGCTGATCATGCGCATCCTCAAGCGCGAGGTGGCGTTCAAGGATCTGGTGGCGCAGGTGCTGACCTTCGACTACATCGGCGCGCTGGCGGTGTCGGTATTGTTTCCCCTGCTGCTGGCGCCGCATCTGGGTCTGGTGCGCAGCGCGCTGCTGTTCGGCCTGCTCAACGCGGCCGTCGCCGTCTGGGCGCTGTGGCTGTTCCGGGAGCAGATCGGGCCGATGGTGACACTGCGCGCGCAATGCGTCGCGGTGATCGGCCTGCTCGCCGTCGGCTTCGGTTTCGCCGGTCATTTCGTCAGCCTGGCGGAGGCGAATCTGTACAGCGAGGACATCGTCCATGCCGAGTCGAGCCCCTATCAGCGCATCGTCATCACGCGCTGGCGCGACGAGTTGCGCCTGTATCTGAACCACAACCTGCAGTTTTCCTCGCGTGACGAATACCGCTACCACGAGGCGCTGGTGCATCCGGGCCTCGCCGCGCTACCCGGCGCACGCCGCGTGCTGGTGCTGGGCGGTGGTGACGGCATGGCGATGCGCGAGATCCTCAAATACCCGCAGGTGGACAGCATCACGCTGGTCGATCTCGATCCGCGCATGACGGAGCTGTTTTCGAAGTCGCCCATGCTGCGCGACCTGAACGGCGAGGCACTGGGTTCGCCCAAGCTGAAAATCATCAATGCCGATGCCCTGCAATGGCTGGAACAGAATCAGGAAATGTTTGATTTCGTTGTCGCGGATTTCCCCGACCCGTCGAACCACAGCCTGGGCAAGCTCTACTCGACCGCCTTCTACCGCCTGCTCAAGCATCACGTCGCCGAAACCGGTCTGTTGGTGGTTCAGGCCACCTCGCCGATGTATGCGCGGGAAAGTTTCTGGACTGTGGTCGCCACGCTGGAAGCCGCCGGCTGGCAGACCGCACCCTATCATGCGCTGGTGCCGAGCTTCGGCGAATGGGGCTACATCCTCGCCGGCCGGCGCGAGTACCGGCCGCCCGCGACGATCCCGGTGCCGACCCGCTTCATCACGCCCGATGCACTGCCGGCGCTGTTCCACTTCCCCGCCGACATGGCGCGCATGCCCGCCGAGCCGAATCGCCTCGACAACCAGTCGCTGGTGCGCGTGTTCGAGCGCGAGTGGGGCCGGGTGCAGGCGCACTGAACTCAGCATCAAGGCCCGTATTTGCGGCATCCGTATTTGGTGATGGATAGACGAGCAACCCGTTGTGCGGCGCAATGTTTGCGGTCGTTTGAGTTTGGCGCTTGCCTGACAATCCCTTTGGCCATTCAAATGTTGACGTTTCAAGCAATAGCGCGCATCGTATTCGACTGTCACTGAATCCCGCGAGCGGGGCATGCCAGAAGCTGGGTGGACGCGGCCAAAAAGTAATCAATCCGGGGGCTGACGGTCTCTGAGAGTCGGAGCAACATGATGCGTATCATTGAACGCGGCAACTTGCGTGTCGAGTTTATTGATGAAGGCAAGGGGCCTCCTGTCGTGCTGGCGCACAGCTCCGTCAGCGGAAACCGACAGTGGAAGCGCTTGATCGAGCGTTTGCAGGATCGTTATCGGGTTCTGGCGCCCAATCTGCATGGGTATGGGCAGACCACCGCATGGACTGAAGATGGAACGCAGACGATCGATGCGGCGGCGGAAGTCCTGCTCGCTGTATGCGAAGAGCTTGAAGAACCCATTCGCCTCGTTGGGCATTCTTGGGGTGGTGGCGTCGCTCTTGCCACGGCCAGGATACTGGGCGCCAGGGTTTCGCATTTGGCTCTGTTCGAACCCATGTTGGCATCAATGCTGCGCGAACATGGTCGGCGAGAGGCCTGGGCAGAGGCGTCAGCGCTTCATGCGGATGTAAAGCGGCTGGGTGGAACTGCTCAATGGGATGCGCTTGCCAAGAGGTTTACCGACTACTTCAATGGCGAGGGCGCGTGGGAGGCAACCCCGGTGGATCGACAGAAAGCCGTTGCCGCGCTACTTCTTCCAAACTACTATGAATGGGACTCTGCGCAAACGCCAACGACCGCAGATTCTTTTGCAAACGTGTCGGCGCGAACGCTGCTTATGCGTGCAGCAGATACTCGCATGGTGATGAGTCAGATTGTTGATCTGCTGTCTGCCGCCTTTCCTAATTGGCAGGTGATTGAGATTCCAGATGGCGGACATATGGCGCCTATGACGCGGCCTGATGCCGTGAATGGCGCGATTGCTGCTTTTCTAGATGTGCCACAATGATTTCTGGCGTTCAGACGGATGGCTGATCAATGTCGGTCAGCCCGCTGCAAAAGCTGAGCGACCGTTGACAGGTTCAAGCAGGCGCCTGATTTCGGTTGCTCGACTAACTGGTATCTGGCCGGGTGCCGCCCGCCGCCGTCAGCGCTTCCCGCCAGCCAACTTCACCGCCTCCGGCATCCGCCGCAGGCGCCACACCACCACCGGACCGAGCAGCCCGCCCAGCCCCAGCGTCGACCACGCCAGCCCCCACACCACGTGATCGGGAAGGCCGGCACCGGCCCTTCCCCAGTCCAGCACCAGGCCGAACACCCACGGCGAAATCGCGCCGGCGCCGAAGCCGAGCAGCGAGCGCAGCGAATACGCGGCGCCGAGGTAGCGGGGATCGGCGAGTTCCGTCAGCGTCGTCGAATGGATCGACGAATCGGCGACGCCGGTGAGGTTGTAGAACACCGCCACGGCCACCAGCAGGAACATCGGCAGGCCGATCATCCAGCCGAAGCTGAAAGAGCAGGCCAGGCTGGCGACCGCCATCAGCAAAGTAACGGCGGTGCGTCCGAAACGATCCGATAGCGAGCCGCCGAGCACGCTGCCGACCACGGCAGCCAGATAGGTCAGCGCGCTGAGGGTGGCGCCAAGGCTGGCTGCCTGCGTTCCCGCCGCACCGCCGGCGATGGCTGCGGCCGCGAGGAAGGCCGGCAACCAGGCCCACAAGCCGAGCAGTTCCCAGGCATGAAAGGTATAACCCCAGATCGAGAGCATCGCCGGCTTGTTGCGCGCCACCTCGAGCAGGCGACCGAGGGTGTTGTGTCCGTCGGGTGAAGCATGCACGATGTTCGGCACGTCGCGCAGCGCGCGGAAACCCAGCGCCATGCCCAGCAGTGGGCAGCAGGCCATGGCGACCAAGGCGCCGCGCCAGCCGGCCAGCGGCAGCATCGCGCTGGCGATGAACAGTCCGATGGCATAGCCGAGCGAGGCGGCCGCGAGGTAGTAACCGAGGGCGCGACCCTGCCGTACGCGCATCTGCTGCGCGACGATGGCGAGTCCCGGCGTGTAGGAGCCGCCCGAACACAGACCGGTGAGACCGTAGAGCAGCAGCGCCGAAACGAAGCCGTCGGCGAGCAGGGCGAACAGCAGGCCGCTGACTACCGCGGCAACACTGGTCAGCAGGTAGATGCGGCGTGCGCCATGGCGGTCGGACAGGAAGCCGACCGAGAACAACGAGATCAGGAAGCCGACGTGATAGGCGGACTGCACCATGCCGCCCTGCCACGCGCTCATCTGCCAGTCGGTCTGCAGCAGGGGCAGCATTGCCGACCAGGCGGTGAACATCGTCGCGAAGGCGGCACGCGCCGCGCAGAATTGCAGTAGCCAGGGCATGGGCGCACTTTATCACCCAGGATTGACGGTCATGGCCGATCACGCCTAAAATGCGCCCTGTTCCGCCGAGTTAAATGACAACTTGCGTGGCGGAGAACACCGGCAACGGTGGAAAAACAAGTAGCGCTAAAGCGTCGCCCGCTCACGCCTCAAAGCCGGCCTCGCCGCAGCAATGAGGCGTTTTTGTTTATGGAGCGAGACCATGTCAAACGATTTTCTATTCACTTCCGAGTCGGTTTCGGAAGGCCATCCGGACAAGGTGTCCGACCAGATTTCGGATGCCATCCTCGACGCCATCCTGGCGCAGGATGCGCATTCCCGCGTCGCCGCCGAAACCCTGTGCAACACCGGCCTGGTAGTGCTCGCCGGCGAGATCACGACCAAGGCCAATGTCGATTACATCGGCATTACACGGAACGTGTTGAAGCGCATCGGCTACGACAACACCGAGTACGGCATCGACTACAAGGGCTGCGCCGTGCTGGTGGCCTACGACAAGCAGAGCCCGGACATCGCCCAGGGCGTGAACCAGGCCTACGACGACAACCTTAACCAGGGCGCCGGCGACCAGGGCCTGATGTTCGGCTACGCCTGCGACGAAACGCCGGTGCTGATGCCGCTGCCGATCTACCTGGCGCACCGCCTGGTCGAGCGCCAGTCGATGCTGCGTCGCGACGGTCGCCTGCCCTGGCTGCGGCCGGATGCGAAGTCGCAAGTGACGATCCGCTACCGGGATGGCAAGCCCCATTCCATCGATACCGTGGTGGTTTCCACCCAGCATGCGCCGGACATCGAATTGCCGCAGATCCGCGAAGCGGTGATCGAGGAAATCATCAAGCCGATGCTGCCCAAGGACCTGATCAAGGGCGAGATCAAGTATCTGGTGAACCCCACCGGCCGCTTCGTCGTCGGCGGTCCGCAGGGCGATTGCGGCCTGACCGGGCGCAAGATCATCGTCGATACCTACGGCGGTGCGGCACCTCACGGCGGCGGCGCCTTCTCCGGCAAGGATCCGTCGAAGGTCGACCGCTCTGCGGCCTACGCCAGCCGCTACGTGGCGAAGAACATCGTCGCCGCAGGGCTGGCCAGCAAGTGCCTGGTGCAGATTTCCTACGCCATCGGCGTCGCCGAGCCGACCTCGGTCTGGGTCACGACGCAGGGCACCGGCAAGGTCGCCGACGCCACCATCGCCGAACTGGTGAAGAAGCATTTCGACCTGCGGCCGAAGGGCATCGTGCAGATGCTCAACCTGCTGCGCCCGATTTACGAGAAGACCGCCGCCTATGGCCACTTCGGCCGCGACGAGCCGGAATTCACCTGGGAAGCCACCGACAAGGCCGCGGCGCTGAAGGCTGACGCCGGGTTGTAGTCCGCCACCATGATTTCCACCCACGCTCTTGATCGCGGCGGGCGTGGCGTGGTCAGCCCGCCGGACATGCCGTGATGCCGGCCTGGCTCGCCGCGCTGTTCACCCGGCGCATGCTGATCTGCGTGTTCACCGGGTTTTCCTCGGGGCTGCCGCTGTATCTGCTGTTGAACCTGGTGCCGGCCTGGCTGCGTTCGGAAGGTGTCGACCTGAAGACCATCGG